>NZ_CP056288.1:0-2581 GCF_013729795.1 Citrobacter sp. RHBSTW-00859 | reverse complement strand
CTGCCTACCCGGAACTGAGTGTCAGGCGTGGAATGAGACAAACGCGGCCATAACAGCGGAATGACACCGGTAAACCGAAAGGCAGGAACAGGAGAGCGCACGAGGGAGCCACCAGGGGGAAACGCCTGGTATCTTTAAGTCCTGTCGGGTTTCGCCACCACTGATTTGAGCGTCCGATTCTGTGATGCTTGTCAGGGGGGCGGAGCCTATGGAAAACCGGCAACGCCGGGATCCTCTCTCTGGGCCTTTCTTCCTGCGCACATGTTCTTCTGCCGCTTCTCCCCTGAATCTGTGGATAATGTAGCTTCCATTCCCGGGCATGCTTTCCCCGCTCGCCGCAGCCGAACGACCGAGCGGAGCGAGTCAGTGAGCGAGGAAGCGGAATATCTCCGGGCTTATCTTTGGCACCGTACGCGCCATAGCTGCATTTTTTAATACGATGCAGGATAGGGCAAACGCCGCAAAATGACGTCATCCGACATCATTCCGCCGCGTTCGCCCAGTGACCTACAGTCGGCTCTGGGGTGTCGGGGCTGTGCCCTGACACCCGCTAAAAGCACTGACGCGCCTGCGGCTTGCCCAACCCCGCGCCGTCCGGGAAAGAATTTCCCGATCGACCCGACGTTTCTGTTTACCTGTGATGTTAACGTTTGGATCTTTTTCCCGGGTTTACCTATTTTCTTCTAATGAAGCGTTCACAGCTGACGTTAATAGATGGGTGCTTTCATGTTTGGTTTTTCACCAGGAGAACTTATGAACCTTTGCCCCGATGAACGTCTGCTCTTTGTGAGGATGATTTCCGCTATGCTTCGCCGTTCGGGCGGTGATGCGGGTGCTGTTATGTTTGAGGCGTATCGCCATATTGTGTCCGATACCAATCAAGCTCGTCGTTCCTACATGCTCGACCTGCTCGAAAACGTCAGGCATGACTATGTACACGGTGGATATACATAGTTGCCCTGGATACGCTTTTCGTCTAAGTGAGCGTTCTTTTCGTCTCTTTATTCGCCGTCCTGTATACCGAAGCGTGCGCTCAGCTTCTGATAAAGCGCTTCTGCCTGTTCGTGCATTCGCTCACAGTCGGCTGCCTCGTCATCAAGATCGAGCACGTCGAGTTTTTCGAGCAGCAGCAGCGACTGCGCCCGGATAAATTTTGCCATGTTCAGTGCGGCTGATTCCTGTTTTGTCATACGGCTTTTTCCCGGTTTTATGGTGATCGCAGACTGAAATCTTACTTCATTCACTTGAGTGCATAGCCATGCAGGTACGCAGAAATCATCAGGGGCGTTTTTTCTCGATATGGGCACAGAAAGGTGTATGTTTCAGGCCGGAGTCCTCAGAAACGCCCTGAGAGCTTCTCAGGCGGTGCGGGCAAGAGATGTTATGGTAAATATTGCACGATTAAGAATGCGATACCCGCAATGCTGAAGAGTATTGCCAACGGGTTTATGAGCAAAATCCCTATTGATGTTGAAAATAATCCACGAACAATCATATTGCCAACAAGCCCTCCGACAATGAGGGATAAAACGGTATAACCAATAACTTTCAGCAATGACAGTTCTCCCCATACCGCTTCTACTATCGGATAGATAAAAACACCAACGCCAGCAGGGAGCGTAGTAACCATCAACAGCAAATGGGTTTTAGTGGGGCCGTACTCTCTGATATTTCCAACTTTCATCATGTGTGTGATGAATGACGATATCCACCATAGGGTCATGATCATAAGGAAATTCATAGTTACTTACTCTCGATGAGTAGATCAGGTGCTTTCTGTAGATTTGGTCGTACATACTCGCTGTCTCTTTCGTCAAGACAACGGAAATAGAGTGTTACTGTGGTATCTATCCCCATTCTGGTGTTAGCCACGTTTTCGTTAGTGAGCAGGAATTTTTTACCGAGACTATTACATTTCTCAGAACCTGTTTTAAAGGCACTTTGGCGTGCTGATGCCGCATCTCTAAAACCATCAGCAGTTGCTGAAACCGTATATGTATCCCTGCCTAACTCAAGAACATTGCTGGTAGAAACACAACCAGCTGTAAGCAGCGATATTGATAAAATCCCTAACCTATAAATCATTGATTTTATTACCCAAGTTGGGTGATTGTGGATCATGATTATATCTGTTTTTTTTATTATTAAAATCAATGGGTTCAATAATTTTTTTCAAAGAAATGGTGTCGTGGAGTGGTGCTGGTTTCCCTTTGGGGGGAGAGGGATGGGATAGGATCCTCTTGAGATCCTTTCTGTTGCGTCGTAATCTCTTGCACTGGAAACGAAAAAACCACCCTGGCAGGTGGTTTTTCGAAGGTTAGTTAATCCTGGCAGATTCTCTAACCGTGGTAACAGTCTTGTGCGAGACATGTCACCAAATCTGTCCTTCCAGTGTAGCCTCAGTCAGGCCGCCACTTCAAGAACTCTGAACACATCTCTCGCACAAACCTGTTACCAGTGGCTGCTGCCAGTGGCGTTTTGTCGTGTCTTTCCGGGTTGGACTCAAGACGATAGTTACCGGATAAGGCGCAGCAGTCGGACTGAACGGGGGGTTCGTGCATACAGTCCAGCTTGGAGCGAA
>NZ_CP056287.1:0-5969 GCF_013729795.1 Citrobacter sp. RHBSTW-00859 | reverse complement strand
TAGATAACCCTAAGCTGATATGTTGCCTTTATGATGGTTTTCGTGTGTCAAGGTTAGCTAGGTAAGGGATTTACTGTGGGAAGTGCTGGTTCGCGAAGTGAGGCGTTATGGTAAATCAGGACGATAGGTTAAGTTAGATTTAAGGATGCCCCGAAAATAATGTCATTAAAAATACATGAAACCTTACTAAACTAACGTCCTTAGGACGTTAGTTTAGTAAGGAAACATAAAAAAGTCAATTTTTGAAAAAAAACCTTTATATTCATATCATTAGACAAATATAAATCGCGATGTTAAATTTGACTTTTGTTAGTAGATGATGTATAAGTCCTTAGGACTTATACATCATCTGGTACATCATGAAAGAAGAAACGATCTCCCTAAGAGAATCCTTAAGTAAGATTGTCATGGAACACCATGAGAAACCTGTGATCAGTGCATATGAAATTAACTGGTATTTATACGAGCTTTATAGAGACAAAAAATTTAATGGATTAAAGATTGGGAAAATAACGGCAGACGAGCCTGATTATAGGGTCGTTGGCGATGCTACTTTTCACTTGCTTAGGAAGGGGATTATATCTAAGTGTGTTGATGGGGTTGTTTATTATATAAACAACAAAGATAAACCTTCAGCTCAGCAAGTAGTTTGTTCTATTAATCCATGTTCATATATATCGTATATAAATGCAATGGAGTGGCATGGAATCACTGACAGAATACCAAGTGAAGTTCATGTTACTATGTCGACACCTCGATACTTAAAAGAGTATTTTTCTTTAAAAATAAAAGAAAGCTTCCCATTGATTAAAAATAAAACCTTTTTAATCCCTCAGTTAGTAAGTTCAATACCTATATATGATGGGAAAAAGATAATTTTTCATAAGAAAACAGACTTCAAAATCAAGAATGAACAATTCGCTTCTGGTGGCATTAGAGTTACAAATATAGGTGAGACATTCTTAGATATGCTTAAGTTCCCAGAATACTGTGGTGGTTTTAATCATGTTGTTAGTGTTTTTGAAGGTTTTGCTGAGAAATATTTGCCTATAATAGTAAAGGAATTCTCTAAGAATGGTAACTCTATGGATAAAGCTAGAGCTGGGTATATATTAGAAGATATTTGTGGTTTAACTCATAAAGGCATTGATTCTTGGGCTGATAGTGTCCAGCGAGGTGGAAGTCGCAAGTTAATTGCATCAGAGCCATATTCAAATGTTTTTTCTGAAAGATGGTGTATATCTATAAATATGTAAGAGGGTTTTATGGAGTATTCTATTGAAGATTGGGTCGGTGAGGCGCCGAGGGATAGGGTTGTGTTTAGGCAAGCGGTACATATAGTACTTTCCGCTATTGCAAGCAGTGATTACCTTAGGCCAAAAATGATAATGAAAGGAGGGATGCTTCTGGGTATTAGATATAGGAGCACAAGATTCACGGAGGATATTGATTTCTCTACAAAAATGAAGCTTTCTGAGTTGGATGAGGATGAATTCAGACGTGAATTAAATGAGGCACTTTTAATATCTTCTGATAGCCTTCCATATGGTGTTTTTTGTGCGATCCAAAGCCTCGGGATTCAGCCTAAAAAAAATTATGAAAATGCAACATTCCCATCATTTAATTTGAAGATAGGCTATGCCAGAAAAAGTGTTTCCGGTGAGATGGAGCGACTGGAAAGAGGGCAAAGTCCAAATACTATAAAGATAGATTATAGTTTTAATGAAATTAGCTTTGATGTGGATGATTTGGTTCTCGATGATGATGGTGTGCAATCGTATAACATAACAGATCTAATGGCTGAAAAAATCAGGTCTATAATTCAACAGCCGTATAGAAACAGGAATCGCCGCCAAGATATTTATGATTTAAATTATTTATTTAATTGCGTTAGTCTTGATGATGATGAGCGCTTTGCTGTTCTCACTTCTTTAATTTTAAAATCCGAGGGTAGGATTCCGAAGGAAGATATTCACTGTAATACATTAGATCGTGAAGATATAAAAGAACACTCAGCCAAAGATTATGGAACTTTATCTCAAGAGGTGTCCGGAGATATTCCTGATTTCGAGTATGCTTACAATAAGGTTAATGATTTCTATAAATCACTTCCTTGGGATTTGCTAGTAAATAAAGAAGGTGAATGATGTCATCATATTATCATTTCACCTCTCAAGGTGATAGGAATGAAAATTTAGATAGATTTGTTTATCTCGAATGTAATGGTTTTAACGTTTCATTTATTATGGATGGTTTTTGCAATAACACCCTAGATATGCACTATGTCGATTACTTTGTTGATGTGGTTTCTAGAGGTTGTCTGATGCAGATAGATATAAATCACGCTTGTGATTTTGTTCTTAGCGTTGTTAACGCCCATGATGGAGCGGATGGTAAATCTACGCTCTCGATGGTTATATATGATGATGAAGTAATGAAATATATATCTATAGGTGATTCGAGAATTTATTTTTTAGATAATAAGGAAAGGACCAAAGACGACTCCGTTGCTCAACGTTTGGTCGATTCTGGTTTTTCTCATGAATCCAGCATACCAAGGCACCCTTACAGAAATCGACTTCTTAAATTTGTATCGAGAAAATCAGAGCATCAAGAATTATCATTTAAAGATCGGCGATTAAATAATTCTGAGAAAGTTGTTTTGTGTACCGATGGTTTTTGGTGCCATTGTAATGATGATGTCATATGGGATATGGATACCGAGAGCAAAGTAAGTAATGCATTCTCAGCTGTCATTAGTGGTATGTTGGTGCCTCTAGATAATGTATCTGTAGCATTGCTCTCGATATAAGCGTAAGGCAATAACAACAACTTGCACCGATAGCTCGAACAGTTATATGCTCTAGAAACGAAAAAGCCACCCGGCAAGGTGGCTTTTCGAAGGTTCAATAAACCGGCAAGTTTTTGAACCGTGGTAACTGCATCTTAGCGGGAACAGTCACCAAATCTGTACTTTCAGTGTAGCCGGAAACATCGCAACACTTCAAGCTCTAGTATAGCCTATTCAGTTACAACTATTCCCGCTAATACAGTTACCAGTGGCTACCGCCAGTGGCGATTCGTCGTGTCTTTTCGGGTTGGATTCAAGTGAAAAGTTACCGGAACAGGCGTGGTAGTCGGACTAAACGGGGAGTTCGTGCATATAGTCCAGCTTGGAGCGAACCACCTAAAAGGAACCCAGTTGCGTGGGTAGGAATGAGAAAACGCCACCACAGTGTAACGAAACGGCGGACTGCAACGGGTAAACCTTACGGTGGGAACAGGAGAGCGCACGAGGGAGCCATCAGGGGGAAACTCTTGGTATCTTTAAGTCCTGTCGGGTTTCGCCACTTCTGATTTGAGTGCCTGAAATCACCTGATTTCTGTGAAACTCGTCAGGAGGGCGAAGCCTATGGAAAAACGCCCTTGCGGGCGTGGCCTTTTGCTCTTTATTCCGCTTACATCATTTGTTGTTAGTGTTCCCCATCCGCTCGCCGCAGACAAGTGACCGAGCATAGCGAGCGAACGGTCGAGGAAGCGGAAAATAACTGTAGGTAACCTGGAGCACTGACGCTGTGATGTCCAAACAACAGAAAACGGTACTGAATATGGCTAAATTCATCCAGGCGCAATCCCTGCTTTTGCTGGAGAAGCTCAATGAACAGGATCTCGATGCTGAGGCCGACCTGTGCGAAAAATTGCATGATGATGCGGAACAGCTCTACCGTACTCTGGCTATTCGTCTGAGTAATCTACAAGGGGATCTGTAATGGCTCATGTATCAATTAGCGAAGCGGCACGTCTCGCCAGTGTCAGTCGCCCAACTATTTACAAGCTACTTAAATCTGGTGAACTCAGTTACACCTCATCTGTAAAGTATGGTAAGCCCGTAAAAATCATTGATACTGCTGAGCTTATGCGGGTTTTCGGCGCTCTTAATGTCGTAAGTGATAGTAAACGTGATGCTGTAAAGTTTGACGACGATTCTACAGCGATTAACAGTGATTTTTTACAGGATTTACAGCATCAGGTGGCACTTTTGCAGACGGAAAACGCCGGGCTTAAAGATGCGGTGAATGCCCGGGATGAGCATATAAGTTCACTTCGTCTGGCAATGCAGCTTCTGGAGCATAAACAGCCGTTATCTGACACTCCGAATCTTACGGCATCACCCTGGTGGAAGTTCTGGCAGAAATGAGCGTCGTAATGCAACTCAGTGCAATTTGTCATGGTATCGACGATCTTTAATGCAACTTAGTGCGCATTAACGAAATTTAGTGCAATTTAGTGCAATGCCGCCATTCTCCATAAGGCACGTTACCGACTGTATACAGTCGCGTGCCAAAGGGTACCCCTTTGAAACCCGCTGCTACCTTTCTCATGCTTAACTTGTCTCTTTCTCATACTTAATTACTACCACGTGGTTTTAATACTCCCGTTCCGTTCCGGGTACCATGTTGTCACTGGATTTTCCCTGTTTTCTCAGCCCTTAACCCTCAGAAATGGTGATACACAATACGCACCCTGGCGGGGTGCGTGACTGGCTGAATTTTAATGATTTTCAGGAGAAAGCTGTTTTGTGGACATCATACGCTCCTTCATACTGGAAGGGGAAAAATACCTGTAAGTTACTGATTTTTAACTCATGACGTATCATACGTCGCATACCATGTCATGGCTCGCCGCCCCGACACCCGGCCAGCGCCTCACGACCCCGTAATAAATTTCGTGCCCGTTCACCGCTTCACTCCGGTAATTCAGTGTCAATCACCAGCCACCGGTCACAGTACCGGTAATCCGCATGGTCCCGGTATTCTGCCGTGCCGGCATCACGCAGTGCCCGAAGATCGCCCCCGGTGGCCAGAATATATGTGGTCATGGCAAGGATAGCCTCGCGTGCTGCGGCTTCGGTACCTTCCTCTGTGTCTGCTGCCGACACGCAGCCATACTCTGTACCGTCGAACGCAGGGACGTAGATCCCCCATGCGGTGTCTGTATCTGCGGGGGATTCGATCCCGACCGAGAAGCGGCACGTGATGGTCATGTTTTTCTCCGGTTTAATGTCTGATGGCTTTATACGAAAAGACAGGCGGTGCCAGTGCGTTATCTGGCAGTTTACTGCATGAAATGCCAGACAGACGGAAGATGCCGTCTGTAACGCGGTGCCAGTCAGTCCGGTGCATAACGATTCATGCCTGTAAAATTCATCAGCGCGATTCTGAGGCGTTTTCAGGGGGTAAGACGTGTGGTTTTGCGTCTCCGGCGGCAAAATCGCGCACAGGCCGTTTCAGCGGTGCGCGAAATGGGACGTTATGGTAAATAAGTGGGCGTAAAAAAGCCCGGGTTACGGGCTTCTGGACGCTATGACTTACCACGACATTCTCTGCACCAACTTTGATTCGTTGCACCAGAAGGAATGGTTCTGAATCCGAATAGAGTTTGCAACTCACCTGCAGTATGAGCGGTGGTTCGCTTGCAGTTAGGGCATGTATGAGGAAGATTCACCGTGCCTACCATTTTTCTATCCTTAAACGTCTCCGCGTTCTCTGAGAATTTTCATTGCCATGCTTTTTTCTGTGTTACTGGCTGAGCCGAAAAAACCATCAGATTTAATGAGGCGCTTTAGTTCTTCACTGCTTTTGCTTTCTAAGCGCATTTTGGTTGCCTGGAGTTCATGAGCTTTTTCATCCAAAGCGTTAGCTGCGCCTTTTGCAATTTTACCGGCCGTTTCCCAAAATCCCATTTAACCACTCCTTAATGCTTATCCAATTGGACTTGTTGTGATCCGACGACTCCGACATTTAGGGCAATAATCAGGCGTGCCATAACCAGTACGACTGGTCCACTCATGCTTACAATCCAAACACTTAGCCCGGTAGATTGTCGGTGCCATTGAATACTCCATTGATTTTAAAAATATTTGTATAGTGCACTAAAATTATCGGCAGTTTTTCTCGGAGCTTGAGAGG
>NZ_CP056286.1:0-64447 GCF_013729795.1 Citrobacter sp. RHBSTW-00859 | reverse complement strand
CGAGCACACTCTGTTCGCCGACGAGCCAGCATCGGTCGGTGGCCTCGGGACCGGACTATCTCCCTACGAACTCGTATCTGCCGGCCTCGCAGCCTGCACGGTGATGACGATGCGTCTCTATGCGAACCGCAAGGGCTTTCCGCTCGAACGGGCGAGCACGACCGTGCAGCACGAGAAGGTGCCGGACATGATGCCACCCGACCGGTTCACCCGCACCATTGTCCTCGATGGGCCGCTGAGTGATGATCAGCGCGCTCGGATCCTCGCGATCGCTGATCGGTGTCCCGTCGATCTGAGTCTCATCCGGGGTTCGGACGTGCAGACCGAGCTCTTGAGCGCCAGTCAGGCTGCGGATCCCGCGAGGCTGGCTTGACCGTGGCGCACACGGAGGAGGGCGAACGGACTGTGAGCCAATCGCCTACCGGCAATAGGGCGGCCGCGACAGAGCGAGCAATTCTCGCAGGCGGCTGCTTCTGGGGCATGGAGGATTTGCTGCGCCGAGCCAGGGGAGTCATTTCGACGCGTGTCGGTTACACAGGCGGAGAAATGCCTGATCCGACCTACGCGAGACATTAGGCACTGTTGCAAAGTTAGCGATGAGGCAGCCTTTTGTCTTATTCAAAGGCCTTACATTTCAAAAACTCTGCTTACCAGGCGCATTTCGCCCAGGGGATCACCATAATAAAATGCTGAGGCCTGGCCTTTGCGTAGTGCACGCATCACCTCAATACCTTTGATGGTGGCGTAAGCCGTCTTCATGGATTTAAATCCCAGCGTGGCGCCGATTATCCGTTTCAGTTTGCCATGATCGCATTCAATCACGTTGTTCCGGTACTTAATCTGTCGGTGTTCAACGTCAGACGGGCACCGGCCTTCGCGTTTGAGCAGAGCAAGCGCGCGACCATAGGCGGGCGCTTTATCCGTGTTGATGAATCGCGGGATCTGCCACTTCTTCACGTTGTTGAGGATTTTACCCAGAAACCGGTATGCAGCTTTGCTGTTACGACGGGAGGAGAGATAAAAATCGACAGTGCGGCCCCGGCTGTCGACGGCCCGGTACAGATACGCCCAGCGGCCATTGACCTTCACGTAGGTTTCATCCATGTGCCACGGGCAAAGATCGGAAGGGTTACGCCAGTACCAGCGCAGCCGTTTTTCCATTTCAGGCGCATAACGCTGAACCCAGCGGTAAATCGTGGAGTGATCGACATTCACTCCGCGTTCAGCCAGCATCTCCTGCAGCTCACGGTAACTGATGCCGTATTTGCAGTACCAGCGTACGGCCCACAGAATGATGTCACGCTGAAAATGCCGGCCTTTGAATGGGTTCATGTGCAGCTCCATCAGCAAAAGGGGATGATAAGTTTATCACCACCGACTATTTGCAACAGTGCCGGCAGAAACGCCCAGACGGTCAGATACTTCGGCAACGGAATAACCGCGTTCCGTTATCTGTCGGACGGCTTCTTCCTTAAATTCAGGTGTAAATCGTGGTGTGCCCATATGCTCCCCCTATACTCAAACTATAGGGCAGGATCGTCTACCGGGGTGGGGTCAGTCCATTAAGTGATAACAGGTGTCTGGAAATATAGGGGCAAATCCAGTCGGGAGGATGCGTGATCTGATCCTTCAACTCAGCAAAAGTTCGATTTATTCAACAAAGCCCATTCATGTCTGTCGTCTCCGTCACGGAAATTATTACGGGATTATTTCACCCAGTCTTCCAGCACCAGGCCCGGGACCCGCGCAAACTCTCTCACATTGTTCGTCACCAGGATGGCGCCCGCCGCGATGGCGTGCCCGGCAATGGCCGTGTCATTCGGGCCGATCGGCGTCCCGGCTAGGCGCAGCGCCACCCGGATGTCCGTCGTGGCGTCCACCGCGGCGCGGTCCCAGGGCAGGACGGCATCGAGGCGCGCGCAGAACGCGTCGACCAGCTGAATATGGCGCGGCGAGGCCTTCGGGCCGGTGGCGCCGAAGCGCATCTCGGCATACGTCACGGCCGAGACCACAATGCGATCACCGCGCAGCACCGCCTGCTCCAGGCGCTTCAGCACCGCTGCCGGCTGCTCGCGCATGATGAACGAGCAGATGTTGGTGTCGAGCATCCAGGTTTTCTTCATGGCTCAAAGCGTCCTTCATCGCTGACCACATCCTCACGCTCCGCCATAAAGTCCGGATCGGCCCTGTCCAGCTGCGCGAACGAGCCCCAGGTCGGCCGGACGGGACGCAGAATGATGCTGTCCCCTTCCCGGACGATCTCCAGCTCGCTGACGCCATCAAAATCCAGGTCCCGGGGCAGACGGATGGCGCGGTTATTGCCGTTTTTAAATATCGAAACTGTGCGCATGGTTTTTCCTCATATGCTGAGTGTGCCAGGGAGTATTCCCGCATAGGTGAAGTATATGCCTGCAAGCCCGGCTTGTATAGGTGTTACATATGCAGATGGTAGGTATATGCGTATGCTTTGCCTATGCAGATGCCCGGCATATGGATATGTTACACCTATGTTGGTTTCTCACTTTTCCCGCTCAGATCCGAAAAAAGGCAGTTCCGGATCTGATTCAGCCCCGCCGGCGCGCAGCGGCCCGGAAACACAAGATGTAGCGGTGTTTCCAGCTGTCAGTGACCATATATGTTGTGCCCCTCCCCTGCCCCGTGACCGGCCGCTCACCACCCTGAAAGGGCGCTGTGGTTATTCCGTGTGCGTGGTACACTTCCGGAAACTGTGGAATAACATAAAAGTCGGATCCGGCCAGAGCGGCCGTCAGGTAATTTAATTACGTTGTTATATGGCTGCTTATTATTTTAGTATGTGAAAATCACTCTCGTGAAAGTCACTGTCGCGACAGAGTGGCACTCATCTGACGATGATTGAGGTGTGGTAAAATTGCACGGCTAACTATTCAACTGAGGAAAGGACATGTTTACTGCATTCAATGAGAGAAATGATTTCAGTTATGCTTTTGAAAAAATCCGTAATGCGATTTCCGCGCCAGGAGAAAATAATCTTTATGCTGCAACAGAATTAGGTCTTGGCATTCTGCTCCGTAAATACGAGCAGTTTCGCCAGGAACTGGATGCGGCCGGTGAGCTGGGAAACTGGGAATATGATCTCGATACCTACAATCACTGTATTGCGGTGCTGCAACGTTACTTCACCGGCAATCCATCCGGACTGACAGAACGTGATGCCCGGATTTACAGCCATTACCTGCAGACTGAGCACAAAAGGTTTGTGAAGCTGGCTGATGAGCTGGCTGCCGACCGCTGAATACATACAGAAGGTGTGATTTCTCAGGAATATAAAGGGGTAAATGATCAATGACTGATATACAGGCCGCAACTGAGAGTATAGTTGCTGCGACATCCCATCCGGTTTCCGTACAGCTGATTAATCAAGGGGCGGGGATCTGGGGAAACGTGGCAACCGGGCTTATCACTGGCCTGCTTACTGGGGGTATAACACTCACTGGCATCTGGCTGACACATTATTTCACGCTTAAGCGTGAGAGACAGGCGTCAGAAGATAAAATGAAAAAGGAACTGCATTACATTGCCACCGAGTTGGTATTCATGCTTGAACGGTATGCTGAGGGTTGTTTCCGGGTTGTGACGGATGACGGCCAGGATGATGATGCCCCCCAGCCTGAGAGAAAAGCTGTCACGAATTACCCTGAACTGAATCTGATCGATGTCTCCGGTGACTGGCGGACTTTAGAGCCACGTCTTATGTATCGCATCCGTGAACTGCCGGTGCTCCAGGATGAGGCCCACAGGGCAATTGCATATGCCGCCGAATACTCCGACCCTCCTTGGCATAAGGACTATTTCAGGGAACGGCAGTATCAGTTCACGCGCTTGGGCATCAACGCTGTCATTCTTGCCGTCCGTCTGCGCAAGGCAACCGGGATGCCCGAAACACGTCTTACAGGTCATGATGAATGGTCTGCAGTTTCCGTGTTTCGTAAAGTCTGGAGGCGCGAAAGAGCCCTGCGCGCTGCTGAAGCTACCCGCAACAGGGAGTGGAATCAATTAGTGATACCTGATGGAATGTCAAACCAATGAGCGGCCTCTTATCATATTCTCACCCGCAGCAGCCGGCGCAAATGCCGGTGGCCATTGACTATCCCGCCGCGCTGGCCCTGCGCCAGATGGCGCTCGTTCAAGATGAACTACCGAAATACCTGCTGGCACCGGAAGTCAGCGCCCTGCTCCATTATGTGCCCGATTTGCACCGCAAGATGCTGCTGGCAACCCTCTGGAACACCGGCGCACGTATCAACGAGGCGCTGGCGCTGACCCGGGGGGATTTTTCGCTGGTGCCACCGTATCCGTTCGTGCAGCTGGCCACGCTTAAGCAGCGCACCGAAAAAGCGGCCAGGACAGCCGGCCGAGCTCCCGCCGGTAGCCAGGCTCATCGTCTGGTTCCGCTTTCCGATCACCACTACGTCAGCCAGCTGCAGATGATGGTGGCCACCCTGAAAATTCCGCTGGAAAGACGCAACAAGCGTACCGGCAGAACAGAGAAAGCCCGCATCTGGGACATCACCGACCGGACAGTACGGACCTGGATTGGCGAAGCGGTTGAAGCGGCCGCCGTCGACGGGGTGACATTCTCGGTGCCGGTCACCCCGCATACGTTCCGCCACTCCTACGCGATGCATATGCTGTATGCCGGCATACCACTGAAGGTTTTGCAGAGCCTGATGGGCCACAAATCGATTAGCTCGACGGAAGTCTATACGAAGGTGTTCGCACTTGATGTTGCTGCGCGGCATCGAGTTCAGTTTCAGATGCCCGAAGCGGATGCGGTAGCCATGCTGAAAGGGAATATTTAAGTACTTAGGAGAATGATGCTGGCGAACGTCCTGCTCGCCGGGGAGGTCTGTCAGACGTTATCTGGACCAGCTGACGGGAATATCTGCTCTGTATTCCTCATACTGCTCATAGATCGCATGCTGAAGCATCGTAATACGTTCTGACAACCTGTTGGCGTCCGACATATGCCGCCATTCCCCCTCAATAGTGGTTTTCTGTCCATCCGGGAGATTGAGCGTGATCAATACCTTTGTATCACGAATAATCACCCCGTCAGTGAAAGAATTAAGACCACTCCTTACGGTATTATCTTGACCTGCCCCCACGATTAGATACAACACTCAGTTAGTAACGTCGGAATCTTCATTCTCAGAATGACCCTTTCTCCAGCCCGCTGCAAATTCAGACGGTGTCTGATAATTCAGCGTGGAGTGCGGGCGGCATTCGTTATAATCCTGCCGCCAGTCATTAATAATTTTCCTGGCATGAACGATATCGCTGAACCAGTGCTCATTCAAACATTCATCGCGAAATCGTCCGTTAAAGCTCTCAATAAATCCGTTCTGCGTTGGCTTGCCCGGCTGGATTAAGCGCAACTCAACACCATGCTCAAAGGCCCATTGATCCAGTGCACGGCAAGTGAACTCCGGCCCCTGGTCAGTTCTTATCGTCGCCGGATAGCCTCGAAACAGTGCAATGCTGTCCAGAATACGCGTGACCTGAACGCCTGAAATCCCAAAGGCAACAGTGACCGTCAGGCATTCCTTTGTGAAATCATCGACGCAGGTAAGACACTTGATCCTGCGACCGGTGGAAAGTGCGTCCATGACGAAATCCATCGACCAGGTCAGATTGGGCGCCGCCGGACGGAGCAGCGGCAGACGTTCTGTTGCCAGCCCTTTACGACGTCTTCTGCGTTTTACGCCCAGGCCACTGAGGTGATAAAGCCGGTACACGCGCTTATGATTAACATGAAGCCCTTCACGGCGCAGCAACTGCCAAATACGACGGTAGCCAAAACGCCTGCGCTCCAGTGCCAGCTCAGTGATGCGCCCTGATAAATGCGCATCAGCAGCCGGACGGTGAGCCTCATAGCGGCAGGTCGACAGGGATAAACCTGTAAGCCTGCAGGCACGACGTTGCGACAGACCGGTCGCATCACACATCAACATCACGGCTTCCCGCTTCTGGTCTGTCGTCAGTACTTTCGCCCAAGAGCCACCTGAAGCGCCTCTTTATCCAGCATGGCTTCGGCAAGCAGCTTCTTGAGTCTGGCGTTCTCTTCCTCAAGCGACTTCAGGCGCTTAACTTCAGGCACCTCCATACCGCCATACTTCTTACGCCAGGTGTAAAACGTGGCATCGGAAATGGCATGCTTGCGGCAGAGTTCACGGGCGGGTACCCCAGCTTCGGCTTCGCGGAGAATACTGATGATCTGTTCGTCGGAAAAACGCTTCTTCATGGGGATGTCCTCATGTGGCTTATGAAGACATTACTAACATCGGGGTGTACTAATCAACGGGGAGCAGGTCAATCTATCTGTATAGTTTCAAGTTTCATCTTGTTACCTCCTGTTGACCGGATCCCAAGCATAGATATCTGAATTCAAATTGCCTAGTGAAATGTCTGGATATGCCGCATTTTTCCCCTTATACAGCGAAGCTGGCCAAAGGCCAGCCCGCTTGGATTTATCGCTTTTGCCAGTAGATCAGCATGGCAAGGAACAGGATTGTTGCCCCCTGAGAAGCGGTCAGGAAAGTTTCCAGCAATGACATTATCGTAAAACTCCGCATTATTAATTTCAGGTGTGTGATTCAGGGGCCTTAGTCCCCCTTTTACAGGACGTAGTGTTCTGTCACGACGGAAGCCAGGGTTAATAAAAACGATTCGAATATGTCTGCAGGGACGATAGAAATCTTCGTGCGGGTTGTCTCGCTGTAGCCGGCTCTGGAGAGCGACTCGGGGGAGGAGTAGTATCTTCCGGCCACGGATATGATCGAGCCAGCAGTGCTCGCCGCAGTCGAGCGACAGGGCGAAGCCCCGAGTGAGCGAGGAAGCACCAGGGAACAAAACTTATAAATTCTGCTTACGCTCAATGCCTGAAAAATCACCTCCCCTCGGGGTTATCCACTTATCCACGGGCATATTTTTATAAAGTACTTTTTTATTCTTTTTCTTTATTTTACATCTTTTAGGGAGCCTGAAAGCCGCGTACAGTGCGGCCTGAGAGGGGGCCTGTATGGGCAACTGGTAAACATAATATGGGAAATTAATCACGTATCAGTGGGTTTTGTGTCAACAAGCTATGGGATACGCATCAACAAGCTATGGGAAAGAGGTCAAGTTCAGTTCTCAATTATCCACTTGTGGATAAAGTGCAGATTTTTCCGGTGGATAAGTATCGCGATAGCTTGCAATTTCTGTTTTCACTGTCATTATGGGTGGGTAAAAATTTACCCATAGGCATTGAAATGGATACTCAAGCACTCTTGCCAGCTACTAAAACGTTTAAAAAACGCGCCAGTATAAAGCAATCTAACGAATTGACCGAAGCTGCATATTACCTGCCTCTTCAGGCAAAACGTGTGCTGTGGTTATGCCTCATGCAGGCCTATTTTAATGACAGCCAGGAAGATGACTCTGACGTATTGCCGCTCTTCAAAATCAGCGTTTCCGATTACGTCAAATACTTCAATGTCGCTACGTCTGTCGCCAGTCGTGATGTGAAGGCTGGGGTAAATGCTCTGGGCGAATCAACGGTTACCTTTTATCCAAAAGAAGGTGAGTTTGAAGAAGTTAAACGTCCGTGGCTGGCTGAAGCAGGAATGAAGCGAGGCCGGGGTTCCTGGCAGATTGAATTTAACTACAAGGTCATGCCATTCCTGGTCGGCTTAACCTCCCAGTTCACTACCTATTCTCTCTATGACTGTGGCCAGCTTAATAGTGTTCGTGTCATCCGGCTTTATGAAAGCCTGTGTCAGTTCCGGAGCACTGGTGTCTGGATCACCACACATGACTGGTTATGTGAAAGGTTTATGCTCCCTGCCTCGCAGAAAAACAATATTGCTGAAATGAAGCGTACCTTCCTGGAACCTGCTCTGAAGAAAATTAATGAGAAGACGCCATTAAAGGTAACATATACCACTGAAGAAGATGGTCGCTTGCTGTTTAATTTTCTTGATAAAAAACAATAGTCTGTAATTTTTATTTCCTCCCCCCTTAGTTTGTTGCTGACATATGGGGGGATACTGAACTTGCTGTGTTTCCCATAGTGCTTGCCTAACTTGACCTGTTTCCCGCAATCGCGGCTGTCTGCGTAGTTGACCTGTTTCCCACAGTCCGGGCCGTCTGCGGAGTTGACCTGTTTCCCACAGTCCCGGTCGTCTGCAAAGTTGACCTGTTTCCCACAGTCCCGGCCGTCTGCAAAGTTGACCTGTTTCCCACAGTCCGGGCCGTACGCGGAGTTGACCTGTTTCCCACACTCCCGACCGTCCGAGAAGTTGACCTGTTTCCCATAGTCCGGGCCGTCCGAGAAGCTGACCTGTTTCCCTTAGTCCGGGCCGTCCGCGAAGTTGACCTGTTCCCCACACTCCCGGCCGCCCGCGAAGTTGACCTGTTTCCCACAGTCCGGGCCGTCTGCAAAGTTGACCTGTTTCCCACAGTCCCGGCCGCCCGCGAAGTTGACCTGTTTCCCATAATCCGGGCCGTCCGCGAAGTTGACCTGTTCCCCACACTCCCGGCCGCCCGTGAAGTTGACCTGTTTCCCATAGTCCGGGCCGTCCGCGAAGTTGACCTGTTTCCCATAGTCCGGAGCGTCCATTAAAGTTGACCTGTTTCCCACAGAGGATGGAAAACTCTTCTTGTGCTGAGCGTAAGAGCTATCTGCCGGAACGGTTCCTCTTCGCTTCCTCGCCAGTTCGCTCGCTACGCTCGGTTACATGGCTGCGGCGAGCGCTGATACATAAGGCTCAGCATTGCACTGGTCGTAACTAAAATCAGAATCCTTCTGAATGACTCTCCTGTCTTGCAAGTTGAATACCTTTCTCAAAGCCCTTTTGTATGAGTTGCTGTTGATGGTCAAAAGTGCGTCTGCGTGTTGCTGCAGTGTGATTTAGTAGCACGCCCGTCGAGCTTCATCCCCCTTCTGTTGAGAGCGAAATCAAAACAATATGATTTTTTTCTTGCAACATGACACTTTTTGTTCAAAATGACAAAAAACGTCATGAGGTGATAAATGGACAATATTGAGCAGTTACGGAAAGTCGCTACACGTGCAGGTAAGCTTCTGACATCTTTGAGCGAAAGTATCCGACAGCAAAAAGAGGAATTGAAGCTTACCGAGTTCTATCAGGAATACAGCAAAGCCGCTCTGTATAAGCTGCCTAAGCTCAGTAAAGGCAGTGTTGAGTATGCTGTGTCCGAAATGGAAGCCGGTGGCTACATTTTTAAAAAGAAACCTTCTGGTAATACGATGAAATACGCGATGACGATTCAGAATGTCATCGATCTGTATAACCATCGTAAAGTACCGAAGTACAGGGATCGCTTCGATAAAGCCTTTACGATTTTTGTATGTAATCTTAAAGGTGGTGGTTCCAAGACAGTTTCTACCGCTTCATTATCACATGCTTTTCGAGCTCATCCTCAGCTTCTGTTCGAAGACCTGCGTATTCTGGCCATCGATTTCGATCCGCAGGCATCTCTGACAATGTTCCTGAGCCATGAGAATTCAGTGGGCTTGGTTGAAAATACGGCTGCTCAGGCCATGCTCCAGAACGTGTCTCGTGAAGAATTACTTTCCGATTTTATAGTACCGTCTATTATCCCTGGTGTTGATGTAATCCCCGCTTCCATTGACGATGCATTCCTTGCTGAAGGCTGGAAGGGATTGTGTGAAGAACATCTGCCAGGGAAAAATATTCATGCGGTGCTTAAAGAGAACATTATCGACAAGCTCCAGCATGACTACGACTTTATTTTCCTTGATAGTGGTCCTCACCTTGATGCGTTCCTGAAAAACTGCATTGGGGCGGCAGACCTGATGTTGACCCCTCTTCCACCGGCGACGGTTGATTTTCATTCTTCCCTGAAGTTTGTGGCCAGCCTCCCTGCCCTCATAGATTCCATCGAAATGGATGGGCACACCTGCAATCTCATCGGTAATGTCGGCTTCATGTCCAAGATCCTGAACAAGTCTGATCACAAAATTTGCCATAGTCAGGCCAAAGAGGTTTTCGGTGCCGATATGCTAGACATGGTTCTGCCAAGACTGGATGGTTTCGAACGTTGTGGGGAGACTTTTGACACAGTTATTTCAGCAAATCCAGCAACCTATGATGGAAGTACAGAGGCACTAAAAAGCGCAAAATCAGCAGCGGAAGACTTTGCGAAGGCAGTCTTTGATCGCATCGAGTTCATTCGTACTAACGGAGGTATGTGATGTCGAATGAGAAAAGAAAAACCATCGGCAGACAGTTAAATACTCAGGCGTCAATGCTCGAAATGGCTGACACCGGTAGAAGTCAGGTATTTACCTTAAAAACCGGCAGGAAGGTAACGTTCAGGTTTGTTCGGGTGCCTGCATCTGAAGTTGAAAGTAAGACCTTCGTAAACCAGGAAAACAATGGAAGAGATCAACTTGCACTGACCAGGGAGTCTCTGAAATCCATTATCCAGACGATTAAGTTTCAGCAGTTCTTTCCCTGTATTGGTATTAAGCAAAGTGAAAGGATTGAGATACTGGATGGTTCAAGACGGCGAGCCTCAGCAATTTTTGTCCGTACAGGCCTTGATGTAATGGTTACCGAAGAACATTTATCAGCTGATGAAGCTCGCCAACTGGCTAAAGATATCCAGACAGCTAAAGAACATAATCTTCGGGAGATTGGTCTGAGATTGATCGCTCTTAAAGAGTCCGGATTTAATCAAAAGGAAATTGCTGAACTGGAGGGATTATCTCAGGCTAAAGTTACCAGGGCGCTGCAGGCGGCGGCCGTACCGCAAGACTTAATTTCTCTGTTCCCGGTTCAGTCGGAGCTATCGTTTAGTGATTATAAACTTCTTTTAGAAGTTAATGAAAAACTCGGTGAAAAGGGATTAACGCCTGAAGAACTCATTCAGTCTGTATCAGCTCAGCTCGATGCAATTTTGAGTGATGGCGAGCGACCAGAAGACGAACAGAAAGCCAGTATTCTGAAGCTGATTTCTCAGGCATCTCAGGCATTGATAGATCCATCTCCCAAGGAAAAGTCAGTGGTTTCCCCACTCTGGTCTTTTGAAGAAAAGGACAAGTTCGCGCGTAAGCGTGTGAAAGGGCGCACGCTGACTTATGAGTTTAGCCGTATGTCAAAAGTGATTCAGGATGAACTGGACAAGGCTATCAACGAAGTCCTTGACAGAAATTTGAGTCAATAATTTCGCCATGGCGATTTCACATCTAACTTATTGTAATTAGGCAGTTTAGGTTGAGAATTTCACGGTGAAATCGCCATAGTTTCACGCCAGTTTCGCTGCAGGAATATCTGACCATCGTGTCGTATAAGCAGGAGAAAGCATCTCCCGTTTCATCTGCCATTCCGGGGCCATACCCCGCCCCGCAAACCATACTTTACCCAGCCCTGAGTTGTTGATCCCGTCCAGAACCCTCATCAGCTCAGCACTGTGAGGGCGTGGCGGGCGTTCGTCGAACAGTTGCAGCTGCGAAACTCCGGAGCCGGTGAAGTCATTCAGCATAACTCCGGCTTTGGCATACCGGTGCCCATCCCTCCAGATACGCTCCAGAGCCGTTGTAGCGGCTGCAATGATGTCCCTGGTGTCCTGAGTGGGTGTAAGAAGTTTTTCCGTAGCCACGTTGCCGTAGTAAGGCTCTTTAATGGCGAACGGAGACGTTTTGATGAAAACGGAAATATGCCGGCAATACTGGTGCTCTTTACGCAGTTTTTCAGAGGCCCGCTCTGCGTGCTGACAGATAGCCTGACGGAGTGACTCGTACTCCGTGATCTTCACGCCAAAACTGCGGCTGCAGACAATTTGCTGTTTCGTCGGAGGGGCTTCCTCAAGCGAAAGGCAGCTTTCCCCGTTCAGTTCCCGTACCGTTCGCTCAAGGACGACAGAAAAATTTTTGCGGATGAAGGCCGGGTTCGTCAGAGCCAGATCGAGCGCGGTTTTTATGCCCAGCACATTTAGCTTGCGTGCAATACGGTTACCCACCCCCCAGATTTCTTCAACCGGCTGCAGTGAAAGCAGTTTCCGCGTCCTTTGCGGATTTCCCCTGGTCAGAGCGAGTACGCCATGAAACTGTTTCCACTCTTTTGAGGCCCACTGGGCTGATTTTGCGAGGGTTTTCGTTGGTCCGGCGCCCACGCCAATGGTCAGGCGGGTACAGTCATACACCTGCTGACGCAGCTGCCGGGCGAAGTCCTCAAGCCCCATACAGTGCTCCACGCCGGTCAGGTCGAGGAACATCTCATCAATTGAATACTGTTCCACCCTGGGGGCCAGTTCCTCCAGGCAGTTCATCACGCGCGCCGATATCGAGGCGTAAAGTTCATAATTACTTGAAAACGCATATATTTTTTCCGGGTATCTTTCGTTTTTTATCTGAAACCACGGAGTTCCCATTTTGATCCAGGGCTTCGCCTCGGCACTGCGAGCGATTACATTCCCGTCGTTGTTGCTCAGGACGACTATCGGCTTTCCTTTCAAATCCGGGCGGAAAACACGTTCACAGCTGGCATAGAAGCTGTTCACATCGGCCAGGGCAAACATCAGTACATCTCCCTCGGGCGGTGGATGATATGCGTGACGACGCCAAAGATATCCAGCTCGTCGGGATCAGGATAAATCGGCGACCAGGAGGCATTCATGGGCTGCAGCGTCAGTCGCGGCGTCAGCAGAAGCCGTTTCACCGTAAACTCCCCCTGCATGCTGGCGACAACGATATCGCCGTGCCGCGGCTTTTCAGCACTGTCCACAACCAGCAGATCGCCATTGTACAGACTGCCGTCGGCCATGCTGTCTCCGCTGGCACGCAGGTAGTACGTCGCGCTCGGATGCCGTATGCAGTAATCATGGAGATCCAGATCGGACTCGACATAGTCAGCAGCAGGGCTGGGAAAACCGCAGCTGGCCAGATCGGCAAACAATGGATGGGCCTGTGGCGGGAGTTCTTTCCCGGTGCTGAAAAGTTGTAGTTTCATCTTTCCTCCTGACACTCTAATTTTACTGGTTATACATACAGTGTTCGCCGGGAGACCGGTAGAGATCAAGGGGTGAAAGTCCCCGACCATTGAAGGACCAGCAATCCACAAGGTCCCCGAGTCATGCGTTGCATACCGCGAGGTATGGGGCGAAGCGTTGACAGGGGTGTTGACAGGCCAGCCATTGAGCCACGAAATGTATATTAAATTACCGGGTGCCGACGTTGTACTGTTAACGGAAGGCAACATCATAGGGTGCGATACTGCGAGTGCCACATGGACCCGGCGGGGTCTGAGACCCTGGCATGTCAATACGATCTCTACGCGGGAACCGGGAGATCTCCCCTCTGACCATCTGCCAGTGTCGGAGACGGCCCGCACCGGGAAGACGAGGAGTCATAGCCGGTGATGTACGGAGAGGAGAAGTCGGACTCGCTCATAGTAGCGGCGAAGCAGGCGAACAACCCGAAAGGAGCGGAGTCAGTGGAGCGAAGGAGCGGGGCCAAGGGGAACGCGGAACAGCCACACATGCGCCGGACACAGAGCCGGGAAAGCATGTCACAGAGGCTGTCACGCGTGCGGGAAGCTGCGAAGCAGCGGAAGAAAGAACGGTTTACAGCATTGTTCCACCTGCTGACAGTCGAAGCACTGGAAGCCGCATTCCTCTCCCTGAGCAGGAAAGCGGCCGCCGGAGTGGATGGCATCAGGTGGATGGACTACGCCGGAAACATGAAGAACAACATAACAGATCTGCACCGGAGGCTACATCAGGGCAGCTACAGGGCGCAGCCCGGCAGGCGTCACTACATCCCAAAAGCGGATGGAAAACAACGCCCGCTCGGCATCGCCTCGCTGGAGGACAAGATCGTCCAGTATGCGCTGGTGAAAATCCTGAACGCAGTCTATGAAAACGACTTTATGGGGTTCTCATACGGGTTCAGACCCGGGCGAAGCCAGCACGATGCACTGGACGCACTGGCCACAGGGCTGGTACGCACTAACGTAAACTGGGTACTGGATGCCGACATCAGTCAGTTCTTCGACAGGGTGAGCCACGAATGGCTGATCAGGTTCACAGAGCATCGGATCGGCGACCGGAGCGTAATCAGGCTCATACGTAAGTGGCTCACAGCCGGGACGTTGGAGGAGGGTCAATGGCGAGCAACGGAGGAAGGCACCCCACAGGGTGCGGTCATCTCACCGCTGCTGGCAAACATATACCTCCACTACGTCTTCGATCTGTGGGCGCATCAGTGGCGACGTCGCTATGCCACAGGCAATGTGGTAATGGTCAGATACGCCGATGACATCGTCATCGGGTTCGACAAACGATACGATGCCCGGCGCTTCCGTATAGCCATGCAGCGCAGACTGAGGGAGTTCGGACTCACGGTTCACCCGGAGAAAACCCGTCTGATGGAGTTCGGCCGCTTCGCTGCCGAAAACCGTGCCATCAGGGGAAAAGGCAAACCAGAAACGTTCAACTTCCTCGGGTTCACGCACATCAGCGGGAAAGATCGCAACGGCAGGTTCATGCTGATACGAAAGACCCGCCGGGATCGGATGACGGCAACTCTGAAAGCCATCAAAGACGGTCTGCGAAGGCGCTGGCATTACTCAATCCCCGAACAGGGAAAATGGCTCAGGAGAGTGGTTCAGGGATACCTGAACTATCACTCGGTACCGGGCAACTTCCCCACCATGCAGAAGTTCAGGACACACGTAACAAACCTCTGGCGCCGGGCGCTCAGGCGCAGGAGCCAGAAGGATGATACGACCTGGACGAAAGCAAACAAACTGGCAGCCGCATGGCTACCAAGGGTTCGGGTTCTTCATCCATGGCCTGTGGAGCGGTTCACCGCCAGACACCCGAGGCAGGAGCCCGGTGCGTAAATCGCGCACGCCGGGATCTGTGCGGGGGGTATCCGGTAACGGGTATCCCTACCGCGACATATTTAACAGCGTGACGATAATCCAGATCGCCTGCCGGATAATGGTGCCAACTTACTGATTTAGTGTACGATGGTGTCTTTGAGGTGCTCCAGTGGCTTCCATCTCCATCAGTTGTCCCTCCTGCTCAGCTACTGAAGGCGTGGTGCGTAACGGTAAAAGTACTGCCGGACATCAGCGCTATCTCTGCTCTCACTGCCGTAAAACATGGCAGCTACAGTTCACTTACACCGCCTCTCAGCCCGGTACGCACCAGAAAATCATTGATATGGCCATGAATGGCGTTGGATGCCGGGCAACCGCCCGCATTATGGGCGTTGGCCTCAACACGATTTTACGTCACTTAAAAAACTCAGACCGCAGTCGGTAACCTCACGCATACAACCGGGCAGTGACGTCATTGTTTGCGCGGAAATGGACGAACAGTGGGGTTATGTCGGCGCTAAATCACGCCAGCGCTGGTTGTTTTACGCGTATGACAGGATACGGAGGACGGTTGTGGCGCACGTATTCGGTGAACGCACGTTGTCCACGCTGGAGCGTCTTCTGGGCCTGCTGTCGGCCTTTGAGGTCGTGGTATGGATGACGGATGGCTGGCCGCTTTATGAATCACGCCTGAAGGGAGAACTGCACGTTATCAGCAAGCGATATACGCAGCGAATTGAGCGGCATAACCAGAATCTGAGGCAGCATCTGGCAAGGCTGGGCAGGAAGTCACTGTCGTTCTCAAAATCGGTGGCGCTGCATGACAAAGTCATCGGGCATTATCTGAACATAAAACACTATCAGTAAGTTGGAGTCATTACCAACCAGTTCACCACCTACTCGCTCCGCGATTGTGGCAGTCTTCGAAATCCCCGGACGATCCGCCTTTATGAAAGTCTTGCTCAATTCAAATCTTCAGGCTTATGGGTTACTACTCATGCTTGGTTAAATGACCGTTTCGTCTTACCGGAATCCCAGCAGAAGAACTTGGCAGAGTTGAAACGATCTTTCCTTGATCCTGCACTCAAGCAGATAAATGAGAAAACACCTTTACTTGCTAAGTATAGTATTGATGATTCAGGAAAATTTCTGTTCTCAATAATTGATAAGCAAAATCCCGTCTGACATAAATCAGCACACATGAGCCTGTCATTTGACAAATTTTTGTCATGAAGATGGGC
Organism: Citrobacter sp. RHBSTW-00859; assembly: GCF_013729795.1. Taxonomy (NCBI): domain Bacteria; kingdom Pseudomonadati; phylum Pseudomonadota; class Gammaproteobacteria; order Enterobacterales; family Enterobacteriaceae; genus Citrobacter; species Citrobacter sp. RHBSTW-00859. The sequence goes on along the minus strand of NZ_CP056286.1, from coordinate 48,312 downwards.
GGATTTCCACACAGCACCGGCGCCCGGTAAGGTGGGCGGATTCCCACACGGCACCGGCGCCCGGCAAGATGGGCGGATTTCCACACAGCACCGGCGCCCGGTAAGGTGGGCGGATTTCCACACAGCACCGGCGCCCGGCAAGGTGGGCGGATTCCCACACGGCACCGGCGCCCGGCAAGATGGGCGGATTTCCACACAGCACCGGCGCCCGGTAAGGTGGGCGGATTTCCACACAGCACCGGCGCCCGGCAAGGTGGGCGGATTCCCACACGGCACCGGCGCGCGGCAAGGTGGGCGGATTCCCACACGGCACCGGCGCGCGGCAAGGTGGGCGGATTTCCACACAGCACCGGCGCCCGGCAAGGTGGGCGGATTCCCACACGGCACCGGCGCGCGGCAAGGTGGGCGGATTCCCACACGGCACCGGCGCGCGGCAAGGTGGGCGGATTCCCACACGGCACCGGCGCGCGGCAAGGTGGGCGGATTCCCACACAGCACCGGCGCGCGGCAAGGTGGGCGGATTTCCACACGGCACCGGCGCCCGGCAAGGTGGGCCGATTCCCATATCGACATGTATGTAGCTTGTGTTATCTGTGGATTGTGCAGCTCAGCGGGTCGCTGGTCGTATGGCGGAGTGTCCCCCGTAACCGGCCGCGTGCGGCCGCTAACGCGCAGTACGGCGCCGCGTCCCGCAGACGGGCCGCCGTTCCCGCGCGCAGCACTGCGCACCCCCGTGGGGGACGTACGGCAGCTGCGTGGCGGTGAGCGGGATTAGGGCTTTGCAGCTACCGTGTTAAGTTCCCTGGTGTCGCTGAAATAGTTGATGAACATCCCCCTAAGCGTCAGCAGCAAGCTGCCGCCGCTTAGGCCCCGGAAATCACGCCCTTTACGTCGTAAACGCCGTAAAGCCCGCTCACCGGGGTTAAAAGGGATTACTTTGACTTCTTCATTGCTGTTCGCGAGTTAAGGCTAATCAGGGCAGGGGGTAGGGTGGCAGAATTTATAGCCCGGCAACCGGCTACGCCGGGCTTTCGGCGCCATTTTACAACACAGACGGCTTTGTTGAATAAATCGAACTTTTGCTGAGTTGAAGGATCAGATCACGCATCTTCCCGACAACGCAGACCGTTCCGTGGCAAAGCAAAAGTTCAAAATAACCAACTGGCCCACCTACAATAAAGCCCTCATCAACCGTGGCTCCATAACTTTCTGGCTGGATGATGAAGCTATTCAGGCCTGGTATGAGTCGGCAACGCCTTCATCACGGGGAAGACCTCAGCGCTATTCTGATCTCGCCATCACCACCGTTCTGGTCATTAAACGCGTGTTCAGGTTGACCCTGCGGGCTGCACAGGGTTTTATTGATTCCATTTTTACACTGATGAATGTTCCGTTGCGCTGCCCGGATTACACCAGTGTCAGCAAGCGCGCAAAGTCGGTTAATGTCAGTTTCAAAACGTTCACCCGGGGTGAAATCGCGCATCTGGTGATTGATTCCACCGGGCTGAAGGTCTTTGGTGAAGGCGAATGGAAAGTCAAAAAGCATGGCCAGGAACGCCGTCGTATATGGCGAAAGTTGCATCTGGCAGTTGACAGCAACACACATGAAATCATCTGTGCAAACCTGTCGCTGAACAATGTGACGGACTCAGAAGCCTTCCCGGGTCTTATCCGGCAGACTCACAGAAAAATCAGGGCAGCATCGGCAGACGGCGCTTACGACACCCGGCTCTGTCACGATGAACTGCGGCGTAAGAAAATCAGCGCGCTTATCCCACCCCGAAAAGGCGCGGGTTACTGGCCCGGTGAATATGCAGACCGTAACCGTGCAGTGGCTAATCAGCGAATGACCGGGAGTAATGCGCGGTGGAAATGGACAACAGATTACAACCGTCGCTCGATAGCGGAAACGGCGATGTACCGGGTAAAACAGCTGTTCGGGGGTTCACTGACGCTGCGTGACTACGATGGTCAGGTTGCGGAGGCTATGGCCCTGGTACGAGCGCTGAACAAAATGACGAAAGCAGGTATGCCTGAAAGCGTGCGTATTGCCTGAAAACACAACCCGCTACGGGGGAGACTTACCCGAAATCTGATTTATTCAACAAAGCCCGTAGGCAATATTTCGATCGGCTTCATTGGCGAGGAGAGAAAGATACTCTTCCCGCGTCATAGACTGAGAAAAACGTCCGCACATGGTTACCTCCAGTGGCCAGACTTAAAGTATAGATAATGCCGCGTCAGCGGCATGGAGGCGCCAGCTGAAGTTGAATGGAGTACTGCGGGTAAATGGCGCCGTCGCCCGGCGCAGCCGGCTGCTGTTTTGACAGGTTCTGCCTCACCCACCCCCTTCCCTGCAAAGCTATACCCGCTAAAAACGGCTCAGATGCCTCTGTACGCGGTCGGAGTGGTCCCGGCAAGGCGACAGCCGCAGTCGGGGCGTATCTCCGCGTTAGCGGGCCGTTAGGGCCGCTTACGAGCGTGTATCCCAGAACTTACCGCGACACTACTCACAGAGATGACGAAGAGTAGTTACAACACCCATTATTAAAAGCGACACTACTCCCGGCCTTCGGCCGGGGGCGGCGGCGCTTTTCAGTGGTGGGGAGGGGCTCCTGGCCGGCAAACCGGCGCCGGTTTTATGATGGATTTCCTTTTGAATGCTGTAACTAATGCAGTTCTTCCGCTGGGGCCCGACGCGAAGCGATGGGAGCTACTTTTATCTGAGCGACGCGGACGCGTGCGGCCGCTGTAAGCGAAGGCCTCATTGGGGAGCCCGCAGAATTCGGAAAAAATCGTACGCTAAGGTTTTCCGGGCATCCGTAAGGGCCGAAACTTCCCGTCTTCCAGTCTGCGGCTCTGCCGCCAGACGTAATCGCCGGTTCATGTACAGGACCTTAAGCGGCGAGTCCATTTAAAACGCCTTCCAAGGTCCTGTTCTGTATCGACTTTCTCTGCTTGGTTCGGCAGGCGTTCTTGGCCAAATAATCGGCAGCCCATTCCAATCTTTCCCTTATTTCTGTCAGCGCCCTATGGGCCACTGCTTCCAATAGCGGTAGCCACCACGTCGCACTGTTCTTCGACGCTTTCAGCATCGATAGCGCCCCACTCATCACACTCTGCGCGACCCGTCTCTTCATCACCAGCGACAGCAGGCTCGTCCACACCAACCCCTCGGCAATCGCTTTCTCGCCCGTCACAAACCCCTTGAGCCGGTTGTGCGATTTCCACTCTTTAAATAACAACTCCACCTGCCAACGGCAGCGATACAGGCTCATCACCTGCTCTGCTGACCATGCTGCTCGCGGTAGGTTCGTCATCCACAGACAGAACCGCTTTTCCTCAGCAAACCAGCGCCGGATCAACCGGTACTCGACCTGGCCGGACTTCACCACCATATCCAGTACCTCGGCCCGACAGCGTCGCCGTCCGGCCTCTCTCAGAGATAGTCCCGCCAGCTTGGGTACTTCCCGTCCATCACCGCGCCAGGCTTGGATTATCTTGGGGTTCAGGCTTTTCGTGCCGCGCACCAGATAAAATCCGCCAGCGTCGTTCACCTGCTCAAACCAAGCCCTGTCAATGTAACCTGCGTCAGCCAGCAGCAGGCAGTTGGTCAGCGTGTGGGCTTCAGGCAGAAATTGCCGTTCCCCTGCGGTATCGGCAGACACACTCATGCACAACGGGCTCTGCTCCGACAGTGACATGGTCATATGGCACTCGATAGCTGCCGGACTGATGGTCTTGAACCGGCCGGGAAAATCAGCAGCAAGGCGCCGATGCACCGCAAAGGAGGTGCCATCGTGCAGTAACACCTGCTTGAACGCGCCGAGGGAGGCTGCTTTGAGTTGATGGTCGATACGCAAGGCGATGGCCCGCTCGACCAGGGCTTTCATAAACAGGGCAAAGCTCTCTTTGCGCAGCTGATTGTGAAACGGTTTGTAAGAAACCTGATGGGTGTTTACCAGTTGCAAGGCATTGAAATGGCGGTGTAAACCGGCAATGTCATTGACCTGGTCGCCTCCCATGGCCCGCAGCAGTGCAGGTACGAGCATGGCTGGGGTAATGGCACGCTGACGCAGACAAAACTTGCAGAGCCGAGCAATGCGCTCGAGTGCGGCGGGAGCCAAGAGTTGCTCCAGATAGTAATTAGCGTTGATAATAGTCATAGGCTTCGCGCGTGTTGATTTTGTTTGGCGATAAAATCAGATCACAAACGAAGCCTTTTTTATATCTATTTCAATTGGTTGCCGCTAAAGATCCTGTACATGAGTGAGGGTTATGGTGGCTATATGCTGGATATTGCTATTCAGATGACAGCCATATGGGGAAGATTACAGGCGCCTGAAATAACAGCAGAGTATGGAGTGACTACCACGGCTGGAGGTTGGCACGGGCTGATACCCTCTCCCTTTGGGAGAGGGTTAGGGTGAGGGGAGCTGGCTGACCGGGTGTAGCAACCAGGCGGCATTACACCGCTGAATCTTCAGTTATTGAAATTCCACGCGATCGGCAGTTCGACGTCGAAGATAAGTGCATCCCCGTCGAGGCGAAAGGCCAGGCTGGTCTGGTGCTGGTCGTATTCGTTGATAATCAGGCAGCTCTCGGCGAAGTTGGACTCGTAGTTGATATGGGCCACTCCTTCACGGCCGTCAGCGAGTTCGATGCTGAGCACCCGCAGCGGGTTCTCCTGACTGAGGTTGACCCGGGTGTCCCCCACGTCCACCAGCCGTTCCAGCAGAGGGAAGAAATCTTGTCTGTGGGTCGTTATGGCCTGGGTGATGGCCTGCTCCAGCTCAGCCTGGGTGGCGAAGGGGCCGCCGAGTGGGTAGCGGGTCTGGATCCTTTCCTGAGTCATTGCGTTTCCTCCTGAACTGAGATGTGGCAACAGTTTGGCCGCTGCAGTGACCTGTCATGTACAGGATCTTTAGCTACAACCAATTGAAATAGATAGAAAAAAGGCTTCGTTTGTGATCTGATTTAATCGCAAAAAAAAACCGACACGCCCGAAGCCATGACTATTATCAATGCAACCCAGTACCTCAAGCAAGGGGTTTGAGGTCCAATGGGGCGAAAACCTACGCTAAGAGTCTACATATTCATTAACATGTTGATTTAAAGGCCTTAATTCACCATTCATCACGTTTTCAGACAAGGTGAATGAGTAATGCCCTAACATATTGATATGACCGTGCATCAGCGGTGATAATCTGGATATATCTTCTTCGTTAATTTCAGTAGGCTGGCTATCTGTATTAATATGTCCAAGGGCTTCCTGCATATACAGCGTATTCCATAAAACAACAGTATTTGTTACCAGTCCCAATGATCCAAGTTGATCCTCTTGCCCTTCGCGATAGCGTTTTCTGATTTCACCACGTTGACCATGGCAAATGGCGCGAGCCACACTGTGTCTCCCTTCACCCCGGTTTAGTTGCGTTAGTATTCGGCGACGATAATCTTCATCATCAATATAATTCAGCAGGTATAGCGTTTTATTTATTCGCCCAGCTTCAATGATGGCCTGCGCCAAACTAGACGGGCGCGTGCTCTTCAATAAACTACGGATTAGCTCTGATGCTTGTACAGTTCCCAATTTAAGAGAACCCGCAATCCGCATCATATCGTCCCAGTTAGCCTCAATCAGTGCTAGATTGATGCAACCACGGGCCAATTCATCGAGAGGGCCGTAATTCGCATTTTTATCCACTCGCCAGAAAACGGCATCTCCGGCATCCGCCAGACGTGGGGAAAACTGGTATCCCAACAACCAGAACAGACCGAATATCAAATCACTGGCACCTGCTGTATCAGTCATAATTTCCTGTGGATTTAACCCCGTTTGCTGTTCAAGTAAACCCTCCAGAACAAAGATTGAGTCTCTCAACGTACCTGGGACAACAATGCCGTGAAAACCAGAAAACTGATCGGAGATAAAGTTGTACCAGGTAATTCCACGATCAGAGCCAAAGTATTTTCTATTGGGTCCGGCGTTAATCGTTTTTACTGGCGTAACAAAACGCATACCATCAGCAGATGCGACCTCTCCACCACCCCATCGCTGAGCGAGACTGAGCGTAGCCTGGTAATCAACCAGGCGAGCATTCGCTTTGATAAGGGTTTCTGACCGAAAATAATTTTGTTTCACCCAACTAAGACGATGCCGGGTTAATGATGGAATATTGTGCTTAATTAATGGTTCAAAGCCAATGTTGCAGGCTTCTGCCAGTAATACAGCACAAATGCTGATATGCAGATCTTTCGCTCGCGCATTAGACTCGCTGACATGAGTAAATTCTTCGGCAAATCCTGTATGGGCATTGATTTCCAGTAAGAGCTCAGTCAGATCCACCAAAGGTAAAAGACCTCTGACTTGTCTGTTGAGAGCTATCAGACTTGGTGATTCATCCAGTTTCTCTAGGCTGCTGATAGTCAACGTAGGATGTTTCCCCCCGTATTCGATATGGACTGACGCATTATCATCAAAGCTATCAGCTACCGCTTTCCAGGCAAAATCTAACTGCTGAGCAAGCTTTTCTGTTGCCTGCTGAGCATTGACAGGGTGGCCTAATGAATCGCCACGGGTTTAACAGACACCTCAGAGTCATTTAAGATGGCTTAAAGAGAGGTGCCCATGAGCGGTAAGCGTTATCCCGAAGAGTTTAAAATTGAAGCAGTCAAACAGGTTGTTGATCGCGGTTATTCTGTTGCCAGCGTTGCAACACGTCTCGATATCACCACCCACAGCCTTTACGCCTGGATAAAGAAGTACGGTCCGGATTCTTCCACTAATAAAGAAGAGTCAGATGCTCAGGCCGAGATCCGCCGTCTCCAGAAAGAGCTGAAGCGGGTTACCGACGAACGGGACATATTAAAAAAAGCCGCGGCGTACTTCGCAAAGCTGTCCGACTGAGGTACGCCTTTATCCGTGACAACACCTGTTGCTGGCCTGTTCGCCTGCTCTGTCGGGTGCTGGATGTTCATCCCAGTGGTTTTTACGCCTGGCTTCAGCAGCCGCATTCACAACGCCATCAGGCAGACCTGAGACTGACAGGACAGATTAAACAGTTCTGGCTGGAATCGGGATGCGTCTATGGTTATCGCAAAATCCATCTGGATCTGCGGGACAGCGGGCAACAGTGCGGAGTGAACAGAGTCTGGCGACTGATGAAACGTGTCGGGATAAAGGCTCAGGTCGGATACCGGAGCCCGCGGGCACGTAAAGGCGAGGCCAGTATCGTGTCGCCCAACAGGCTCCAGCGACAGTTCAACCCGGATGCTCCGGATGAGCGTTGGGTAACGGACATAACCTACATCAGGACCCACGAAGGCTGGCTGTATCTTGCCGTGGTTGTTGATCTGTTCTCACGCAAAATTATCGGCTGGTCCATGCAATCCCGGATGACAAAGGACATTGTCCTGAACGCACTGCTGATGGCTGTATGGCGGCGTAATCCCCAAAAACAGGTGCTGGTTCATTCGGATCAGGGCAGTCAGTACACAAGCCATGAGTGGCAGTCGTTCCTGAAATCACACGGCCTGGAGGGCAGCATGAGCCGTCGCGGTAACTGCCATGATAATGCGGTTGCAGAAAGCTTTTTCCAGTTGTTGAAACGCGAACGGATAAAGAAAAAGATCTACGGAACGCGGGAAGAAGCCCGCAGCGATATTTTTGATTACATCGAAATGTTTTATAACAGTAAGCGTCGGCATGGTTCTAGCGATCAGATGTCACCGACAGAATATGAAAACCAGTATTATCAACGGCTCGGAAGTGTCTAGATTATCCGTGGCGATTCATAATGCTCGACAGACAGAGACGCGTTGAGCTTGCCATTCTGTCCCTTGTAATAGCTTTGACCGTGGATCTCCCCAACGATCGCTATTCTCAAGATAAATATCCCGCCGCCTTAATGCATCCTGAAACCGCTCAAGTAGACATAGTGAATAGCCAGGCCGTCTTACTCGGCCTTCTTCGTCAAAAACCAAACGCTTCCAGGGGCCGGTAATAATATTTTTTGGAGCATCGTCAAGGATGTGCTTTCTTGAAGCGCCTAGCGACGATAAATAGTTAAAAGCTGCCAGAGTATGTTCTCCCGCCGGGGCGGCCAGAAAAGTTAATTCCCGAAGAACTCTGGGTAGAAAACGGCGAACGCGCCCATATTGTTCAATCATTTCATCTTGGAAATTATTGTCTGCCGGTCGGGCCAACTCATTGACCATTTTTACCGACTCAGCCAGTCTTTCTTTGGAAATGCAGGAAAAAATTGATTTTCGGAGGTGGGAATCATCAGTTACCTCATCCAGCAGGAGTGCACAGGCTTTTGCCAGTATCAACGAAGAGCGGTCCAAATCCTTCAACGTCCTCAACCGCTTCTTTTGCCCTGCTTTTTTAGCCTCTCCCGCAATATTAGTGATTAGCATATCCAAAACATCGATGGCTTCATCCAGCGCAATGACCTCCAATGATTTAACAAAGGCAATAAGTATCGCTGTACGTTTCTTCATGGGGATACGAACTATCTTTTTTACCGAGGTTACATTGGCATAGCGAGCAAGACTTTTTAGCTGAGCCGGTGGAAGGCCTGTAAAATCAAGTTGCTGAAAACCCAGTTGGTGCAATTTGTTATAACGATCAAGTGCATCGTTAAATGCAGGACTACTGACTGTCACAGGACCTTTTTTCAGTTGCTCGAACATGGATACTCTCTGACCTTCACTAAAGCTCAGTAATTCATCCAGTTGTCGTTTCTGTTCATCATTGGGCAATGCCAGTAATCTTTGCCAAAGACGGTTTGCTGCTCGTTCGCGGATTTCGGTGATCACTCTGGAGAGTGTTGTGGTTCCTGGTAATAAAATTTTATGCTGTACCAGCCATGCGGTGGCGAAATCGAACATCAGGCTGGGGCGTTCATTGCTAATCCAGGCTCGGGTATACAGCAACCGGTTCAATCTGAATGTCCACGGAAACTCCCCGAACTCATGATAGTGATAATATTTTTTGATTTGAGCATAATGCTCCCAGCGGGTTGGTTCTCGTTTTGCGTATTCAGCCAGAATATCAGTCCGACTGATTGAAAGCTGCGTGGCAACAAAGGTTTGTACATTGTGCGGAACCAGAGCCAAATCAGGCAGGAACGCTCCTAAAAATCGGACGGATGTTAGTTGAAGGGCTATACCAAGACGGTTTTGGTCCCCGCGCCTTTGTGCGATGAATATCAGGTCATTTTCATCCAGAATAAAATAACGGGAAAGTTGTACCTCGTTCGGCTCTGCCGCATAACGCCCATAATTTTGCTTCTGCTCTTCAGTCAAAAAATCGATAGGCATCCAGCACTCCTTGCGTAACTATGACTTAGGTCTATTTTTAACTATCTCAAATGTTATAAGTTTTGAGACCGCTCAAAACGACGTCAAACATGAGTATCAAAAATCGCGATTTATACTTTATGATACTACGCAGTATCAATATCGATTTGTGAGACCAATATGGCATTACTGGGATATGCAAGAGTATCAACCAGCCATCAGAAACTGACGGTACAGATCACGGAACTGAAATCTGTCGGTGTCAGAGATGACCGGATTTTTACTGATATGATGTCAGGAGCCACGGATGAGCGCGAAGGGTTACAGCGACTGCTCGCCCGTGCAGAAAAGGATGACATCATTATTTGTACCAAAATGGATCGGCTTGGCCGCAATACCGCAGACATGATCCACATTGTTGATGCTTGCTATAAAAAGGGAATAGCCATTCGTTTTCTGGAGAACGGACTAAGTACAGAAGGAACTATGGGGAAAATGGTGATTCAAATTTTGGCAGCTGTTGCAGAAGCAGAACGAGAACGTATTCTGGAACGTACTAATGACGGCAGAATTGTTGCGATGGCATCCGGTGTCAAATTTGGACGGAAGCCGCACTCGAAAGCAGCACTTGTCAGACAACTTATCAATCAAAAGCAATCAGAAAAAATAATTCTAGAAAAAACAGGGGTTTCTCGGGCTACTTATTTTCGGCTAAAAAAATCTGAAAATAATCAAAAATCATCAGAAAGATAATATTAATCATGATTTAAAAAGAACTATTATAAGCAGAGAACAAGTCATACAACAAATTATGATAAGGAATTAAAAGCTATGGAAGAAATAAATCTAATTAAAGAAATTCGTGAGCTAAAAAGTCAACTATCCTACGCTAAAAACATTGGTTTCTTTATGGGGGCCGGTACCTCCTGCGCTTTAGGCTTGCCAAATATATCTCAATTGACTGTTCAGGTCGAAAGTGCATTAACAGAACCATTGTTGGATTATTTTAATGTTATTAAAACTGACTTATCTAAGCCTGATGAAACAATTAGCATTGAAGATATTCTTAATCAGATAAGACGGATTCGAGAAATTACTGAAGAAAGGCCTGATAGAGAATTCCTCGGAGTTTCTGGCATAAACGCACGTGATCTGGATGTTGAAATTTGTAAAAATATTTATAATATAATTACAGAAAAAGAAGCCGACGCTAATCTGACTGCACCAAAGAAATTTTTCGCATGGTTAAACATGCAAAACAGAGATTTTTCAAAAGAAATTTTTACTACAAATTATGATCTGGTAATAGAGAAATCCCTCGAAGCTATTCGCGCACCATATTTTGATGGTTTTGTTGGTTCTTACGAACCATTTTTTTGGCAAGAAAGTGTCGAAACACTCGTTCGTAGAAACGACCTAACTCAGAACTGGATTCGATTATGGAAGATACATGGTTCTCTTAGCTGGTTTTGGAAAAAAAGAGACAATCTTAAATCGCATAAAGTTATACGCCTTGGGAAAATAGATAAAATTGAAGAAGAGAAAAATGAGATAGTCATCTATCCATCAAAAGAAAAATATGACCTATCACGTAGGCAACCGTTTTTGGTTTACTTCGACCGCCTTAAAAACTATCTGCTTAGTGGCGAGCTCTTATTCATTTTCACTGGATATTCTTTTTTAGATCAGCATATAAATGAAATTATTTTTAATTGTTTAAGGCAAAACAACAGACTTAGTGTTGTTGTCTTTTTTTATGCAGACAGTGAAGTCAAAAAATTGCATTCACTCTCGGCTGGATATCTAAATTTGTCTGTATTCGGACCAACTACTGCGATTATAAACGGAACGTTAGGGAAATGGTCACTTGATCAATCCGAGCTAAAAAACAAAGAAAAGTGTGATGGTTTTTGGAATACCGAAGATGAACAGTTCTTGCTTGGCGATTTTAACTATTTGGTTGAGTTCTTAGTTGGAAATTCTGGCCGTAGCAGCGAGATTGAGGTATCTATAAATGAAGACTGACTCTACATATTTAGGAAAGGTTATTCGTGTGGATTCCAGTACTGTAGAGGTGGAAGTTTCATCAGAAATACCTTCCGCAGCGCCAATAATTAATGGTCGATTGTATAAAATTGGTCAGATCGGCACATTTGTAAAAATGCCAATGGGAAATATTACTATCTACGCTATCGTTGCTGCGGTAAGTGACAGACCATTTGCAGATAGCAGTGATGATGAGCATAGAGTGAGCTCAAAATTCCTTTCAGTACAACTAATTGGAGAAAAAATAGGTGACAGTGAGTTTGAGAAAGGAGTGGGTACTTATCCTACAATAGGTGATGAAGTACATCTTGTAATTGAACACGACCTATTTGAAATCTATGGGGAAAAGGATGCTGGTTCCATTGAAATTGGGAAACATTCTTCATCTGAAAATTTAGGTGTTTATGTAGATACTCATAATTTAATTTTACGTCACTGTGGTATTTTGGGATCAACAGGTAGCGGAAAATCCAATACTACTGTCAGTATTCTGAAATCTATTCTACATGGTTATGTTGGTTCAAGGATTATATTGGTAGACCCACATGGCGAATATTCCTCTGCTTTTCCCGATGCCAAGGTTCTTAAAATTAACGAAGAAGGTTCTCCATTAATAATACCTTTCTGGTTGATGACCTTTGAAGAACTAGCATATTTCTTAGTAGGTGCCGATCATCGTGATGAGCAGAAAATAGAATATCGTTTACTGAGGGACCTCGTAACTGAACTAAAGAAAGAAAATATAAATTTAAAGGCCGGTGTTGTTAATGTAGATCTTGTTACAGCGGATTCGCCTATTCCTTTTAGCGCAAGGCGGTTATGGCATGAGATGAATTGGTGTCTTAACGCATCATTTTCTTCTACAACGAAAGATGAGCAAACCAAGAAAACTGCTCAAGAAAAGAATGCTGGAGACGCAGAAACATTGACACCAGCGACATTTGAGCCTTATTCAATGAGTAGTACAGCACCTTATAAGTCTAAACATATGGAGTATTTTTCTTATGAGAAAAAATTACTTTCTCGGCTAAGAGATACGAGATATGATTTTTTGTTCAATCCTGGAGATTATAAAACGGCAGATTCTGAAAAAGATTTGCATGATTTACTAGCGGATTGGATAGGATGTGAGCAGAGATTAACAATACTAGATCTTAGCGGTGTCCCATTTGAAGTACTAGACATAACTATAGGCTTGATTACACGGTTTGTTTACGACAGCATGTTTTGGGGACGTAAAGAATCATATACCGGTAAGCAAAGACCACTGCTCTTAGCATTCGAGGAAGCTCATACGTATCTAGGAAAAAATGATAAGAGTAATTATTCAAAAGCTGCGGTTGAAAAAATATTTAAAGAGGGTAGAAAATTTGGCGTAGGAGCATTAGTTATTTCTCAACGCCCCTCAGAGTTGTCGGAGACTATAATTTCCCAAATTGGCACGCTGATAGCTCTTCGGCTTACCAATTCAAGTGACCAATCTATAGTGAAATCATCGGCGCCCGATAATCTAAATAGTCTTATGGACCTTCTAGCATCTTTGCGTATAGGTGAGGCCGTTATTTCAGGTGAAGCTATAAAAATTCCATCTCGAGTTAGATTGAAATTGAATCATCCAAGACCAACCAGTGAAGATCCGAAGTTGATCGAATGTTGGACAAAAGAATTCCCTCAAGATGCTGATAACTATAAAACCGTTGTGACTAAAATACGTGAACAGAAAATCTAACCAAAGGAGTGTAAAAATGGAAAGAAGAAGTATTTCATCAAGCATGATTCGGAGTATCGGGTACGATGAATCTATTTCTACATTAGAGATTGAATTTAATAGTGGTGCTGTCTGGAACTACTATGATTTCTCGCTTACAAGTTGGTACGAGTTTGATGGGGCAGAATCACACGGTAAATTTTTCCATAGCTTCATAAAGAATAATTATCGTGAGTCTCAAGTAGGATAACCTATAAGTGAACTGCCACCGAATCATAACAGTGGTCGGTGGTAGTCACTGATTGCATCTTATTATGGTAGAGCAACTAATTGTTTAATAATGTTTTTATTTTATTTCCTGTCGCTTAGCGTAGGTTTTCGCCCCATTGGCCCTCAAACCCCGTGTAAGCAATGAGTTCGAGCAGATCGAAAGATGACTTAATTAATCCCCATTAACGACACCGCAAGCCCAACAAGCGCCGACATGCCAATCACCTTCATCACATTCATTTTGTAACGAAATAATGCGATACCCGCTGCAACAGCAATTACCGCTGATATCCATTCAAACCGCCCATCAAAGCCTTCTGGCCACAAAATGTGGTAACAGAAAAACAGGGCGAGATTCAAGATCACACCTACCACCGCCGCCGTGATGGCCGTGAGTGGCGCAGTGAATTTCAAATCATTGTGCGTCGTTTCAATAAAGGGGGCACCCGCAAAAATAAAAATAAACGAGGGCAAGAAGGTAAACCAGGTGACAATGGTGGCGGCTACTGCGCCCGCGAGAAATACCATGTCGGTGCCAAATACGGCTTGTACATATCCCCCAATAAAACCGACAAAGGCCACCACCATAATCAGCGGCCCTGGTGTGGTTTCACCGAGCGCGAGGCCATCGATCATTTGCGTGGGCGTGAGCCAACCATAGTGGCCGACCGCACCCTGATAAACATAGGGCAATACCGCATAGGCACCACCGAAAGTGAGTAGTGCCGCTTTGGTAAAGAACCAGGCCATTTGTGTCAGTGTGTGATCCCAACCGAAATAACTCCAAAGTGCAAACAGCGGAACAGCCCAGAGTAATGCACCGGAGACCAAGATCATGCTGAAACGCGACCAGCGGAACATGGCGTGCGCGGGCGTGGGTGTGTGATCATCGAATAACGCGGTGCCGAAGGATTTATCAGCCTTGCCATGGCCACCGCCGCTGTTGAAGTAGTCAGGTAGAAACCGCCCACCCAAATAACCAATCAGTGCCGCTGCAATCACGATGTAAGGGAATGGGATATTGAGTGCAAAAATGGCCACAAACGCGGCGGCAGCAATCGCCCACATCACATTATTTTTCAACGCGCGTGAACCAATGCGATGGGCGGCATGCACGACGATGGCAGTCACCGCCGGTTTGATACCGTAGAACAAACCGGCTACCCAACTTACGTCGCCGTAAGCGATATATACCCACGAGAGTCCAATCAAAATGAAGAGTGATGGCAACAAAAACAGCACACCCGCCACTATACCGCCCCAGGTACGATGCATTAACCAGCCAATGTAAGTGGCAAGTTGTTGCGCCTCCGGACCAGGCAACACCATGCAGTAATTGAGCGCATGCAAAAACCGTTTTTCGCTGATCCAGCGCCGGCGCTCCACCAGCTCCTGGTGCATGATGGCTATTTGGCCTGCCGGGCCACCAAAGCTGACAAACCCGAGCTTTAACCAGAAACGGAAGGCCTCCCAAAAACTGACCGGCGCAGGCGCTTCAACCGGCTGGTGAGCTATTAATTCGGTGGTGTTACTCATGGTGTGTTTCCTTATCTGTAAAAGCAGCCAGTAAGGCATCGAAGACACCATTAGCCGTGGCGATGAGTTGATCGTCGTCATGAATACTGTTGCGCAATCCCCACAGGATTTGCTCCAGCCCACTGGCTTCACTGGGCTGGATACCCCCTACGTCCAGAAAATGCACCAAGGCTCCCAAGCGCGTTAAGCCGGGGTGATCGAGCCTAAAACTGTCAAGCAGAACCTCAAAAGTGACCTTGCCATTCAGGTGAGTGAAACTGGCTCCGTCAAAATCAAAGCCCAGCGCATCGGCGGGACAATCCTTCGGTGCTTGCAACCACACAAAGCGAGCCTCCGGATCGATAAAACGGCGGATTAGCCAGGCACAGGCAAGGCGATCCACCCAGGGGCGTTGACGGGTTGCCCATAACCGCCCGCGATAGAGGCTGATATCCAACCGTGGGATTTCACCGGTGTGCTCATGGGGTTCGTTGGGCGATAACTGGCGATTGAGCTGAAGTTCAAGCTGTTGCAGCGCCTGCTGGGTTTGTGCCTGCGCTTCACCGGGGAAAAAATCCGTTGCGGCGATAGCGGTGAAGTTTTTGCGCAGTTTACGCAGCTGTCTGGTTGCTTCTTGCAGGGAACTACTGGCCAATTCTTTTATTGGGGGCAGCTCGTGTAAAAGATGGGCGTAATCATCCTGACGATCAAACAGGCCGCTGAATTGGCCAGCATCTTCGGTATCGACCAGGAGCACATAGGCTGAGCCTTCACTTGCCTCTACTTCTTGCAGCAAGCCATCGAACAATTGCTGATGTTCTGGTCGATGGGGAAGCAGATAAACGCCGTCACGCAATACTGCTGCACCGGAGGACTTGAGGGTTCGCCATACCCGCATACGCACTGTCGCGTTTTGGGTGGGCAGGGATAAGATCAGTAATACCCATTTCATATATTGTAGATCTAGTTACACAAAGGTAGGAAAATCTACAATATTTTATCGATGGTGTAAAGCGGCCAGAATGATCCATGATCGTGGCGGTAACATTACCAGCTTTGGTATTTGGGTTTGGCCCGATACATTGATTCTGCCCCGAATGTTGACCGAATCATTCAGCATCCATCAGGGTTGCCATCTTCTCCATTAAGATAATTGACGCATTATTGCTGAGCTGCTGGCCTTCCTCGATATACTCCCAGACGGTGGCATCGCTCTTCCAGCCGCCTTGTTTCTTGATCAACTCAAAATCCACTCGCTCACGCGCTGCCGATGTGGATAACCCTCTACGGAAACTGTGGCTACTGAGTTCAGGCACAAAATCAAACTCACAGGCTTGCCCCAGCGTTTTGAGCAAAGCATTGACCGCACCTGGAGCCAGCGCTTTTTCCTGAATGTGATCCCAGCGGTTGGTGGGACGAAACACCGGACCGTTGGTGATGCCCGCTGCATCTAACCAAGTTTTCACGGCGGTAGCCGGACAACAAGCGGCCTTTCCGTAAGGTAAAGCTCGCATTAAACCCATGCCTTGCTGGTCGGTCTTGGAGCGCGGCAACCGGATGAGTAGCCCCTCCGGCTCCCAAACCAGATCATTGACCTGAAGAGCAACCAGCTCACTGCGACGCAAGGCGCCGAAGAACCCGGTGAGTACCAAGGCAATATCCCGGTATTTCTTTTTGTTGTCCGGTAAGTGCCGCAAGTAATTTACTAGTTGGGCGATGTGCTCCAAGCGCAACGCCTTGGCCTTGCGCTTGGGCTGTCCATGGGTGCGGCGAATGCCCTCCATGGTTTTACATACCAGCGGATCGCGAACCGGGTCAGTCAACCCTTGGTAGTGGTGCCATTGGCTAACGGCCGTGAGGTGAAGGGCGAGAGTCCGGCTATTCAGCACATCGGCCTTGGCCACCAGGTAACGCACCAGAGTATCCCGATCCGTGGGCAACCGCCCGCCCCATTTTTCGAACTGCCGAATCGCTGAACGGTAGGCCGTTCGCGTGTTATTGGAGGTCGCCGCTTGCAGATAGTGGCGCAGTGAGTCGGATTCTGCCAGCGACGGCAAAACTGATTGCTCACTACGCAATGGCGAATCCGATGTGAGTTTGGGTGTGTAGTTATCCATGGTTATCCCTTTTCTGTGGGTCGCTGGAAGGCACCAATGTACTGGTGTTACAAACATCAATTTTTCATTTCTCACTCATAACCCACGATAACATTCATTATCGAAGGTTACTATTTAATTTTTATTGGCTGCATAAAAGTCAATATATTATGTTATATTACGTGCTATGTAATACGTTACTAAATAATCACCGAGGGAAACTGTCATGGCTCGCGCCGGAATCACTTACTACGATGTCTCGAAAGCCGCAGAGGCTATCAAAATCCAGAACCAGGAGCCTACCGTAGATCGTGTCCGCGAGCATTTGGGAACCGGCAGCAAAAGCACCATTGCACCACTACTCAAGCGCTGGCGGTCAGATAATGGGGAGGTGGTCGATGTGAGCGGGTTGCCGAATGATCTCGTCGAGGTAGTAAAAGCCTTACATGAACGGGTTCAGCAGATGGCCGACCAGCGCATCGCGCAATCCCGCGACGAATTCAAGGCATCGAATGATCAACTCCGGAAAGAATTGACTGAGGCCCGTAACAGCATCGCGCAGCTTACCGACCGCCAACAGGATCTGAACGCCCAGCTATCGCAAATTACCGAAGCAAAAGCCCTGCAAAGCAAGTCCCTGGAAGATGTACGCATTAAGCTAGCAACGGCAGAGGCTCAACGCGACGAAGCCCTTTCACGAACTGCTGAATTAAAGGAAAGCGTTGCAGAACTCAAGCAGGAAAATAAGGATATTCGTGATCACTTTGAACACTACCAGCAACGCACCGCCGAAGATCGGCAGCAGGAACGCGAGCAATTCCACGTGGTTAACCAGGGCCTGAAAGACCAGATTCAAGACCTGCAACACCGGCTCATCCAAGCCGAGTCAAGCGCGTCCGAACTGATAGACACTAATGCGCACTTACAACGACAAACGCATGAGCTCGAACAGGCCAATGCGATGAACAAAAGCACCTTGGATAGACAAGTGGTCGATATCGAGAACTTGGAGCATCGACTTAACGACGCCTCGGCAAAAAGCCGGGAGCAGCAACATAAAAGTGAACAACTGGCGGATAATATTGCCGCACTTACCAGCCAGAAAGCAGATGCCGATAAGCAAGTGGCCGTACTATCCCAAGCATTGGAGGCCACTAAAACGGATCTGATAGTCTCTCAGAATAGAGTGGAAGCTCTGTCCGATGAGAACAGGTTGATTCTTCAGGAAAAAGCGGTGATTCAGGGACAGCTTAAGCAGCTTCAGGATTCGCTATCTCGGTAAGGATTTTATCCAGCCTTTGTCAGAAAAGCTAAATGAATCAATGTCTTATTTGCAAAGTGGCTAATTCCAACGCTTTTACCGGCCGGACCTCATATTGCGTCTAACCCGTACAATCTTTTTCAGGCAGCTTGAATGACTGCCACCTTTTTTTCGTCGCCGGCAGCTGATGGCCAACGCGGGCGCCCAACGGGGTTTGAGGGCCAATGGAACGAAAACGTACGCTAAGAAGTTAATTCATTGTTTAAATTGAAATTTAGTTCTCTCAGTTCCCCCTTCAAAATATCCTCCGGTAGCGTAAACGTATAATGCCCCAGCATATTGATATGCCCGTGCATCAGTGGGGACAACCGGGCGATATCTTCAACCCCGATTTCTTCTCCATTACTGCGTATCCAGCTCAGGGCTTCCTGCATATAAAGTGTGTTCCACAGTACCACTGCGTTAGTGACCAGGCCCAGTGCCCCCAGCTGATCTTCCTGACCTTCACGATAGCGCTTTCTGATCTCACCGCGCTGCCCGTAGCAGATCGCCCTCGCCACAGCATGGCGGCCTTCCCCCCGGTTTAGCTGCGTCAGGATCCGCCGACGATAATCCTCATCATCAATATAATTAAGAAGGTACAGCGTCTTGTTGACGCGCCCCACTTCCATGATCGCCTGTGCCAGCCCTGATGGGCGCGAGCTTTTCAGCAAAGAGCGAATGAGTTCTGAAGCATGAATGGTGCCCAGTTTCAGCGAACCGGCGGTTCGCATCATCTCATCCCACTGATCCTCGGCTTTCGACAGATCGGCACAACCACGTGCCAGTTCGTCCAGTGCACCGTAATTTGCCGATTTATCCACTCGCCAGAATACCGCTTCACCGGCATCGGCAAGCCGGGGGGAAAACTGGTATCCCAGCAGCCAGAAGAGGCCAAAAATAATGTCGCTGGTACCGGCTGTGTCTGTCATGATCTCAACCGGATTCAGCCCTGTCTGCTGCTCCAGAAGGCCTTCCAGCACAAAAATGGAATCTCGTAATGTGCCGGGGACAACGATGCCGTGGAATCCAGAGTACTGATCAGAGACGAAGTTGTACCAGGTGATGCCACGTCCGGAACCAAAATATTTTCTGTTAGGTCCTGAATTGACGGTTTTCACCGGCGTGACAAAGCGCATGCCATCAGCTGAAGCCACTTCGCCACCACCCCAGCGGCCAGCAAGCTCCAGTGTGGACTGAAAATCAACCAGGCGGGCATTGGCGCTGACCAGCGTTTCTGCCCGGAGGTAATTCTGTTTTACCCAGCTAAGCCGGTGGCGCGTCAGCGCCGGTATATTGTGCTTTATCAGCGGTTCCAGCCCGATATTGCAGGCCTCTGCCATCAGGACCGCGCACAGGCTGATGTGCAGATCCTGTGCCCGGGCCCCGGATTCACTGACATGCGTAAACTCACGTGTAAATCCCGTTCTGGCATCTATTTCAAGCAACAGTTCCGTCAAATCTACTGGCGGGAGTAGCAGCCTTACCCGACTGTTGAGACGATGCAACGATGTTGGCTCCTCCAGTTTCTCCAGGCTGCTGATAGTCAGGGAAGGATGTTTACCGTCATGGCAAATATGAACCTCCGCATTTCCTTCAAAGCGGGATGCGACGGTTTTCCAGGTTTCATCTAGCTGGACCGCCAACTGTTGCACGCCTTTATGTCCATCAGTGGGATGTCCCAGCGCCCGGCAAACGGGGACCCGCTGAGCCTGCCATTCTTCCCCCTGCAACAGCTTCTCGCGGGGATTTCCCCAGCGATCGCTGTTTTCGAGCCAGATGTCCCTTCGACGTAGTGCATCCTGAAGGCGCTCCAGCAGACAAAGCGAGTAACCGGCACGCTGTATCCGGCCCTCCGCATCGTATACCAGGCGTTTCCAGGGGCCGGTAATAATATGTTCAGGCGCATTGTCCAGGATGCGCTTTTTCGAGCCGTTCAGTTCGGTCAGATAATGAATGGCGGACAACGTATGTTCTCCGGCTGGCGCTGCCTGGAAATGCAGGTCGCGCAATACCGCCGGAAGAAAGCGCTTTACCCGCCCGTACTGCTCCACCATTTCGTCATGGAAATTGTTGTTCTGAGGCCGGGCCAGCTCATTTACCTTGCAGACGGATTCTGCCAGCCTGCTTTTCGGTATGCTGTTGAATATGGTCTCCCTCAGTTCAGCATCGTCAGCCTGTTCATCCAGCAACAATGAACATGCCCGCGCCAATATTAGCGCAGCACGATCAAGATCTTTAAGCGTCCTGAGCCGTTTTTTCTGCCCCGTTTTCTTCGCCGCACGAGTGATATCCAGTATCAGCATATCGAGCACATCAACGGCCTCATCCAGCGCCGCAGTCTCCTGCGCTTTAACGAATGCTGTGAGTACGGCCAGTTTTCTCTGCTGTGGCATTCGCGCGATATATTTTACCGACGCCATGCCTGCGTAACGGGCCAAATTACGCAGTTGTATAGCAGGCAGACCGGTAAAATTCAGTCGGGAAAATTCCAGGTTTCGCAGCCGGATATACCGCTCCAGCGCTTCGGTAAATGCCGGGCCGCTGACGGTGACCGGTCCCTTTTTCAGTTGCTCCAGCGGTGAAGTACGCTGCCCCTCAGGAATGTCCAGAAGCTCCGTCACGCGGGCGGTCTGCCAGCTGTCCGGCAACGCGGCCAGTTTCTTCCACAGCCGCTGATTTGCCCGTTCGCGTATTTCACTGACGAGACGTACAAGTGTGGTTGCTCCGGGCAGCAGGACCTTATTCTGAAGCAGCCACGCGGTGGCAAAATCAAACATAAGGCCGGGTCGCTCATTACTGAGCCATGCGCGGGTGTACAGCAGGCGCTTCAGGCGGAAAGACCAGGGGAAATCGCCAAATTCATGGTAACCGTAATATTCCTTAATCAGCGCAGTATGCTCTCTGAGGGTGGTAACCCGTTCTGCGTAGCGGGTAAGGACTTCTGGACGGCGAATATTAAGCTGCACCGCGACAAATTGCTGAACACCTGGCAGAACCCGGGTTAAGTCTGTCAGAAAGGTGCCCAGAAAACGGGCGGTGGTGAGCTGAAGCGCAATTCCCAGCCGGTTATGCCTTCCCCGCCGCTGGTTAATGAAGGCAAGATCCCGCTCATCAAGATGAAAATAGCGCGCCAGCTGCACGTCATTGGGTTCTGCAACATAGCGACCATAATTCAGTTCCTGCTCAGTGGTCAGAAAATCGACGGGCATACCGGCCTCCCTGCCTGATGGTCATGAATTAACAATTTCGCAACCGTCCGAAATATTATAAATTCTCGGACACACTAAAATGGTGTTGTCTAGGTGTCTATTAAATCGATTTTTTGTTATAACAGACACCCACTGTCCGATATTTGATTTAGGATACATTTTTATGCGACTTTTTGGTTACGCACGGGTATCAACAAGCCAGCAGTCCCTCGATATTCAGATCAAGGGGCTTAAAGAGGCGGGGGTGAAAGCCAGTCGCATATTTACCGACAAAGCATCCGGCAGTTCTACCGACAGGAAAGGACTGGATCTGCTGCGAATGAAGGTGGAGGAAGGTGACGTCATCCTGGTGAAGAAACTCGACCGGCTTGGCCGCGACACTGCCGATATGATCCAACTGATAAAAGAATTCGACGCTCAGGGAGTCGCGGTCCGATTCATAGACGACGGGATCAGCACCGACGGTGAAATGGGGAAAATGGTTGTGACCATTCTTTCAGCTGTAGCCCAGGCCGAACGCAGGAGGATTCTGGAGCGTACGAACGAAGGACGGCAGGAGGCCAGGCTGAAAGGTATCCGGTTTGGCCGAAAGCGCATCATCGACAGAAATAGTGTACTGGCACTTCATCAGCAGGGAACTGGTGCAACAGATATTGCCCGCCGGCTCAGTATTGCCCGTTCCACTGTTTATAAAATTCTGGAAGATGAGAGCCGGGTTAATCTGAGCAAAATTTGAGGACGAACATGAGTGATGTAAAGGCATTCAACAATTGCATGAGTGTGTTCTGGCGACAGCATGAAGCCGAATTCTCTCGCTTTCTGACATCGAAGACAGGTGATAGCGAAAAAGCAGCAGACCCGGAGAAGACGAAGGTGATTATCGTGACGCTTGCCGAAACGACACCTGTACTGGAAGCCGCTAACCTGCAGCAGGATCTACGCCGAGCTGGCATCGAGCCGTGGGCATGGGTCGTTAATAACAGCCTGGCAGCTGCTCAACCGTCTTCGCCTTTCCTGAAGATCAGGGCGAACCGCGAGCTGCCTCTCATCTCTGATGTGGAAGAGCAGTATGCAAAGCGTATTGCATTAACAGCGCTACAGAGCGAAGAGCCGGTTGGTATTGACCTGCTGGAAGAAATGGCGAAGTAATAATGAAGGGGGCAAATGCCCCCTTCGTCTTTATTTCAGTCTTTTACCTGAATCATCAACGACTTTTTCACCGTCTTCCTTGGTGAAAGCCGCTTTCTGGGCATCTGGAAGGATATCGAGAACAACCTCTGAAGGACGGCAAAGTTTAGTTCCCAGTGGCGTCACTACGATCGGACGGTTGATCAGAATCGGATGCTGTAGCATAAAGTCGATGAGCTGGTCGTCAGTAAATTTATCTTCTGCAAGACCCAGTTCCTCATACGGCTCGACGTTCTTACGCAGCAAAGCCCGGACGGAAATGCCCATATCCGCAATGAGTTTGAGCAGCTCATCGCGTGAAGGTGGAGTCTCAAGGTAAAGAATAACGGTCGGCTCGATACCGCTGTTGCGGATCATCTCCAGCGTATTACGCGACGTGCCGCAGGCTGGGTTGTGATAAATGGTGATGTTGCTCATATCAGTATCTCATTACAAAGTGAAAGAGAGACGTAGCGCCAGCGCGGCCAGCGTTACAAACAGCACAGGCAGAGTCATGACGATCCCGGTGCGGAAATAGTATCCCCATGTGATGGTCATGTTCTTCTGTGAAAGGACATGCAGCCAGAGCAACGTTGCCAGGCTACCAATAGGTGTAATTTTCGGTCCAAGATCGCAGCCAATCACGTTGGCAAAAATCATCGCCTCTTTGATAACGCCTGTTGCAGTGCTGCCATCAATAGAGAGAGCACCAACCAGCACGGTAGGCATATTGTTCATGATGGAAGAGAGGAAAGCCGTCAGGAAGCCAGTACCAAACGTCGCGGCCCAAAGTCCTTTATCTGCCAGCACGTTCAACACACCGGAGAGGTATTCTGTTAGTCCGGCATTACGCAGACCATAGACCACCAGATACATTCCCAGAGAGAATATGACGATCTGCCATGGCGCACCGCGAAGCACTTTGCCAGTGTTAATGGCATGGCCTCGCTTCGCCACCGCAAACAGAATGACAGCCCCTACAGCAGCAATCGCACTGACCGGGATACCCAACGGCTCAAGGACGAAAAAGCCAACCAGAAGAAGGATCAACACTATCCAGCCGGTTCTGAAGGTTGCCAGATCTTTAATCGCTTTTGCCGGTGCTTTCAGGAGAGCCAGGTCGTAAGTTGGCGGAATATCTTTGCGGAAGAACAGATGCAGCATCACCAGCGTGGCGATAATGGCTGCGATATCCACCGGCACCATTACCGACGCATACTCAGTGAAACCCAGCCCAAAGAAGTCTGCAGAAACGATGTTAACCAGGTTGGACACGATAAGCGGCAGACTGGCCGTATCGGCAATAAACCCGGCGGCCATGACAAATGCCAGCGTAGTGCCTTTGCTGAAACCTAATGCAAGCAGCATGGCGATAACAATTGGCGTCAGAATCAATGCCGCACCATCGTTGGCAAACAGTGCCGCCACCGCTGCGCCGAGCAAAACGATATAGGTAAACAGCAAACGCCCGCGACCGTTACCCCAACGTGAAACGTGCAGCGCCGCCCATTCGAAAAAGCCCGATTCATCGAGCAGAAGGCTGATAATAATCACGGCAATAAAGGTCGCCGTCGCATTCCAGACAATATTCCACACTACAGGGATATCACCAAAATGGACTACGCCAGAGATCAGCGCCAGTACCGCGCCCAGCGTCGCACTCCAGCCGATCCCTAATCCCTTCGGTTGCCAGATAACCAAAACGATGGTCAGGACAAAAATAGCGCCTGCCAGTAACATAAATCCTCCAGACAGGACGGCTTTGCCGCCCTGTATATACAAAAAAAATTAAACAACCAGCTCTCTGAGTTTCTCGATGCCAGTGGGCTCTGCAGCCATTACCGGTACTAACGCTATGCGGCTTGCATGCTGGTTTTTCACAACCTCGATTTGAGGACGCTCTTGTAGGGCGCGCTGGCAAAGCAGCGGCGATTGCGTCTGTGCAATCGAAAGGCTGTTATTGATAATCCAGCCCCAGGGATGAATCCCCGCACGTTCAAGATCGGACTGCAGGTTTGCCGCTTCCAGTACAGGTGTGGTTTCAGGCAGAGTGACCAGCAAAACTTTGGTACGTTCCTGGTCCTGAAGCTGCATCATCGGAGTGGTAAAATGACCTTTATCCCCCATCTTCCTGGCAATCTCACGGTGATAAGCCCCGGTAGCATCAAGCAGTAATAGCGTATGCCCGGTAGGTGCCGTATCCATGACCACAAACCGTTTGCCAGCTTCACGAATTACGCGTGAAAACGCCTGGAACACCGCAATCTCTTCTGTGCAAGGAGAACGTAAATCCTCTTCGAGCAGCCGTTTCCCAGCCTCATCCAGATCCCTGCCTTTCGTCTCAAGAACATGCTGACGATAGCGTTCAGTTTCATCGTGAGGGTTGATTCGGCTGACCTGCAGATTTTTGAGGCTGCCATTGAGCGTTGTACTGAGATGTGCAGCAGGATCTGAGGTGGTGAGATGCACATCAAAACCCTTATCCGCCAGACTGACGGCGATAGCCGCAGCCATTGTGGTTTTGCCCACACCACCTTTGCCCATCAGCATAATCAAACCGTGTTCACTGCGGGCGATATCATCAACCAGGACAGACAACGACATATTCTCTGGCTTGTTCTGTGGGCTTTGTTCAGGAAGCGATGTTATCTCAGCGTGTTCGTTGAGCAGGCCTTTCAATGCGGATACACCAACCATGTTCAGCGGCTGCAGGTATAAGTTGTCTGTCGGCAAATCAGATAACCCGGCAGGAAGATTTGCCAGCGCCTCTTGCTCCCGTTGCCATATTGCAGCGGCCAGTGCATCACGTTCTGCTTCGCTCGCAGGCAGGACACCGTTAATGACTAAATACTGATTTTTAAGGCCAATAGCTGATAATTCGTCATGAGTACGAGCGACTTCCTGCAGTGTTGATTTTTGCAATCGCGCGACCAGCACAAGGCGAGTTCGTTCAGGATCGGATAATGCCTCAACCGCATGAGCATATTGCTCGCGTTGTTTTTCCAGCCCAACCATTGGACCAAGACAGGAAGCACCATCCGGGTTACTTTCGATGAAGCTGCTCCAGGCTCCGGGAAGCTGAAGAAGGCGAATAGTGTGGCCAGTTGGGGCAGTATCAAAAATGATGTGATCAAAGCGGGTCAGCAGAGAAGCGTCAGTCAGTAAGCCAGTAAACTCGTCGAATGCAGCGATCTCTGTCGTACAAGCTCCTGAAAGCTGTTCACTGATGCTGTTAACAACGTCATCAGGCAAAAGACCTTTAATAGGGTCAACGATTCTGGCGCGGTATTGCTGGGCGGCGTCCTGCGGGTCAATCTCCAGAGCCGAAAGACCAGACACAGCAGTCACGGGCTGGATAGTGTTACCGATAGTCTGATCGAATACCTGACCGACATTGGAAGCCGGGTCGGTACTGACAAGCAGAACACGCTTTCCCAGTTCAGCCAGACGTATAGCCGTTGCGCAGGAAATCGAAGTTTTGCCTACACCTCCCTTACCGGTGAAAAACAGGTAAGACGGGATATTCTCTAAGAATTTCATATGTCCTCCTGACATACTCAACAACAGGAAGTTTTACCACCACAGCAACTGGTGGAAGCTAAACCCACCTTTTCCAGCGGTATACCAAACCAGCGAGCCAGTTCAGCGCGTTTTGGGTATCGCCCGGCCATCACCGTTTCACCATCAAGCAACAGCAGCGGAAGCCCTTCAGCTCCAGAAGCCTCAAGGAATGCTTTCGCTTTTTCGTTCTCAACGAAGCTCATAGGCTGCTGCGCCAGGTTATAACGTTCGATCTGAACCCCACGCCCTTTCAGCCATTGCACATCAGCAGAAAAATTGACCAAAACCTGATCGACATCTGAACCACAAACGCCGGTACTGCAGCACATCGCCGGATCAAACACCGTTAACATTTTCATCTTTAACACCTCATATTCGTAAAAACATATATGTACAGGCAAAATTTTTAGATACAAACAGCCTTACCGCTGCCAGAGCAGTTGGCCGATGCCAGCTTACGGGCGATGGCCTGTACGTCGTCCTGTTGACTTAACCAGGCCTGCTCAATCACCAGGGCAGCCCAGGAAGGAATATGCGGGGATAAGCGATAATGAACCCATTTCCCCTGCTTGCGATCCAGCAACAGGCCACTTTCCCGAAGCATCGCCAGATGGCGGGAGGTCTTGGGTTGTGATTGTTCCAGCGCTGTGCAGAGATCGCATACGCACAGCTCCCCCATCTCCCTGAGCAGTAGCACGATACCCAGGCGGGTTTCATCAGATAGTATTTTGAAAAGTTGTAGGGATGCAATTTCTGGCATTATGTACTCCTGCTATGAATGGGTATTGTCTCTCCACCAAAACAAGAAGTCAAAATCATATGTGTTTTCTCGCATGTGAGTGCAGGTGTCACTATGCGGTTGAAAAACGACCTGATGTGCGATCGTTACGTTAGTTGGGTAGGTAAAAAAGTCATTTGAGGCTAAAACATTGCTTAGTGCGGGCTTTCAGTTCATAGAGAAGAATGAATAATATCAATTATAACAATTGGTTATTTCCTTAGCGTACGTTTTCGTTCCATTGGCCCTCAGACCCCAAAGCCAGCATCCGTGCCAGGGTGGAGCACCCGTTTCGCATCATCAAGCGGCAGTTCGGCTTCGTGAAAGCCAGATACAAGGGGCTGCTGAAAAACGATAACCAACTGGCGATGTTATTCACCCTGGCCAACCTGTTTCGGGTGGACCAAATGATACGTCAGTGGGAGAGATCTCAGTAAAAACCGGAAATAACGCCAGAAATGGTGGAAAAAATAGCCTAAATAGGCTGATTCGATGTGTTTGCGGGAAAAAAATCGGCCCAGATCCGCGAAATTTTAATCAGCGAGTCAGCTTGGGAAGAAATGACCTGCTTATTCGCACCTTCCTTAATATAAAGACACAAGCAGAGACATTTTTGGCACGATATAAAAACGCTAAGTTAAAAAATCACTATGACGTGTTGGGTATCAAATGTTCACTGGCATAAACCTCTGTTTCTGATGTAAAACAGATTTTCTGAGGAGGCGTAAAACCTCCTCGTACTGCGAAATTGATTTAGTGATAGCGATCGATCACGCCAACCAGATAGTGGTCGGTTTGCTGCATGTTGATGCCCGCTTTTTTAGCGCTGCGGACTTCATCCAGAATGATTTGCAACAGCGTCCCGTCCACGATTTCCTCTTTTCTGTATCGCTTCAGGAAGTTAATCGCTGACTTATCGTTTGCTGCCTGGGCGTCTTCCGTCAAAGAGGTCAGCGCATTAATGCGCTTCTGGTAATCGCTTACCGTCTGCTCAAACAGATCTTCCAGCGTGGAAAATTCACCGCACCGGGCGTGTTGCTCCTGTAACACCGGCGTGGCGCCGCTCTGTTTGATGTATTCGTACATGCGCATCATTTGCGTCACCGTATTTTGCGCCTGATGACGCAAAAATAGTGCGGTGCCATTAAGGCTATTCTCGCTGCACCTCTGGCTGAGCTGAAGATACAAATTTGAGGTATAAAACTCCTGATTCATTTGCGCATTCAGTTTTTGAACTATTCCGCTAGCGATCATAGGACTTCCTTATTTCTTGTCATCTCAGAAAACGGTCACTCTTCGAAAAAACAACCAGAATAAAAGCGATTCTTTCGCTTTTTTTATTGCGCCTGGTTACGCAGTCATATTCATTTTAAGTCGGGATGCTCCTTATTTAAATATCCAACCCTACTATCGCATTTCTATCTGGCATTATTCTGTGATGGTGTTTCGATATTCACACTCCCTGTGCCAATCCTTTCTTATCGACAGTAGGAAACTTCCTCCGGCTATTCTGCTGAACACGATTAGGGGCACTGTTGCAAAGTTAGCGATGAGGCAGCCTTTTGTCTTATTCAAAGGCCTTACATTTCAAAAACTCTGCTTACCAGGCGCATTTCGCCCAGGGGATCACCATAATAAAATGCTGAGGCCTGGCCTTTGCGTAGTGCACGCATCACCTCAATACCTTTGATGGTGGCGTAAGCCGTCTTCATGGATTTAAATCCCAGCGTGGCGCCGATTATCCGTTTCAGTTTGCCATGATCGCATTCAATCACGTTGTTCCGGTACTTAATCTGTCGGTGTTCAACGTCAGACAGGCACCGGCCTTCGCGTTTGAGCAGAGCAAGCGCGCGACCATAGGCGGGCGCTTTATCCGTGTTGATGAATCGCGGGATCTGCCACTTCTTCACGTTGTTGAGGATTTTACCCAGAAACCGGTATGCAGCTTTGCTGTTACGACGGGAGGAGAGATAAAAATCGACAGTGCGGCCCCGGCTGTCGACGGCCCGGTACAGATACGCCCAGCGGCCATTGACCTTCACGTAGGTTTCATCCATGTGCCACGGGCAAAGATCGGAAGGGTTACGCCAGTACCAGCGCAGCCGTTTTTCCATTTCAGGCGCATAACGCTGAACCCAGCGGTAAATCGTGGAGTGATCGACATTCACTCCGCGTTCAGCCAGCATCTCCTGCAGCTCACGGTAACTGATGCCGTATTTGCAGTACCAGCGTACGGCCCACAGAATGATGTCACGCTGAAAATGCCGGCCTTTGAATGGGTTCATGTGCAGCTCCATCAGCAAAAGGGGATGATAAGTTTATCACCACCGACTATTTGCAACAGTGCCGGAAAAACCTGGCGGGAAGCGAAGCGCCAGCATGACGAAACAATTTCCGGCTCTAAAGCCACACTAACGGATACGATCCGTACCTTCACCGCGCTGGGAGCTTCGTTGCTTGAGGCCCGCAGTGACGGAACCCCGCTGGAGATGGCTGTCGCCAGTTCGGTTGCATGGGACCGGCTCGCTCAACTGGTAGCGACAGGGACTCAACTCAGCAACACGCTAGCCGATGAGCCTCTTGCATATGTCGGGCAGGGATACCATCGCTTTCGTCGTTATGCGCCCCGCATGTTGCGCAGTCTGAAGCTCGAAGCCGCGCCGGTCGCCGGACCATTGGTAGCAGCAGCTTTGTCGATCGGAGAGATGAAAGGTGTTGCATCGCCAGAAAGGCGTTTCCTGCGGCCCAGCTCCAAATGGAACCGTCATTTACGAGCTCAGGAAAAAGGAGATACCCGTCTTTGGGAAGTGGCGGTACTCTTTCACCTCCGGGATGCTTTTCGTTCCGGAGATATCTGGCTCGCTCATTCGCGCCGCTATGGTGACCTCAAGCAGGTACTGGTGCCGATGATCGCGGCGCAGGAAAATGCAAAACTGGCCGTGCCTTCCAACCCACAGGATTGGCTGGCAGACAGAAAGGCGCGACTCACGATCGCTCTTAAGCGGCTGGCCCGGGCTGCCCGTAACGGCACTATTCCGCACGGTAGCATAGAAGATGGAACGTTGCGGATCGACAGGTTGACAGCAGACGTGCCGGATGGTGCCGAGGCACTCATACTGGATCTGTATCGCCGAATGCCGTCCGTTCGGATTACCGACATGCTGCTTGAAGTTGATGCAGCCCTTGGTTTCACAGATGCGTTTACCCATCTGAGAACCGGGGCTCCATGTCGCGACCGGATCGGTCTGCTCAACGTCCTGCTCGCTGAAGGGCTCAATCTGGGCCTGCGTAAGATGGCGGAAGCTACAAACACGCATGATTACTGGCAGCTCTCACGCCTTGCCCGCTGGCATGTTGAAAGCGAAGCCATGAACCAGGCATTGGCAATTGTGGTGGCCGCGCAGGGTAAACTGCCGATGTCACGCGTCTGGGGGATGGGCACGTCAGCATCGAGCGATGGTCAGTTTTTCCCGACAGCGCGGCATGGCGAAGCCATGAACATGGTCAATGCCAAATATGGTTCTGTTCCCGGCCTCAAAGCGTATACTCACGTAAGCGACCAGTTCGCGCCATTCGCTTGTCAGTCGATCCCGGCGACCGTGAGCGAGGCACCGTATATTCTCGATGGACTACTGATGAACGAGGTCGGTCGCCATGTTCGCGAACAGTATGCCGATACAGCAGGATTCACCGACCATTTGTTCGGAGCCAGTAGCCTGCTCGGCTACAATCTCGTTCTGCGAATCAGGGATCTGCCATCGAAGCGGTTGTACGTATTTAATCCCGATACGACCCCCAGGGAGTTACGCAAGTTGGTAGGTGGAAAAGCCCGGGAGGATCTTATCGTTGCGAACTGGCCTGATATTTTCCGTTGTGCCGCGACGATGACCGCTGGCAAAATCAGGCCCAGCCAACTCCTGCGCAAGCTCGCTTCTTACCCACGACAAAACAACCTTGCAGTTGCGCTTCGTGAAGTTGGTCGTATTGAACGGACCCTTTTCATTATTGAGTGGATCCTGGATACGGACATGCAGCGGCGTGCTCAGATCGGTCTTAACAAGGGAGAGGCCCACCATGCGCTCAAAAATGCGCTCCGTATCGGGAGGCAGGGGGAAATTCGCGATCGCACGACAGAGGGGCAGCACTACCGAATCGCTGGGCTCAATTTATTGACTGCGGTGATCATTTACTGGAATACCGTCCATCTTGGTCATGCCGTCACGGAGCGGCGGAACGAAGGGTTGGATGTTCCCCCTGAATTTCTTCCCCACATATCCCCATTGGGCTGGGCGCACATTCTACTGACTGGCGAATATCTTTGGCCCAAGGAACCGAAAGCTTAGGGTGTCATTTCGCCCTCAGCCGGAACCGACCCCCTCTACGCAGGGCGTCTGGCCCGCGATCTCAAAGGCAGCGACCTGCTTCACTGGGGGGAAGGCGAGATCCGGGTCTCGCGCGACCGTATCGCCCATATCGGGCGCCTCGCCCCTGGTCCCGACTACAAGCTCTACCTCGCACCACGTTTCGTCGACACGAAGGAGGCCTTTCTCCTAATCAAGGACAGATCAGTCCGCGTGGGCGATGTGAAGACGTTCAACGGCTTCATCGTCGAGGTGCCTGCCGGCATCGATGTCCGTGACTACAACACGGTCGTCATCTGGTGCGAAGCATTCGACCAGTTCATCAGTGCGGCAGAGTATCAACCCTCAAGTCAGGCCCGAGAACGAGCCCGGCGATGGATACCATGAGGTCGGCGGGCAAGCGCGGCCTCGTTCTCGCGCCGGTGGCGGCGCTGCTGCTGAGCGTCGCCGCTCTGCTGCTGGGCAATGGCCTGCTGAGCACGCTCCTGATCGTGAGAGCCGGCCATAAGGGGTTCTCGACCGGCGCGATCAGCGCGATGATGTCCTTCTATTTCGCGGGTTTCACGATCGGCGCGCTCGTGTTGCCACCGATCATCGTCTCCGTGGGACATGTCAGAACCTTCGCCGGCTTCGCGGCCATTGCCTCGATGACCGCCCTTCTCCATGTGGCGTTCGTGGAGCCGATCGCCTGGATGCCGCTTCGCCTGATTACCGGCTTCGCCTACGCGGGCATGATCCTCGCAACGGAGAGTTGGCTCAACGCCCACGCATTGCCATCCACACGCGGGCAGCTCCTGTCGATATTCGGAGTTGTCTCTATGGGCTCATGGGCAATCGGGCAGGCGTTACTCAACATCGCACCGCCCGCCGACGTGACATTGTTCCTCATCGTGTCGCTGCTGATATCAGCGGCGGTGGTTCCGATCACCTTGCTGCCCAGTCATCCGCCGGCCCAGGTGGAACAGGAATGGGTCGCGTTCAGGGACCTCGTCCTCGTATCACCTCTCGCTGCGGCTGGCGCTTTCCTGGCCGGCCTGGCTATCGGTGGTTTCTGGGGCATGGGCGCGAACTTCGCCCAGAGCATCGGCCTCGATGTGGGCGGTATCTCCGCCTTCATGGCTGCGGTTCTTGGTGGAACGCTCGCCTTCCATTGGCCACTCGGTTGGCTTTCGGATCGAGTGCCCCGGAATCTTGTCATCGCCGGTGCGGCGCTGGCGTCCGCAGCGTCTGCCATCGGCGTAGCGTTGGCGGTGGAAGCGCCTCTGCCGCTGCTCCTTGCGGCAGGTGCGCTGTTCGGCGGCTTTGGCATCCCGATTTATTCGTTGTGTCTCGCCGTCGCAAACGACGATCTTCCGGCCGGTCGGCTACTCGGCACCGCGCGCGGGCTTCTGTTGCTCAACGGGATCGGGACAGCCGCTGGCCCCCTAATAGGAGCAGCTGCAATGAATATCGTCGGCCCTGGCGGCCTGTTCCTTTATGCGGCGGCGTTGCTCACGCTCCTGGCAGTGCTGGCCATCGCCCGCAGGCAGCCGAGGCGCGCCAACCAGGCCAAGGCGGCCCCCCGTTCTCCGAGCACGCCGATGATAACCGGATCTCTCGATACGATGATATGCATGGAGAAGCGGGCGCAGGGCGTGCGGGATTAGCGCGGCACGGCGCCTGCACGAACCGCGGGGTCAGGCGATGATAGCTGTTACGCGAATTTCGATACGCATGGTTGGAAGCCCCAGCGCTTCGATTCCCAACTGCGTCCAGATTGGAGCGCGGTCGGGCATGTAGTGGCGATACAGCTTGGCCATTGTTTCGTTGATCACGGGAGGGAATCCACCGACGTGATAGGAATTGACGTGGACCACATGCGGCCAGCGTGCTCCGGCGGTCGCGAGCGTCCGTTCCACGTTCTTGAACGCCTGCTCGATCTCTTCCTCAATCGACTCCGGAATGACGAGATCGTCGTTCCATCCGCCCTGTCCGGAGATCTCCACGCGGTCACCAATGCGCATTGCCTGAGAATAATGAAGCGCGTCATGCAGGCGCGTCCCGTATCCGGGGGTGATGAAGAATGAAGGTGTTGTCATGAGTTTGCCTTTGATGAGCCAGGTCAACGCGGCTGCAAGTGACCGTATGCATGCAGAAAGAGATGCAGGGCGTTCGGCACTAGCGCGCCGGCTGCGGTGGAGGGCTTTATTCCACGTCTTCTACGGTGAGGTCCCGGCCGTTGAACTGCACGGTCTCCCCGGCTCGGGCACCCTCGATCGCTTCGAAGATCGGCGCCATCGTGGAAATGCCCATGAGCTCACGCCCCTGACAGGTAAACTTGCTCGTTGACACCGCGATCACAAAGTGGCGGCCGGACAGCTTGACGACAGCGCCTTCGTTGACGGCCAACTTGGGGCCGAAATCGATCGTCCTGAGCTTTTCGAGTTTATTGGCGTAGTCATGGAGCGTGTCATCGAGCGCTTCAGCGAAGTCGCTCGCGACCTCGGCCTGAGCTAGTTCGTCGTTTTCGATCGGTTCGCTCCGATCGAGCCGAGCGGTAGAGACATAGTCCAGGTAGTTTTCGCGAGCGCTGTGCAACGCTGCTGTCTCCAGCAAGAGCATAGTTTCTCGTATGTGGTCCTTGTTCCAGTCCATAATCACCTCCTAATTTTCGATGTTCTTAAAGTTCAGCCTGCAGATGTGTGGGCCAGGAAGGCCAGCCTTTCCGGCTAAGCGACACCGCTATTCGTCGCTGATGACGTCTTCGCCCTGGTATGGAACCCTGATCAGCCGAGGATCTCGAATGATGCTCGTGACGAGCCAGACATATTCCTGCTCGGCGGTATCGAAGCCGAGGATGCTGAAGGATTGGCCGAAAGGGCATGGCGGGAAGTCTGGAAAGCCCTCGCGCAGAACGTAACGCTCGGGATCGCTGTGAAACTCGCTCTTGTAGACTTTCCGTAGTCCGTGCTTGCTCGGCGCGTCCTGGTCACCTGCCGGTGCTGTTTCCCGATGCGCCACAAGGCGCTCGGACAAGTCGCGGGGGCAGATTTCGTGGAACACGTCGAAGGCGTCGATCAACAGGCCTTTATGCTCTGTCGCCGGATCGGTGATCGCGTAGATGTTGGAGGCATCTTCGCCGTCGTCCCCGCTCTCGAGGCGCAACGCCGCATCGACGCGAATGCTGCATGCATCGAGGGTTGACCCTAGTTCGAGATCGACGAGATTGCCGTCCTTGACGCGGTATTCGCGGTCATAGCCTTTGGCGATGAATGACTGGACTGCTTCTAGAACGTCGGTCACCTGGGAGGTCATGGAAGCACCTTCATCTTGAACTGGATTGGACACGCTCGCGCACAAAGCGCGCTGTGACTCGGCGGACGGAGAAGCTCGCGAAGTGCGTTACTCATAGCCACTTGGCCTTCTTGAAGCGCATGAATAGGAGAAGGCAGAACACCGCTATCACTCCGAGCACGACGAAG
The DNA here is from genome assembly GCF_013729795.1 of Citrobacter sp. RHBSTW-00859. Lineage (NCBI taxonomy): Bacteria > Pseudomonadati > Pseudomonadota > Gammaproteobacteria > Enterobacterales > Enterobacteriaceae > Citrobacter > Citrobacter sp. RHBSTW-00859. The sequence continues at coordinate 13,531 of NZ_CP056286.1, read as the reverse complement.
TAGCCATATGGCGTGTCCAGTTCCGGCATGTGCTTGAAGTTCATGCCATATATTCCGGCGATCGCCGTCGGGACCGCCAAGATCGCCGCCCAGGCCGCGAGCTGGCGAGTGACCACACCGATCCTTTGCGCTTCCAGAAGGCTGCTGGCCTCGAAGACCGTGGACAGGACAAGCAGGAGGCCGTCGACCATGGACTGCACGCGGTGGACATGGTCCGCGACGTCGTGGAAATATGGTGTCATTTCGGCGCTGATGCAGGGAAAGTGGCCGCGAACGAGCTTTCGCACCAGCTCGGCCATAGCCCCGAGCGTGCGCTGGAACCGCGTGAGTTCGGACCTTAGTTCGAAGATTCGCGCCACCTCTTCTGGCTCGAGGAAATCGTGCAGCGACCGTCGCTCCATCGCCAGGACGTCGTCCTCGATCATTTCGAAGATGGGCAGATACTGGTCGACCACTCGGTGCAAGATCGCGTGCAGCACATAGTCGACACCCTTGCCGAACTGCGTCGGCGATGCCTCGAGTTGCTCCCGAAGTTTGCCCAGCGCTCCGGCATTGCCGTGCCGCACGGTGATAAGGTGATTGTGACCGGTGAAGATCGCCATCTTGCCGTAGCTGATCCGGTCGCCGACCAGCTCGGCGGTCTGGGCGACGACGTACAACTCATCGTTGTAGACCTCGAGCTTGGGCGGGCACAGCGGGTGCATGGCGTTGTCGATCGCCAAAGGATGGAGGTTATACGTCGTCTGGATCGCGCTGAGTTCGTCTGCGGTGGGCTCGCTAAGCGCGATCCAGCAGAAGCCCGAGCGATTCTCGTTTAGTTCGACGTGCTCATCGAGCCTGATTTCACGGACTCGCTTACCTTCGTTGTAATAATATGCGGCGATAATGGTCATGCAGGGGTCGTCTCAGAAAACGGAAAATAAAGCACGCTAAGCGTGCGTGGAGGCTGGCACCCAGCGGTACAGCGTCGGAATGGACACGCCGAGGTTCTTGGCCACGTCCTTGGGCGGCACCCCGCTGGCCAGCAGCTTCTTGGCCGACTCGATCTTGCTGTCGGTCATCTTCGGCTTGCGGCCGCCTTTGCGGCCGAGCTGCTTGGCGACTTCCAGCCCGGCGCGGGTGCGCTCGACGGTCAGCTCGCGCTCCATTTCGGCAAGGCTCGCCATGACGTGGAAGAAGAACCGCCCGGATGGTGTGCCGGTGTCGATGGAGTCGGTGAGGCTCCTGAACTGGACACCGTGCTTGTGCAGATCGCCGACCAGATCGACCAGTTGCTTGACCGACCGGCCCAGCCGGTCGAGCTTCCAGACGACCAAAGTATCGCCTTCGCGCAGCATTTCGAGCGTCTTGGCCAAGCCAGGCCGGTCTGCCCGCGTGCCACTCACCTTGTCCTCGAAGACCTTTTTACATCCGGCCTTGCTCAAGGCTTCGCGTTGCAGCTCCAGGTTCTGATCCTGCGTCGAGACGCGCGCATAGCCAATCAACATGGCTTGTCTCGCGCCCGGTCGATGCGTTCCTGCATCGCCTGCATCACTTCTTCGTGGGTGTACGATCTGGCGTTGGCGTCGGTGGCTTGCCGCAGGGCTTCCTCAACCTCGCGCGTCATCCGCTCGTAATCCTCCGGCCACAGCGCTTGCTCCATGCGCAGCGACGCCTGACCCAGCAGGTGCAGCAGGCTGAACAGCCGCATGTCGTTGGTGGCGACGATGCGCTCCCGAATCTGCTCCTGAATAGCTTCGCTAGCCCGATGCGCTTGTGGTGTGGCAGTCCCCTCGTAGTCAGCGGGGAATTCCGCTTCCTCGGCAATCCTTGCCCAGGCGCTGGCCAGCGCCTCGATGGTTGACGTGCTCATTTCCGCCGCTCCTGTGCTCTTTGGCGAATCAACCGGCCAAGGGGCCTCGACGCGAAAACCAGCAGCATCACGCCTATCGGATACCAGGTCGAGAAGACCACCAAGGCATCGAAGGCTGGCCGTCCGGTGTTGGTAGGCAGTACGGCGGTCACAGCCATCAACCCGCCGACCGTCCAGATGATGCGCCACACGTAGGGCATCACGCGGGGCACGTAGCCGTCATCGAAAGCGGTCTGGTAGTAGCGGCGCAGGCCGCGCTCGGCAAGCGCCTGGCGCTGCCGCTCCGACAGCGCATCCGTCCGGCCATACCAGCGCCGGAATGGTGGACAGCGCAGCAGCAAAGGGGTGAAGAGGATCATCACCGCCACGATCGCGACACCCCACGCCATGACGGCGCCGGCATCGGGCCGCTTGGCGTTCTCGATCACGGGCGCGAAGACGCCCGGAGCACCGATCATCCAGAACAGCGCAATGTGCTGATGGAAGGAGAGCTTCATTTGCTCATCCACTTGCGCAGCAGGCGCTTTTTCAGGGAGGCGCGTTCTTGCGGGTTGCGTCCCTTGTGATTGGCGATGCGATCCGCCGTGGCGGCCTGGCGCTTGACGGGCCAGTAGGAGCGGCCATCCTTGCCCATCGACCAGACGCTGCTGGCCTGGTTTTCCAGCAGGGGCAGATGGGCGCTCAGGGCTTCGGGCGACGCGCTGGTCAGCGCCGTGCGCTCACGGGTGCGCCAGCGCTGATGCCAGAGCTTCTTGTCCTCGCGCTCGCTGCCGCAGGTCGTGTGCCCGACGATGGGTGTTTTGCGGCGGCTGCGGCTCATAACGTAGTGGTCTCCAAGAACATTCAGGACTGATCCCAGGCGTCGATGGTCAAGACCTGATCGGCAGGACAGGCGGCTACGCGGTCGGGAACTGGATGGTGTTCAGTCTCATGCCGACCCCATTCGATTGATCGCGTCGCTTGCGGCACGCTGCGACGCAAGGAGGTTTGCGACCTGGTTTAGCAGCCGTGTCCGCTGCATGTCTGTTACCTATCTCCCCGACCGCTCATTGGACCAACTCCAGAGATTGGGCTCTATCGCTCAGCCAATACGAAACCGGCATTGGCTGATGCCACAACCGAGACGAACACAAATGGCTCGGTACCTGTATTTCGCGCCCCGTGCACTTGGCCCGGTCTTGCCACGGCTATCTCACCTTCCCTGAGGGCACGAACAATCCCATTGCCCTGAAAGTAATCAGCCATTCCCGACAAAACAGTCCACGTGTCTTGGCCGTGAGGATGAATGTGAGCCGCAATTTCCTGCCCGGGATGGACATGCCAAACCACGATAATTGAGTCTCGGGTTTCAAGCACAACGGAACGAATAGGCTCGCCTTCGGACGGCTGAACATACTCGGCTACAGAAAATATTCTCGATTCAACAGTCATCGGAGATCCCTCTTTCACAGTTGTCGTTACGGTCTTCATCGTCGGCATCCTGACGCACGGCGGGCAATTGCTGGAGCAACGCCGGCAGCCATTCCTGTACCGTCTCCCACACCACATCGAGGTTGATGTCGAAATAGCCGTGAGCCATGCGATTACGCATATTGCGCATGCTGCGCCACGGCACGTCGGCATGCGCCTGGGTGAACTCGACGTAGCCATCCATCACCTTTGTGGCCGCCTCGCCGATGACGATCAGGCTCATGATGACGGCCTGCTGGGTGCGCTTGTCGGCCAAGAAGTCGTCCTTGGCCATCCCTTCCACGAAGCTGCGCGCATCGGTTGCGGCCTGCTGAATGTGGTCGAGGTAATCGGGCAGGCGGTTCTCGCTCATATCGGTTGCGCCTCCGCGAGCACCTTGGCCCGGAACTTCGGCGGCAGGTCGCCGGGAGTCAGCAGATCGACGTCAACGCCGAGCAGCGATTTCAGTTCTTCTTCCAAATCGCCCAAGTCCAACAACGTGGCACCGGGCAGCGCATCGACCAACAGGTCGAGGTCGCTGCCATCCCGGTCGGTGCCATGCAGCACCGAGCCGAAGACGCGCGGGTTCGCGGCGCGAAAGCGGCCTACCGCTTCACGCACTGCGCTTCGCTTCATGTCAAGCACAACAGACGGTCGCATGCGCATCCTTTCTTATCGAAACTCGTTGAGATGATATGCAATCAAGAATAGAATTTCAAGAACTATTTTCGAGAATCGCAATGCCTTGATTCCCGTGCCGCGCCGGTTGCCTTGGCGGGCTTGTCACAAACCTACGTTTTCAAGAAGAAGGAAACCGCATGCCCCGCCGTTCGATCCTCTCCGCCGCCGAGCGCGAAAGCCTGCTGGCGTTGCCGGACACCAAGGATGAGTTGATCCGTCACTACACGTTCAGCGAAAGCGACCTCTCCATCATCCGGCAGCGGCGCGGCCCGGCCAATCGGCTGGGCTTCGCGGTGCAGCTCTGCTACCTGCGCTTTCCCGGCGTCATCCTTGGCGCTGATGAGCCACCGTTCCCGCCATTGCTGAGACTGGTCGCCAACCAGCTCAAGGTCGGCATCGAAAGCTGGGACGAGTACGGGCAGCGTGAGCAGACCCGACGCGAGCACCTGGTCGAGCTGCAAACGGTGTTCGGCTTCCAGCCGTTCACGATTGGCCACTACCGGCAGGCTGTCCAGTTGCTGACCGAGCTGGCCATGCAAACCGACAAGGGCATCGTGCTGGCCAGAGCCTTGATCGAGCACCTGCGGCGGCAGTCGGTCATTGTGCCCGCCCTCAACGCCGTCGAGCGGGCGAGCGCCGAAGCGATTACCCGCGCCAACCGGCGTCTCTACGACGCCTTGGCTGAGCCGCTGACGGACGTGCATCGCCGTCGCCTCGACGATCTGCTCAAGCGCCGCGACAACGGCAAGACGACGTGGCTGGCCTGGCTGCGGCAATCCCCGGTCAAACCGAACTCGCGGCACATGCTGGAACACATCGAACGCCTCAAGGCGTGGCAGGCGCTCGACCTGCCCTCCGGCATCGAGCGGCTGGTTCACCAGAACCGGCTGCTCAAGATCGCCCGCGAGGGCGGCCAGATGACGCCCGCCGACCTGGCGAAGTTCGAGCCGCAGCGGCGTTACGCGACCCTGGTGGCGCTCGCCATCGAGGGCATGGCCACCGTCACCGACGAAATCATCGACCTGCATGACCGCATCCTGGGCAAGCTGTTCAATGCCGCCAAGAACAAGCATCAGCAGCAGTTCCAGGCATCCGGCAAGGCGATCAATGCCAAGGTGCGGCTGTTCGGGCGCATCGGCCAGGCGCTGATCGAGGCCAAGCAAGCGGGCCGCGATCCGTTCGCCGCCATCGAGGCCGTCATGTCCTGGGATGCTTTCGCCGAGAGCGTCACCGAAGCGCAGCGGCTCGCGCAACCCGAGGACTTCGATTTCCTGCACCGCATCGGCGAGAGCTACGCCACGCTGCGCCGCTACGCGCCGGAATTTCTCGACGTGCTCAAGTTGCGGGCCGCGCCCGCCGCCAAGGACGTACTCGACGCCATCGAGGTGCTGCGCAGCATGAACAGCGACAACGCCCGCAAGGTGCCCACCGACGCGCCGACCGAGTTCATCAAGCCGCGCTGGCAGAAGCTGGTGATGACCGACACCGGCATCGACCGGCGCTACTACGAACTGTGCGCGCTGTCGGAGCTGAAGAACGCGCTGCGCTCCGGCGACATCTGGGTGCAAGGCTCGCGCCAGTTCAAGGACTTCGAGGACTACCTGGTGCCGCCCGCGAAATTCGCCAGCCTCAAGCAGGCCAGCGAATTGCCGCTGGCCGTGGCCACCGATTGCGACCAGTACCTGCATGACCGGCTGACGCTGCTGGAAACGCAGCTCGCCACCGTCAACCGCATGGCGCTGGCCAACGAGCTGCCGGACGCCATCATCACGGAGTCGGGCCTGAAGATCACGCCGCTCGATGCGGCGGTGCCCGATACCGCACAGGCCCTGATCGACCAGACGGCGATGATCCTACCGCACGTCAAGATCACCGAATTGCTGCTGGAGGTAGACGAATGGACGGGCTTCACCCGGCACTTCGCCCACCTGAAGTCAGGCGACCTGGCCAAGGACAAAAACCTGTTGCTGACCACGATCCTCGCCGACGCGATCAACCTGGGCCTGACCAAGATGGCGGAATCGTGCCCCGGCACGACCTACGCCAAGCTGGCCTGGCTGCAAGCCTGGCACATCCGCGACGAAACCTACGGGGCGGCACTGGCCGAGCTGGTCAACGCGCAGTTCCGACATCCCTTCGCCGGGCATTGGGGCGACGGCACCACGTCATCGTCGGACGGCCAGAACTTCCGCACCGGCAGCAAGGCCGAGAGCACCGGCCACATCAATCCGAAATACGGCAGCAGCCCAGGGCGGACGTTCTACACCCATATCTCCGACCAGTACGCGCCGTTCCACACCAAGGTCGTGAACGTCGGCGTGCGCGACTCGACCTACGTGCTCGACGGCCTGCTGTATCACGAATCCGACCTGCGGATCGAGGAGCACTACACCGACACGGCAGGGTTCACGGACCACGTCTTCGCGTTGATGCACCTGCTGGGCTTCCGCTTCGCCCCGCGCATTCGTGACCTGGGCGACACCAAGCTCTACATCCCGAAGGGCGATGCCACCTACGAGGCGTTGAAACCGATGATCGGCGGCACGCTCAACATCAAGCACGTCCGCGCCCATTGGGATGAAATCCTGCGGATGGCCACCTCGATCAAGCAGGGCACGGCGACGGCCTCGCTGATGCTCAGGAAGCTTGGCAGCTACCCGCGCCAGAACGGCCTGGCCGTCGCCCTGCGTGAGCTGGGACGCATCGAGCGCACACTGTTCATCCTGGACTGGCTGCAAAGCGTCGAGCTGCGCCGCCGCGTGCATGCCGGGCTGAACAAAGGCGAGGCGCGCAACGCGCTGGCCCGCGCCGTGTTCTTCAACCGCCTGGGGGAAATCCGCGACCGCAGCTTCGAGCAGCAGCGCTACCGGGCCAGCGGCCTCAACCTGGTGACGGCGGCCATCGTGCTATGGAACACGGTCTATCTGGAGCGGGCCGCGAACGCCTTGCGTGGCCACGGTCAAGCCGTCGATGACGGCCTGTTGCAGTACCTGTCGCCGCTCGGCTGGGAGCACATCAACCTGACCGGCGATTACCTCTGGCGCAGCAGCGCCAAGATCGGCGCGGGCAAGTTCAGGCCGCTACGGCCGCTGCAACCGGCTTAGCGTGCTTTATTTAATGAGATGGTCACTCCCTCCTTCCCAGTACTATGCTGAGGACAGGCTTTCATTCGGAGAACCATCATGGAAAACATTGCGCTTATTGGTATCGATCTGGGTAAGAACTCTTTCCATATTCATTGTCAGGATCATCGTGGGAAGGCCGTTTACCGTAAAAAATTCACCCGACCAAAGCTAATCGAATTTCTGGCGACATGCCCGGCAACAACCATCGCGATGGAAGCCTGTGGCGGTTCTCACTTTATGGCACGCAAGCTGGCAGAGTTAGGGCATTTTCCAAAGCTGATATCACCGCAATTTGTCCGCCCATTCGTTAAAAGCAACAAAAATGACTTCGTTGATGCTGAAGCTATCTGTGAAGCAGCATCACGTCCATCTATGCGTTTCGTGCAGCCCAGAACCGAATCTCAGCAGGCAATGCGAGCTCTGCATCGTGTCCGTGAATCCCTGGTTCAGGATAAGGTGAAAACAACTAATCAGATGCATGCTTTTCTGCTGGAATTTGGTATCAGCGTTCCGCGAGGTGCTGCCGTTATTAGTCGACTGAGTACCCTTCTTGAGGACAGTAGTTTGCCTCTTTATCTCAGCCAGTTACTGCTGAAATTACAACAGCATTATCACTATCTTGTTGAGCAGATTAAAGATCTGGAATCTCAGTTGAAACGAAAGTTGGACGAAGATGAGGTTGGACAGCGCTTGCTGAGTATTCCCTGCGTTGGAACGCTGACTGCCAGTACTATTTCAACTGAGATTGGCGACGGGAAGCAGTACGCCAGCAGCCGTGACTTTGCGGCGGCAACAGGGCTGGTACCCCGACAGTACAGCACGGGAGGTCGGACGACATTGTTAGGGATTAGCAAGCGGGGCAACAAAAAGATCCGAACTTTGTTGGTTCAGTGTGCCAGGGTATTCATACAAAAACTGGAACACCAGTCTGGCAAGTTGGCCGACTGGGTCAGGGAGTTGTTGTGTCGGAAAAGCAACTTTGTCGTCACCTGTGCTCTGGCAAACAAGCTTGCCAGAATAGCCTGGGCACTGACGGCGCGACAGCAAACTTACGAAGCATAAAGGCAGAAATACACCAGTTTAAACAATCATTCATCTGGTTTTGCGAATACTGATATTGATGATACTAACGGCCCACCGGCCTGTTGAGGAACCTGTAAAACGGAAAGGCTCATTGAAGCCGTATATTTTCTGGAGGTTCATCAGGCGCGGAACTCATCGAGGCGCGGGAATAAAATCCCATTCAGACGCCGGATAGATTCAAGCAAGCCAACTTGTCGTCAAAATCGGTGTTGCAAAAACGGGAGTGACCATAGATTCCGTTTTCTGAGACGACCCCATGCAGGCCTCGCAGGAATTCGCAGGCCACGCTGTACAGCCGGTCGCGCCAGCCCGCGTTCGAGCCATGCCTGCACGTTCGAATAGCTGCTTAGGCCGAGGATGTCGCCCGCTGCGTAGAATTCGACCAGCGCATTCACCCAGCCAAACGTCGCAATGTCCGCGATCGAGTAATCATCGACAATCCATTCGCGGCCCTCCAGCCGGTGATCCAGGACCCCGAGAAGACGCCTGGATTCATCAACAAAGCGCTGCCGAGGTCGCTTGTCCTCATAGTCCTTGCCGGCAAATCGCAGGAAAAAGCCTAGCTGTCCGAAGGTCGGCCCAACGCCCGACACCTGAAAGAACACCCAGGCCAGAGTCTCGTACCGCTGGGCGGGTGTTGTTGAGATGAGCTGCCCCGTCTTGTCGGCCAGATAGATGAGGATCGCACCGGTTTCCCATATGCCAATGGGCTGGCCGTCAGGGCCAGCCGGATCGATGATCGCGGGTATGCGGCCGTTGGGATTCAACGACACGAACGCTGGATCCTTCGACTCGTTGTTCGAGATGTCGACGAAGTGGGGCTCATACGGCAGGCCAGTCTCCTCCAGCATCATCGAGACCTTGACGCCGTTGGGCGTGGGGGCCGCGTATAGTTGCAAGCGATCCGGATAAGATGCTGGCCAGCGCTGCGTGATGGGAAAGGAGGAGAGGTCTGTCATATCTGGATCCTGGCACTGCGACGGCGGCTGAATGGAATGATCTGCTTCAAGGCCGGGTTCGACGACCGCGTCGATTGACGCGGTCGTCGGAGGTTGCGAACCGGATCGGCGCGGCACTAACGGCAGCGAAGCCTATTCCGCTGCAGCCCCGGCCGCAGGGCTCACATCGCCGGCCTCATGCCGCTTTGGAAGAACCCAGTCGGGACGGACGAAGTGGCAGGTGTAGCCGCCCGGCGGCTTCTCCAGATAATCCTGGTGATCGGGCTCGGCCTCCCAGAACTCGCCGACCGGCTGGACCTCGGTCACCACTTTGCCATCCCACAGCCCCGAGGCATCCACATCGGCGATCGTATCCTCGGCGACGCGCTTCTGCTCCTCGTCGACATAATAGATGCCCGACCGGTAGGAGAGCCCACGATCATTGCCCTGGCGGTTCAGCGTCGTCGGATCGTGGATCTGGAAGAAGAATTCCAGGATGTGCCGGTAGCTCGTCACTGTCGGGTCGAAGACAATCTCGATCCCCTCGGCATGCGTGCCGTGATTACGATACGTGGCGTTCGGAATATCGCCGCCCGTGTAACCCACACGGGTCGAGATGATGCCGGGCCGCTTGCGGATCAGATCCTGCATGCCCCAGAAACATCCTCCTGCGAGAACAGCGCGCTGATGCATGTTAAGCCTCCTCTACTTGATCGAGATATTCACCGTATCCCTCGGACTCCATCTCGTCGCGCGGGATGAAGCGAAGGGACGCAGAGTTGATGCAGTAGCGCAGACCGCCGCGGTCGGAAGGACCGTCCGGGAAAACGTGGCCCAGATGGCTGTCGGCGTGTACCGACCTGACCTCCGTCCGGACCATGCCGTGTGCACTGTCCCGCACCTCGTTCACGTTTGCCGGAACGATCGGCTTGGTGAAGCTGGGCCAGCCAGTACCCGAATCGAACTTGTCCGTTGAAGCGAACAGCGGCTCTCCCGACACTATGTCGACGTAGATGCCAGGCTCCTTGTTGTCGTTGTGCTCACCCGTGAAGGGCCTTTCGGTCCCCGAATCCTGGGTAATCCGGCGTTGCTCGGGGGTCAGGCGGTCAACTGCTGCCTGTGACTTCTCAAACTTCATGATAGTCTCCAATAATTAATCTAAATAGATGCGCGGAATAGTAGATCACTGAAAGGGAACTCAGCCCGGATTGTGCGATCTGATCAATCGCCAAACCAACCAAAACCACCAACCGGACTGAGCGATGCCGATCATAGCACCAATACCCCGTGGCGAACGACGCCTGATGCAGAAAGCTATTCATAAAACGCGCGATAAAAATCATGCCCGCAGACTCACGGCCATGCTGATGCTTCATCGGGGTGAACGGGTCAGCGATGTTGCCAGAACTCTCTGTTGTGCTCGTTCATCCGTTGGTCGCTGGATTAACTGGTTTACGCACTCAGGTATTGAAGGCCTGAAATCCTTACCCGCAGGGCGCTCCCGACGCTGGCCTTTTGAACATATCTGCACCCTGTTACGTGAGCTGATAAAGCATTCTCCCGGCGATTTTGGTTATCAACGTTCACGCTGGAGCACCGAATTACTGGCATTAAAAATCAATGAGATAACCGGTTGCCAGTTACATGCAGGAACCGTTCGCCGCTGGTTGCCATCTGCGGGGCTTGTATGGCGCAGGGCCGCGCCAACTCTGCGTATCCGTGACCCACATAAAGATGAAAAGATGGCGGTAATCCACAAAGCGCTGGATGAATGCAGCGCAGAGCATCCGGTATTTTATGAAGATGAAGTGGATATCCACCTTAATCCTAAAATCGGTGCGGACTGGCAGTTGCGCGGACAGCAGAAACGGGTAGTGACGCCGGGGCAGAACGAAAAATACTATCTGGCCGGCGCACTGCACAGTGGCACGGGTAAAGTCAGCTACGTGGGCGGCAACAGCAAAAGTTCAGCGCTGTTTATCGCTCTGCTGAAGCACCTGAAAGCCACTTACCGGCGGGCGAAAACAATCACGCTGATCGTTGATAACTACATTATCCATAAAAGCCGCGAAACACAGCGCTGGTTGAAAGCAAATCCCAAGTTCAGGGTAATTTACCAGCCGGTTTACTCGCCGTGGGTGAATCATGTGGAACGGCTATGGCAGGCACTTCATGACACGATAACCCGTAATCATCAGTGCCGCTCAATGTGGCAGTTACTGAAAAAGGTCCGCCATTTTATGGAAACCGCCAGCCCATTCCCCGGAGGAAAACATGGTCAGGCAAAAGTGTAGCGGTATTAGGCGCAGCTATTTAGAGAGCTCGACACACTGTCATTTATCTTTGCAGTCATTGCGCCGACTATCGCAGTGCGCCCCAGATTTATCCAATACGCTGCGCGTATAGTTTCCATAGCGCCGAAGCTCTTCACGTCGTGATTCAGTTCCACTCATACCGGGCTGCCAGCTGCGCGATGTTCCGTATCTCGACCGTTGCCGTGGAGCCGGATACTGTCGCGATCACGACTTCGCGCTCCAAGACAAATCCGTCGATCGGCCGAGTGACGAGGCCTTGCACGGTCGGCGATCGTTCCGGAAGAATGCATATGGCGTGGCCGTCAGCGACGACCCGTTGCACCCAGTCCTCGCGATCTGATCGAAAGCGAGGTCGCATGAGCAAGTCCCGTCGCGCGAAGTGATCGAGGATCCGATCGCGAAACTCGCATTTCAGGCGATCGACGAAAGGAAACTCGAGCAGGTCTTCGCCGCGCACGATCTCGTTGGCAGCCAAGGGATGGTTTGCAGAACAGCCGAGCACGAAGCGCTCCCGAAATAGAGGATGCACATCCAGCTTGCGTTCCGGTCTTGTTTCACGCGGCATGATGCACGCGTGGTATTTTCCTGAAAGCACCTCCGATGTGTCCTCGTTCGACTGGAGCGAGTGCAGCTTGATTTCGATGGATGGCATCTCCGCCAATGCGCTCTCGAAGAATGCCGTAAATTCCTTTGGTCCGACGGTGGGCGCGACGGCGACATCCAGCACGCGGTGCCCCCCCATCGCCCAGTGCTCCGAGTGATTGCGAACGCTCTTCATCGCGACCACCATGCGCCGGAATTCTGCCTCGACGTCATGGCCAAGGCCAGTCAGGCGGCTGTTCTTCCCGTCGCGATAGATCAGCGGCCCGCCAAGCTCATCTTCCAAGCGGCGGATCGCGCGGGTCAGACTTGGCTGTGACACACCGCTCAAGCGAGCGGCCGCTGTGAAATTCAGCGTCTCGGCCAAGTTGATGAAATAGCTGACTTGATTGAGTTCCATAGTCCTTTGGCCCACGCGCCTGACTGATACCTCTTCCGTGAGACCGCCTTTGGAAAGCAGGTCGCAGAAGTATGCTTGGCGCATATAATCATGGTATAGGGGCTTGTCTATATGCGCCAGACATATAAATGATAGCCTGAGATGACGATTACCGGTTGGCGGTGCGCTCCGCTCAGCTCCGTCGAAGGTTCTGAGAGCGCAACCGCCAAGCCGCGTGCTGGAGGTTTGATGGACATGGCAGGAAGATCATTTACGTTTGTCAGTGGGGCTGGCTCTCCGCTGTCCGGGCACCTCGAACCGCCGGAAGGGACGCCGCGGGGCTGGGCGATCTTCGCCCACTGCTTCACGTGCGGGAAAGACAGTCGCGCCGCTGTTCACATCTCGCGCGCGCTGTCGCGTGCGGGCATCGGGGTCTTGAGGTTCGATTTCGCCGGGACCGGGATCGGCGGTGGGACGGGAGAACCTGTGAACTTCGCGTCGGACGTCGAGGACCTTCGGGCCGCCGCAAATGCGATGGCGGCGGCGGGCATGTCACCGTCCCTCCTCGTCGGGCACAGCCTGGGTGGCACCGCTGCGATCGTAGCCGCCGCCGACATGCCTGATATTGCGGCGGTAGCGACGATTGGTGCGCCGGCCGACCTTCAGCATATCTTGCGCCTCTTCGGACCGAATGATCTGGACACCATCGCGAGCGAGGGCGAGGCCTCGGTGGAGATTGCCGGTAGGCCCTTCCTCATTCGCCGAGGGTTCCTTGAGGCGGTTGAGGGGATCGACGTCGAGAAGGCCATTGCCTCCCTGCGACGGCCGGTGCTGGTCATGCACTCTCCGCTGGATCAGGTGGTCGGCATCGACCACGCGTCGCGCATCTTCGTCGCGTCCAGGCACCCTAAAAGCTTCATCTCGCTCGACAACGCGGATCACCTTCTCACCGACGTCGCGGACGCGAACTACGCCGCGGCCATGGTGGCGGTTTGGGCGAGCCGCTTTCTCCCACCACTCAGCGCGGATCTTCCGCAGGTCGAGGTTGCGGAGGGCGTCGTCTCCACCGAAACTCTTGCAGGGACGTTCCAGCTCAAGGTCCGCAGCGG
>NZ_CP056285.1:0-284741 GCF_013729795.1 Citrobacter sp. RHBSTW-00859 | reverse complement strand
CGTCAGCTTTCCAGTCGACGGCTGATTGAAGTCGGGAATAGCGTCCTTGAAAAGAAGAACTTCATTCGAGTTCATCGTGTGGATCCCCCAGTTTTATTGTTATTTTCCGGGTATCTTGGAATGCCCAGTCCGGGCGAATGTATCACGGTGATTTTTATTGATCATGAGAAATAGGGGTCATTTAGTCCCCATTTATCGGGTATTGGTTTTTATTTGTACTAAATCAATACGTTATTTCAGAGATGAATCGGATAAATGTCGTTGACATCAAATTTTTGATCTGCTGCCAGTGTGGACAAAAAATGAATACCGATCACCTATTTTTGAGATTTGTTACGTATGATTATGTTTTTATTTGATGTTTTCATTAGCACAGCAGATGTTGATAATTAAGTTCCTTTCCCCTTCCAATCCCACCGTTATTCCCTTTGAACACCACCAGCTACCAGGCTAACCCCACCGACAGCCCTTCAGAGCTCACTTTTTTCCCTCTCAACCCCACCGGGGCAGGTCTTCAGAGCTTACCAGCTGCGGGTTTGCGGGAGCGGGGATCTTTTTGGTTCTATTTGGTCTTAATCTGGATCGATCTGTTGATCTACCCGGTGGATATGTGGATTAGTTGAGTCACGTCCTTGTTACTCGGTTGCTTAAATTTGGCCACTACGAACTGTCTCAATACCACTCTGAACAACATCCCAGTTGATACCGATATCACCATCGTGAGTTCGGTCTATCAACGCTAAGGTCGACTCAGCTTCGCTAGCTGAAACCTGCGGCATGTTTCGGTCTATTGCTAACTCCTGAACATCAGACTTGTACCAGACACGGACTAGCACCTTTTCGTCAGGGTTCATTTTTTGCAGCTTTGCGATAATTTCTTTTGCAGTTGCGTACATGTGAGTGCCTCTTATCGTTTTGTTTACACAATCAGTAAAGCACCGAGTCAGTAGCTGACGAAGGCAAAAAAGATACTTTTCCACAGGACAGTTCCAATAAAGAGATCCCAAAGGTGCAACGGAGTACAAAAGAGATCCCTGTACGCTGCAAGCCGCATGGTTACTGGGCTCAAGGGCATTTTATGACAATGGTAATGACTTTTTTGACATTGGTAATGATTAAAATGACATTGGTAGTGACTATTTCGACGTTAGTAGTGAGTATTTGTGACAATGGTAGTGAGTTTTATTGTGTGATCTGAAGGTATAACTCTTAAAGAGTTTTGAGTATATTTCTATTATAATTCATATAGATACCATCTATCACCTGTATGATGAAACAAAATTATTAAAATCTTATCCACTGTTTTCTATACGCATTTTCCTTTCATGCCCGTACATATTTTCGACAATTTAGCTATTCGATGTTGATTTAACTCGAAGAGAGAATTTATCCCCATTTTCCACAAGGTAGTTCCAATAATTAGTACCTTACGAGTTCCCATAGATCACAAGAGATCCCCGCAGCTCGGAAGCCAGACGGCACAAGGCCTGGAAGCCAATCGGTGACAACGGTAGTGATTATTTTGACATTGGTAGTGAGTTTTTTAACGGTAGTAGTGAGTTTTTTGACAACGGTAGTGATTGCGGCGACAATGGTAGTGATTTTTTAAAGGATCTTTTTCACCGGAATTGATCCTTTGTTGATAAACTACGTATGTATTTGTTTTTATGTGAATTTCAGAGTTTTATATTTAGTCGTGGCGTTTTTTTAGCCTGGACTTATGCACAATCTGAGATCGTCGCAGAGATCCCTTAAGTGACACTGAGGGCTTTGGGCGATAGTATTCAATAATCTGTTGATTAATACAGTCGATAAACCACTATGACCAATGAGAAAGATTCTGAGCAGCAAGGCCAGATGGTTACCAGGGCTTTCTCTGTAACAGAGAGAGAGACAGGTAAAGAAATTATTTTACGTCCTAATAGCAGCAGGACGGTTCAGTCTATCGCGCTCATGCGCCTTGGGTTGTTTGTGCCATCACCAAAAAGCGTTGGCCGTCAGAGTCGTGAATACAAAACTGTTGGCTTTGATGCCACGAAAGAACTACAGACACTTTCTTTGATGGAGAGCGAGGGTTTCACCAATATCTCGATCGTGGGTCAGCGCCTCGATATGTCTGTTGACTTCAAAACGTGGATGGGAATCATCCGAACGCTAGCTAACCATCCGATTGATAACGATAAGATCAGCCTCAAATTTACTGAGTTTCTGAAGCTCTGTAACCCTGAAAATTATCGTTCCTCTACCGCATCCCGTAAGCGTATCGACGCGTCGTTACGCAGGCTGGCATCCGTGATGTTGTCCTTCACCAGCACCCACTCGTCAAAGGTGTATACGACGCACCTGGTGCAGTCTGCCTTGCTTGACCCGGACTCTGATCAGGTAGAGCTACAGATAGACCCTAAGATATTCGAGTTGTATCAGTACGACCACAAGGTTTTGATGCAGCTGAAGGCTATCAAGGAACTGGCGAAAAAAGAGAGCGCACAGGCGCTTTACACGTTCATTGAGTCACTTCCACCAAATCCAATCCCGATCTCCTTAACGAGACTTAAGAACCGATTAAATCTTAAGACCCGTGCCAACAGCCAGAACGCCACAGTACGTAAGGCATTGGAGGAGCTGGCATCCATTGGTTACCTTCAGTACACCGAAGTAAAAAAAGATGGGAAGGTTTATTTCCAGATCCACAAACGCGATCCTGATTTGAATCTGAACAATATCCAACCACCACCTGATGGTGATGGCGAGGGTGATGCTGATGAGGAGAACAATGGCACGTCGGGTAAAAATAATGGTGAGCCACTGGAAGGTGAATTGTGCCCACCAGATGAGCCCATTGATGGGGATGAAACGTTAACCATCCATGACTTAACAGCTGAAGAACTTCACTACATTCGCAGCCTTAGAAGCCAGAAAAAGAACAATCCCGCCAGCTAGCATTCCCTCCGGGCTGTCAGATGACGGCCTGGAACCCTCCCTCCCTGCACATCGTCAGAGAATCCTGTTTAGCTTAATGACAACGGTATTGAGTGACGCGGTCACTACTGTTGTCATTGCGGGGTGACCACTCATGACAATGGTAATGAGACTAGATAGCTCACTACTGTTGTCATCATCGACATCTCTCCAGACCAGCTTCTCAGGGAAGGTCTTACACCGCTCACTACCATTGTCGGAATCGCCGGTACAGACAAATCGCTGATACCCATGACACCATGACATCGGCAATGAGTCTTGGCAGCTCACTGCTGTTGTCATCATCGACAACTCTCCAGAGCAGCTTCTCGGAGAAGACCTCATACCGCTCACTACCATTGTCGGCATCGTCAGTACGGATTTATCGCTGATTCCCATGACACAATGACAACGGTAATGAGTGATTTGACTCACTACCGCTGTCATTTGCTCCCGGCGCATTTGAATGACCACTGTATTGACTAAGAATACTCACTACCGTTGTCATTCATGATTCAGACCAAGTTCTTACTGCTCCACCAGCACAATGACAACGGAAATGAGTTCTGTTGGTCATTACCGTTGTCATATGCATTCCAGGTTAATCAGGCCTTTCAGGTAGCTATGGTAAGGATTCACTCGCCGTACTGTCTGCTCGTACTTGAGGGGCGGGATGAATGACCGTGGTAGTGACCGCGTCACTCCCTGCCGTTGTCGTTGTATGAATACATGGCCTGTCGGTGACAATGGAAATGAGTCCAACCGCTGTCGTAGCTAACCTGATTGGTCAATGACAATGGATGTGATTTTTTCAAGTCTCTACCATTGTCATCGTTTCCAAGTACATTTCAGTGGGGTCGTTCCGGCGATGACGAATCAAGTGAGTGCGGGATCACAACCATTGTCGAGGCACAACTTGCCGGTTGTAGCCATACCGAACGCTGCGACAACGATAGTGATCTCGATCACTCATTACCGTTGTCACCAGGCGGATGGTGAAGCACCAGAATCACTACTGTTGTCATCTAACATTCTGCTACCCATGCAACCAATGACGATGGTAGTGAGCAACGCCGTCTACTTGCTGTATATAGGGATAGTATGATGAGCCATAACAATGGTAATGACTCACTACCATTGTCATAGTTCCTGTACTTGATTGCCGGTAACCAGACAAGGGTTAACCATTAAGTCACTACCGTTGTCATTACAGAAAGGTACTTTCCTTAATTGTCATTACCGTTGTCGACCATGCACCCTCTTACCAGTAGTAACGGTTCGTTAATTATGTGAAGGTGATCATTACCATTGTCACTGGTTACACTCCCGGCAGATTCAAAAATCGAGTGACAATGGATGTGAGTTCGATGCGCAGGACGGCATCTCAGTGCCGATGGCAATAGTTATGAGCTGACCAGACTGGTGACAACGATAATGAGCCAAGCATTGAAGCCCGTTTGCTACGACAACGGTAATGATTAGGCCTCACTACCGTTGTCAGACACGATGCTTACTTCGGCCAGGTAAGTTCATCCCACCGGGATTTTAACCAGGCAGGGTTTACAGGTTTTCTTGTCGGTAATATTGGCCGAGCTTCATACGCGATGAGATCGTCATCCTTAGCCAGGATAGTGGGGTGGAAATGGATTGTCAGGGTGCTGGGATTAATCACACACAGGCCGTTGTCGTATAACCGATGTATGTCTGCCCGAAGCCACAGGCCATTACTCCAGTGGTCAGAGCCCGCTTTATGATGCTCAATCAGATGTGCTGCTTCTCCCCTGCATTTTGTCTTCACACCGGTGACGACACACCGCTCCATGCAGTTGAAGTATACCCTGTCGCTGAATTTCTTCTGATCAGGACGGGACATCGCACCGTACCGGCGATATCCAAAGCGTTTTGGTGAGACTTTCTCATCCAGGTCATCGTCAAATGAATCCTGACTCTCAGGCCGGAAGGTCTTCAGACGAACTTCCCAGCGAATGCCGTCACGTGCAAATTGCTGCCCTACGCGTGGGTCATCATCAGGCCAGATAGCTATTCCCTTAGCTTTAACAGCCAGCCGGAACTGGCGGGCATCAGCAGGGGTTCCCGTGCGGGTTAGTGTCATAAATTCATGGACACTCCGGTACTCCACTGGTTCTCCTGATGAGCCAGCAGGCCTGGCGAGAACCTTGTCTTTAATATCGCGGGCGAGTTTATCGGTTTGATTTTTATCTGAAGCCATGTGAGCTATGCCATACCGGAAGAGGGAGGCATGAATAATGGGCTGTTTTCCGAGGATAAGCCATAGATACTCACTACTGTTGTCATTCTTGTCGATGACAACAGTAGTGAGTCTGGTTGGTATGCATCATGTCGAAATCGGAGCACCGGTGACTTATCGAATAGTCTGAACTGACTTGTAATGCGCTTGTGCAGGGTGGCCATAAGCCGTATTCGAGCGTGGAACTTCGAGGTGACCCGGCATCCATCCGGTCGTTTTTGCAACCCAGAAACAGCGTTCCTCACCGTCATCGGTAGTGACTCTAACACGACAACCTTCAAGCCCAATTAGTTGGGGGGAAAGATTACCGGGGCAGCATTTCCGGGAAGCGTTAGCATATACCTGCCCGCGCCGCATGAGTTCTGCACATTGTTCAAAATGTTCTTCTGTACCCAGTGCAGCTACTGGTGCTTCAACGTCCATCCAGTCAGCTACGGCGGTTGCTTTTGTATGCAGGAGATCAAATCCGTAGCTTGATAGAATAGAGCCACATTTAAGAACATAGAGCTGCTGCTCTTTGTTAATGTTTTCGAGTTTCATAGCCGCTCCTGTTAGATTATCGTTGCCTGTTATTTAAAACATGGCTTTTCAGTAAATAAATAACCACACCTGCATGACGATTGGGACGCGATAATAAATAACGAGTATCTATTAGCTTTGAGTGCCGAAAAAACCACAATCCATAAGTTGCTCACCAACGGTATTGTCGAATAACATATCGTCTACTGAAACTTCATAGCTATTCTCTGATGAAAAATATCCAGCGTTATCATAGTCGACTTCTAAAGCGTCACCATCAATAACCACAACCTCAGTATTAACGAAAAGATCATCAAGGTCTGAAATAACCTCAATATCTTCACTCTGTTCATCGGTAATGACAATGACAACCATATCATCTTCAAACTCGGAAGCTGATACTTCATCATATCTTGCTGCAATTAAATCTGACATATTAGCCTCCAGTTGAATGTGATTGCCTATATGTCTATATTACCACCCACATGCTTGTGACGAAGTGATTTGGCTTATTTTTAATCGTTTAAAACAAAAAAGCCACCCCGGTTATTTCCTTGGTGGCTAATTGATATTATCCCTCGGCTAGTTCCAGCGCTTCCTTCTGGGAAGTGGCTTCACCGAACCAGACCAGATCATAATGCGTGAAGTCAGTAGATAACATGCTCCTGACCCGTTGTTCCTCTGTTGCCACAGTGCGGCTATAGACAGCTACACAGCGCTCTCTCTTCCCGCCCCGCAATGATGAAGGGCTGTTGAAAATCGCAAAACACATCGTTTCCGGCTTAACGTTAACCCCGCCCATTTTTTCAATGACGTAATCATAGGCAATTTTTTCAATGTCATAAAATGAGCCGTCAGATGACACCATTGAATATTTCAGAACAGTACCCCCCAGAGCTCGCTTAATCTGGTGCTCCCTTTGCTGCTCGTTGTTCCAGCGAAAGGTTTGACGGCTGCTGGGGTGTCCTACTTTCTGTTCCGCTTTTGCACGTGGGCTATAGCCGTCAGCAATGAGTGAATCCATAAATTCACGCATTGATAAAATCTTACCGTTATGACGAATTTGTTTGGCTAGGAAGTTTTCAATACGTTTTTCGTTGGCTTTTTGAAGTGTCATTTTTTCTGGCCTATGGTTCGTTGTCGTTATATTCAGTAAACCATAGGTCGTTCATGTGACGAAACGTGTATTTATTCAACCCTATCTTCAATTATTTCGGTCATTAGAAAACGCAAATGATGATTATCGCCATCAGGATTGATTTTGTTTTTGTGATAATCCATTACGCTTACATTTCTTGCTTGTTTGAAGTGGTAATTATCCATCGCGTTTACAGTTTTCTCATAGTAAGCTTCAGCTGAATAATCCAATAAACTTCGATAATAGGCAGCGACAACATCCCATCGACGATTTTCCGATGCTTTACATAACTCTTCGTCGTCACCTATTGCCGCTATGATATAACCATATATATAGCCAAGACATATGTCATGATTAATGGCTTTTCTGAATAATTCGGGAGAATATACCATAAGTATAAAGCCTAAAGACCTATGTATAAATACCCTGCTGTCATGGACTATTTTTCTGTCATGTTCGATAGCTGATGGCGCGTTATCACCCTCAAGAGTAACAGGTTCAGGTATAGAGACTGACGGTTCCGCCCTCTCCTGTTTTGTTGCGCCAGCGAAAAACCTGCTTATACGTTCAAACATAATGTGTCCTCCGCATTTTTGACTCAGTATAGCCAGGAGCACTGGCCCGTGTGCGGGAACGGAAGATGACCGTCGATATCCCGTTGTTACTTAACCAGCCTTACCGTACTATCAGGTGAATTATAGTTCACGTGGATTAACCTATGTACAAACCCACCAGCGATGAATTTAAAGCAGAGATGAAACGCAAAGGCTGGACGCGGCAGGCGCTGGCACAGCGCTGGGGCAAGTCCGAAAGATGGATAAGTAATATTTCAGGTAATGAGGAACGCGAGCAGCATTGGAACGATGCGCTTGCAGGACTACCAGTATTAAAAAAAACCAAGAATAAGTGAAGTATAGTTCCCTTTTTTATTGATTAAATGTGAACTATAGTTCATGCTTTCTCGTGTGTTCGACTTCACTTCCCATCGAGGAGCAGCAGGCATGAACGTAGATCAGCGGCAACGTATTGAGCAGGAAATTGCCCGGGCAGCAGCAACCGGGTTGATTGAAGCAGGATATAGCATCTCGGTATTCGACTCAGAAGAGATTGTGCTGAAGCGCTCTACGAACGTAGAACGTATTGTTGAAGCCATGTTCTCTACTGATGAAGACTACTTCTATGCTTATCGCCCTGAAGAAACTGAACGTGCAGGTTACGTCCATTTTGTTTACGGCAATGAGGGATGGAATGTTATCAGCGATAACAGCCTGTCGCTTGAACCGGCGCTTGAAGCCGCTACTGCTCTGTCTGAGTCTTATGCCTGACCCTCAATGGCCCACTTAGTACTCGCAAGTGGGCTGTTTCTTATTCATACCCCATATGAATAGCAACATTATCACCACCTCGTGCCTATCCCTTTCTCCGTTCTTCGCCCCGGCACCAAGCCGTTCCGTTTTGTAATTGATGCCACAGCTGTAACGCGAAGAAATAAAAAGCCCGCTTGCAACGACTAAAGCGGGCTTTTTTTTATTCATACTGCATATGATTAACGGTCTATCCACCGTTCAATAATCCCATCAGGTACATCGAAATCATTGTCGCGGAAGAAATCCTTTTCGTATTTTCTGGCCTGCGGCATCGTCTTGAGTACGAAGAGGATGGCATCCTCCTTGGAACTGAACGAAGTCCGCGTAATGACGTGATCCGGCGCGTGAATGTGGGAGAGTGCCAGGCTTTCTTCGGTTCCTGGCTTACACAAATCACACCAGTGCTTATGCCAGAATGTCTCACCATTCTTCTTCAGCTTCGCCCCTGGTTCACCGGTTGGCGCTGGGTTAATAACCACCTCAAGAATATCTACCGGCTCATCTGCATCTCGCGCCGCATCGCCGAGCAGTTGATCGATAAGCAACTCCCCGGCTGAACTGACCAGGTTGCTGGCTATCGTGAAGAGACGGTGTAAGCCGCGATCTGCCTCTTGCTGAATCAGCGCTATCTGCGATTTAAACGATACCATATGCGTAAGCACAGCATGGTTAACGCCGAAATCAGGCCCATATGTCTCTATGTTTCGGTCTGCGCTAAAAGGGGCCATGTCCGGGCGCTGTTTTGTGCAAAAGAGACCCAGACTTGTTTTCTTATTGGCAAGATTATCGAGCTTACCCTCTTTGACCTCGTAATTTGAAATCAGACGGTGGGCTACCCGGGCCTTGAGTGCCTTATCATTCAGATTCTGATAGATATACTCGACCGCAGAGCCGCGTGTACCAAGATATAAGTATGACCACTCCTCACGGTCGACAATAAGACCAATCGGGATCATCATTACTGGCTTTTGAACGATCCCGCCAGTCGGTCGGTAGAAGTTCATTTCTTCAAAAGCATTAATCCACAATTCTGCCAGCTCGCTCAGACCTTCCTGGTTGCTGGGATTCAGACGCTTGAGAGTCTCACGGCCCAGTTCAATGTCTGCCAGAGCTTTAAGTTTCCGGTCGTAGCTTTCAAATACAGACTTTAACCCTTTCCACTCATCCACCAGCGGCCATTCTTTGAGGGTGCATTCAGATACGCTCAGTTCGTTAACCAGAGCCCATGAGCGAGATACCTCTTTCACACCGGTACGCGTCAGACTCAATACCACACGTATAGCCCATTTGTGTTTCTCAGCTGCATCGTTTCGTTCTTCAGCTCGTGGGGCTACATACAGGCCCAGTTTGCCGTTTGGCATTACCACAAGCCGTAGAGGAGAGTTTCCAAGTTGCTCACAGTAGCATTCAATTTGCGGGATGCTTGCATGACCTCGCCATGCAATTAAATCCATCATGGCAAGGAGCGCTTTCCATTGCTTCTCATCTTCCAGACCACTTTGGAGGGATGCACCTCGGTTTGCGCAGCGCCACGTCTGAATCGTTTTATCTACAGCCGCAACCCGGTCATTTTCGTCACCGATGTTCCCGGCGTTTAAAGCCGCCAGCATTTTGCTTCGGTATTGTTCTTCATGCGTTTCTTCCAGCTTCAGCAGTGCCGCAAGTTCTTTGAAGAGCCGGATGTAATAAAGATGGTTAGCCCGGATACGCCGGTTGTGAATGTAATATTCGAGATCGGCGGATTTCACCGTGTCCAGGCAAAGATAGCCAAGGCTATCAGAGGTTCTGAATTTTGAGAGGCATACCTTGGCATTGAATTCTCGTTTGTCTGACTTCGCATTACGGCTGTAGGTGTGCTGAACGACTGGCACATCAACGTAGATCTCTTCATTCTTCTGGTATGCCACGCTGGTACTACGGCTTTTAACGAAATCAACCGTGAATGAATGTCCCCGGTAGCCGTTACCTGAATCATCCTTAGCTGCCCCGGGTGCGGTAACCGGATTAACGACCTGTCTCCACTCACAAAAGACGCGTGAACCAGAACGCAGGTGCTGGTTCGCCTGCTTAATGTAGGACTCCAGCGATGGTCTGGTATCGGCCTCCGGGTCACTCAACAGACCGGTTCCATCTGCGTCATGAATAAAGCGGCAATATTTCTCCTGGAAGTCCATCGAGATGAAATTAATGTTACTACTGCGATCATAGAATTCGCCAAACAGGCGCTCACGCTGGTCGAGCCCGCAGCAAAGGATCAGGAAACGTTTATAGTGCAGCGCCATCTTTTCATGCGCCCGCAGCCGGTCAGTGTAAGCTACATCGCGGAAGGTGATGCGAGAACCGTCAAAACCGCGAAAAAGCGCGTCCTGCTCGTCACGTTCAGGGAACAGCGTATGAGCGCCCAGATGAGATTCAACCGGGCTGCATACCTGGTAAATATTTTCGCCGTCTCGTACCAGCAGGAAGACACATCTGTTTTGAAAGTCTTTGGCCGCAGCCTCCCACGGATCCTGATAATTGACGTGCCGTCTGGTGACGGCCATAACCAGTACGCAACGTTGGGTCGGGAAAATCTGCTCGATTAGGCCCGGGTGTTTTTGCAGTGCCTGGTCGAATAAATCTGCTTTGGTGAAATCGAACCAGTCTCCCAGATCCAGATAGACAGCGAGCTCCTCATCCATCAGTAGCTTTTTCTGGACAAATGTCAGAGGAATGTCGCTCGGGGCTGAATTGCCTTTGATTATCGTGTTGACGACAACATCTTTGCCGATGAAAAGATCCAGAGACGCAATCCCTTTCATCAGCGATTCAACGTTCTCCCTGCTCTCTTCGAATGCGGCCAGCTGCGCCGCAGCCATTTCCTGGTAATAGGGTACGACGGCCTGAACGGCCCTGGTAATTTCGTTATTCTTACCTTGTAGCCATTCAGATTGTATGACGGCCAGTTTATGTCCATGCCGAGCCGCTTCCATCATTCCCTTAATGCTTTCCTCATTGACACCGGATGTCAGCGCATTTTCTAACGGGCCGGTGGCGAGGTTTGTGTACTGGTCAATCGTCGCGGGTAGAGTATTGAGTTTGTTCTCGCTTTTTTCTGTCTGCTCTTTTTCAAGGCGTTCCGCAATGATCTCTTTCATGCGTTCAGGGTTTGTCATCGCCTCGGAAAGTTCAACGGTCAGCTTCTGAGCCAACTGCTGGCAGGCCTGCACTTCACTTTCGCGGACTTCTTTCGAGTCAGCAGCAAAGGTGAATTTGTTAACGAAGTCATCAAACAAAAAGCGGTGCTGAGTGAAGCTACGGGTAGTGCCACAAGTGCGGCCAGATTCATCGGTATATTCAAACCGAATGTGTTGGCCATGTTTTGATGGGTGGGTGCGCAGAATGACCGTATGCAGTTTGTTGTCGACCCAACGCAGCGATTCAATCAGCAGTACTTCGGAAGCGGCAATGTTCTCTTCAGCAATGGCTTCATTTGCCCGCCAGTACTGACCGCCTTGAAGAGAATGGAAACGTTCAATTCGCTCTACCGGTTGTTCAATGCGCACGATACCCGTCATTATGATCTCCTTCCCCCGGCTTTAGCCATGTTGCCGCTATTGTACTAGGACATGGTGTTTCTAATGGCTTAAATGGGGGACATATTGTTTGTGATACTTTGATTTTATCGTTGGGGGGGCAGGTGACGAATAGCTCTGGGGGATGAAAGGCAACGAAGAGTTGCCTTTTACGAAAAGGAAGATGCAGTACGAATTGCGGGTGGTCAGGAAAGAGGGTTTACCCAGCCTTTTCCGGTCACGAACTGAATTTTGCCAGCCTTTCTTAGCGCCTGTAACCGCCGGTCAAGAATGCGGAATGGCATCGGCTTATTCCTCTCCTCATCAGCGAGTCGGGAACACTCACCAGCTACGTCTGGAAGCATAATCAGTGAAAATGGAACCGGCTCTTTGCCGAGTATTTTCATGATCGCACTGTCCAGAACGGCGTACTTGTTTTTAGCAACTTGCATGTTCACTGTCCCCTCTCTCTATAGCGTGGTGATCGGTTCGCCTGATACCTACGGAACACATTCCGGTGGGACGGCCTTATTTTTATCCTGCCAACGTAGAGCAGCCTTAATACACTGCTTACACGTTATTTCACATACGTAAGGCCCGTACTCACCATCACTATGGGTGGCTGGGTTAACCCAAAGCTTGCCGTTACTTCCACCTGCGGCGGTGCAAAGAAAATCCCCTTCATTTCTGACCAGGCGCCCATCACGTATGTCCTCAAGTAAAAGCACGTGAATCACAGTTCGCCGGTTTATACCGTTACCGCTACTGTTTTCCGTCAGCCCGGAAATCACCGATTTGAATCCGCTTGTCCATCGTACCGGAAGATACAAACGAGCGTTTCGCTCTTGCGCCTGTTGCATCAGCTTCATATCGAGAGCGGCCTTTTGCTGTCGTTCTTCTTCTTGCCGTGTCAGACGTTGTCTGGCCTGTTCCTCTCGTCGGGCCCGGCTATCAATCTCAGTTTCAGCTTTAATATCGAACCGGTCAGGTGTAAGAAACAAAGTCGCACCTACCGGAGGGAGTGTGCCCTCCACCAGCAGCAGGTTATCCTTTGTTGCTTCCACATAAACTGTTCCAACCTCGGTAACCACACCCGTTTTATCTTTTTCCCCCCGGAACCAGAAGGGCGATGGGTAAGGAGGGTATTTGAGAACGATCATAATTTTTCCTTTCTGAAATACCGCATCGAGTTAATTTACTGGTTGTCAGAACGCAGTAATGTTATTTCTGATTTTGTTCCCGGTACTTCATTACGATATCCATTTCCTGTTGAGTTAATCCATTCTGAACTGCGGCCCGGCCTTGCCATATGTGAAAGAGCACCTCAAGAAAGACCCTTTCTTCTTCCTCTGATACTGAACCACTTGAATCAGGTGAGTAATCATCTTTCATAAAGCTATCGAACAGAACTCTTTCGCTGAGCCCCGCTATAGCAGGTTGTTCGCTGTGGGTCAGCCAACCGTGATGCCACGAAAACATGCAGTAGGCTGCTACATCACGTGGATCACCTTTTGAAAGGTGTCGGTGGAGCTCTTTGAGGCATTCATCCTTCCAGTCAGATTTTGCCCATTCAGCCCCACGACCATACTTCTCCTGGGCCCGGTAAAGCTTACCCGCCATCTCAGAGGCGAAGTTAACTACAAGCTGAGCTGTTGCATCGTGTAAACCAGCAGGGATCTTTACGAGGTGATTTGTGAGGCCACACTCATTGATAACTACCCGCAGACCACGCTTTATCTCTTCAACATCATCGGAACCAATTGCACCCTCACCAGATGCCGCGTGGAACGCGTAGGCCATTGCGTCCGTTATTTCTACCGATGAATCAGCCTTTTCGCCTGACGTACACGTTTCTTGAACCAGCTCGCCCTTCTGTTTGTTGTCCAGCAGACTAATCATGGTGTTTTTAAGTAACGTTGCTTTTTTGACGGCTTCCATATTGCCGTTCTGCAAAGCGGTCGTAATCTCAGTATCTATCTCGTTAATGCCTAGCTGAAGCTCTTCAGCACTGGCATAGAATATATTTACGATTTTTGTCTGGCGCATTAATTTTCCTTTTCAATAATTTTATGTCCAAGAGAATCAAGTATTGCAATAACTTGGTCTCTGGAATATGCAGGATAACTATGATCTGCAAAGCAACATGCAGGGGGTGGCAGTATGATTTTTTGTGGGCTTTTATTTCTTAGTTCCTTTAACTCCAATAATATGCTGAGTAATTGAGACGCTTTCTTTTCCATCGCATCAGCTCGGCTTGGGCTGATAAGTGCCCTCTGCGCATATAGCAGTTCAGTTGTAGTCTCAGTAATCATCGAGTCGAGTTTTGCAGGTGTCAGTTGCTCCATTTTTCCACCGGTTATTAATGCAAAAATTGAATTCAGACCGTCTCTTTTGAATAGACAACGTTTTTAGCGAGTTCGAATACAAAATCGCTTACGAAGGTAAAATCGCGCCATACCAGCACACCATCTACCTTATGCCGCAACTCAACCTGAGTGGATGTGTTGCTATACTTAGTGACCTTGATGTCCCAATCAATGAAACCACCAGCATTCTGAAGTTCAGTGACAGCGGCTAGGTTTTCCTGTTGCTTCAGGTTGTAGGCCTCGTCTGAGTCGTCGTTCTTCACAAGCTGGATTTTTTTGAATACCATGCGGAATCGGTCGGCCAGAACTTTGCCACGCATTTTTTCAACATCATTAAATACCTGCTCGACGTATGCACTCATGGTTTTCCTCGTGACTTTAATGATAGCAATTACAAAACCCGTATAGCCTGATTAGGCTCTGTATTTTTTAAAAATTAATCCGTGAGTAACATTATTAACTGCATTAAACCTACGACGAAATTTAAAAGAAGACAAAATGTGCTTGAATTTAAGAAATATTGAATTCGTTTAGTTTATCTGTTAAAAAAATACTGCTATTGAGCACCAAAAAAGGTGTCTTCTTACAGCGGAAACAAAAAACGCTAGAAAGTTACTTTTTCCTCATTGGAAGGCTTTTTAAAAGCGTTTCCATCGGGATGGCTTCGACGGATTGTTTCATTTTCTCTGGTTCTACTCCAAGAGATGCCAGCTGCCGGTACAGTACTTCCCGTTCTTGCAGGAGGCTTATCGCCAGCCGTGATATTGCAGCGGCGTTTTCCAGGGCGATTGCAAGGTTGTTTTCGGATGGAAAACTATCCCATGTATCCACTATGCCTTTTGCCAGGCACACGGTTCGCTTAAGCGGCTGAGGAACGTTTAATGGGTTAACGCCGGGTGGCATACCGGACAACTGCCTAATCAGTGCTCTTCCTTTCATTCCATCAGTTCTGTCTGCCATAGCAAGACCTCTATTCGTTGTACGTGGTCACTTCGGCTGAGTAGCAGTGCTGCTGATAACAGGCCTCTGTCTGACCAGACAAAGCGGTACGCAGCATTACGGTAGTTCCGGGTACGGGCGCGGATTTTGACCCGGGCGGAAAATCACTTAGCTCTACACTGATTCCGGCATGACCCGAAAACAGCACTGGGTTTTCACGCATTTTCATGCCGATATTCTGGTTACCATTTGCAATGCGATACATCACTTGTTCGATAGTAATCTGAACAGGTTCGTTGATCCGTAAAGGCCTGTTCCCGTTGCTGCCATTAGCCTGGCTGCACAGCAACAACATAGATGCTACTGTCGTAATAGCAACAGAGCCTAGTGAAAGCATGATTTTCATTATTTTCCCTTTATTCCAGGCAGTTAAGCCGCCTCACAAAATTCACTCTGACCAATGCTTGTTAAACCTGACAATTGCCACAGCCTGATTAACCGCATCATTATTTTGATATGGATCCGTAACGCGTCCGCGTTCTGAGTTGCCAGTTCCTGTATGTGTATCAGGCCAAGGCTCAACTCTTTATGGCTATTGAGTTCATAAAGCGCACGTCGATAAATATTGAACATCTCACGAGCCACCAGCGATTTAAGGACTTCCGGTACTGAAGCACAGTGCGCGAAAGCTCGGGCCCGCTCCTGTCTCCAGTAGCGGCGCAGCGCATTTGATGTATCAGGTTTGTTGCCCACGTCACTCATCACAAGACACCAGGCATTGGTCTGGTTGATCAGGACAGTTTCCAGGCTGTTTTTGCACAGCGTTTTCTCGTCCATAAGCTCGTTATGGCTTTCCTGGCGTAAGACGCGATGCAGCCAGAACCCAAATTCTGTCATGCGGGTCATGTGGTACTGGATGGTGAAAGCGAGGTTAGCCCACCATTTAAAACGAATGATCCGGGCCTCCAGCGTTCTTTTCAGAACATGCTGGTATTTCTCGGTCGAGAGGATGCGAAGGTCTTTTCGAGCTGTGATCCCTTCCATCGACTGGAATCCGGTCAGGCCGAGTCGATGGTAGGTTTGACCACGCTGCATCATTTTGTGATACAAGGCTGACTTACCTTTGCACAGAGATACCGTGCCGAAACGCAGGTAGAACTGCGCCGCGCTCCCAGCGGTGTACGCCCCGCTCTCAATAGCAGATTTAAGGCGTGGGTATTCCACCCATAACACAAAGCTTGCAGACTCTTCATCTACGGTAACTTCGTTATCTTCGCTGAAACTGACAACACGACGGTGGCCGTCTCTTGTCTTGATGACACGTGCGGCGCGTTCGTCATCTCCGCCGTCGAAATAGGTCATTTCCGCAACAGGATCAGCCAGCCCATCAAATAGTGAGTCATCGCCAAATTTCCCCACCTTCAGCCAGACTGCTTTAGGGATTGGGGACTGAGGGACTACAGGCATCGTCGGTTCATCAGTCAACAGATCCAGCTCGCCGTGGGCCCAGACGCGGTGGTAGATCTCCAGTGCCCTAAAAGGCTTGTCATTGAAATGATGGAAAGCCCACATGAAATCGACATGCACAACGGCTTCTTCGCTGACGATGCGGAACTGAGGCCGGGACATGCGACGGTTATGCGCATTGTCTTCCAGCAAGCCGTAAGCGAGTTTCTCGGCAACGTCATCGGCGCGTTGCTGCTCTACGTAGTCGGCGCTACAGCAGATGTGTAACAGACGTTCCAGGAATTTCGGCGAGTATACATCTGGCTGGATCTTAATATACCCACCTTCGTATACCGTGCGGCCCACTGGATGGCGGTCTTCCCAGGCATAACGGCGTTTGGCAATGAAACGCTGAAGCCGGTTCAGGATAGCCATATAGCCATATTTCTCCGGGTCGGCATTCAGCAGGTTTTCCATAGAGCGGTCGAGCCCTACAGCCTGGCAAAGGTAACAGCCAAATCGTGAACCACAGGCGCTTTTTGCTTTTTCAGAACCCGTCCAGACACATTCGCCCGTAGCCTCTTTGTAGAGCTCAGCAGTTTCATTATTGTTAGGCAGGTAACTGGGTAACGCAAAACGAGCCTCATCCCCGGACGATAGCAGGAATTCCCATACGTTCCCCTGATGCCAGTGACGGATCGGATAGAGCTCACCGCCCTCTTTTGTCTGTTTAACGTCTTCAGCGCTCCCGCCTTTTTTTTCGATGTTCATGGCACGGGTTGTGCTCTCTGCATCACGGGAACCCAGCAGCAGACAAACGCGCTGACGAACGGCTTTAGGCAGTCCTCGCATGTACTCGGCACGGGCCCGACGTGCAGGATCGACCTTCAAGTCGATCGAGCACTGTCTGGCGGAACTATTTGAAAATGTTGGCAATCCTCGCCCTGAAAGGATGCGGCCAGTCCACCCAGATGTCAGTCCAGGCTTACCAATTACAATGCTCAGCGGTAACTGGTGCTTTTCAACGAATGCCTCAAGTTCGGCGAGTTTTGTGTCTGCCAGCCAGCGGACGGCTGGATTCTCGATGCCCGTGTCGGTGTGGATCACATAGTGATGCTGGCTGATGTTTGTGCCATTGCGGGTAGCCCTTACCAGCGCC
Source organism: Citrobacter sp. RHBSTW-00859 (assembly GCF_013729795.1). Classification (NCBI taxonomy): domain Bacteria; kingdom Pseudomonadati; phylum Pseudomonadota; class Gammaproteobacteria; order Enterobacterales; family Enterobacteriaceae; genus Citrobacter; species Citrobacter sp. RHBSTW-00859. The sequence goes on along the minus strand of NZ_CP056285.1, from coordinate 267,026 downwards.
ATCAGGAAGAGGTGCAGAACGCACTCAGAGTCCTTTCCTGATGAATACGCCAGGCTCATAGTCCAGCCGTCAGTAAGCGCTTTATAAATGGCGTTTGTGCCGGTGGTGATAAGATTGGCCATGCTCGTGCCAGTGCTGGCATCGACATAATTCAGGTCTTCGTCATTAGCCAGTGTTTGCCAAACCGTATCCCATTTATCCCCGGTAAGGATTGGGGCAAGGGTCGGTTCTGATGTGCCAAAGTCGATTACCTGTTGCATGGTTCACCTGTTTATTTATTCGTTTTGTATATTTATTTAAACACGGGCGTACCAGCTGACGAATAAGGCCAGCGGTATTATTTAATGATTTATTTAGTAATCGGGGATGGAAATAATTGATCAAGACAACTCATTGGTTTGCCAATGGCATTTGTGAGCTTTAGAATTTCTCCCGGCGTAACTGCCTTAAGCATTTCAGAGCGCCCTTCACGGATATATTCATCTACAGACATATTCCGCCATCCTGCTTTTGGTCGATTACTGCAACCTTGCCAGTTTGAATCAGCATTATCCCGACGAAGAACATATACATCGATAGAGCGAGTTAACCCTGCACCGAACGCAGCCTGAGCAGTAATTTTCACTTCAGATCCATCCTTGCGTTTAATGACCTGCGATATACGCGTGATTAACTCTTCAGGTGCGGATGCGTTGTTCTGAGTTTCATTTGTCATAAAACACCTCGTGAATATTGTCCGGTTTGTTTACTTATTAAATCACGAGGCATTCGGGTGACGAAGTGATGTTCAGAAAGATACTTTTCTTTGCTGGAGCAGGCTTAACCGTTGGTTGTCTGGATGCTACCATTCATAAGAAATGACGGTTAGCGTATCACTCACCTGTTCTTTGGTGATCTTTGGTTTTACCGGTTCGGGTAAAATTGTAATCGAAATTTGAATAGTTGCCGTTGCCTGTTGCTTTTTATCACCACTATTTCCCTCATCCTGTGCCAGTGCATTCCATGAAACAACGAATAATAAAGCTGAGAGTATCGTTTTCATTTTACACCTATATAAAAGATTGCTGTCCGTAGAACCATTATCTATCGGGCCAATCAGCTGGCGAAATTAAACAGTCGAAAACCTTTAATTAAATATCAGGATAAGGTCAGTAGCTTTTATGGTCAGTCGTCATCATGATACTCAGGGCCACCATAATTATCAAATCGAGACCATTGACCATTAAATGTGAGACGTACTGTCCCTATAGGCCCGTTGCGCTGTTTACCTATGATAATTTCGGCTATACCTTTCATATCGCTATTTTCGTGATAGACCTCATCACGGTAAATAAACATGATCAGGTCAGCATCCTGCTCAATGGAGCCTGACTCTCGCAAATCTGAGTTTACCGGACGTTTATCGGCACGTTGTTCAAGCGAGCGGTTTAGTTGCGATAAAGCGATTACCGGTACATTCAGCTCTTTTGCCAGTGCTTTCAGAGATCGGGAGATTTCAGCAATTTCCAGAGTTCTGTTGTCAGATAACGACGGTACACGCATCAACTGAAGGTAGTCGATCATAATGAGGCTAAGCCCACCGTGTTCGCGGGACAATCGACGCGCCCGGGAGCGAACGTCCATAGGTGTTAGGCCAGAGCTGTCATCAATGTAAATGTTCTTTTTTTCCAGCAGCAGTCCCATTGTGCCGGATAACCGGGCCCAGTCCTCGTCATCGAGCTGTCCGGTTCGGATGCTGGTCTGGTTGACGCGTGATAGCGATGCCAGTGAGCGCATCATGAGCTGTTCCGTAGGCATTTCCAGGCTGAAAATCATGACGGGCTTATCGTTTGTCAGCGATACATTCTCGCAGATGTTCATTGCAAACGTAGTTTTCCCCATTGAGGGTCTGGCAGCGATAATAATCAAATCCGAGGGCTGTAGACCGGCTGTCTTCTTGTTCACGTCCACGTAGCCGGTATCAACTCCAGTGACCCCGTCATGGGGACGCTGGAACAAGGCTTCAATCTTGGTAACGGTTCTGTCCAGAATGCTGCTGATATTTTCCGGCCCACCGCTTTTATTTCCCCTTTGCTCTGCAATCTGGAAAATCCGGCTTTCTGCAAGATCAAGCAATTCGTCACTTGTCCTACCTTCCGGGTTGTAACCGGCCTCGGTTATTTCGTTGGCAACTTTTATCATTTCCCTGATTACGGCACGTTCCCTGACGATCTGCGCGTAGGCAATTATATTTGCCGCACTGGGCGTATTTTTTGACAGTTCTGCCAGATAGGCGAAACCGCCGAGACTATCCAGCTTACCTTCTCCCTCGTTTTCGATGTGCTCAGCGAGGGTTATCAAATCAATCGGGAATTGATTCGCAACGAGCGATCTCATTGCAGAGAAAATTGAGCGATGCGGTCGAGAACTAAAATCCTGCTCACTAACGATTTCTGCCACATCATCCCATCTCTGGTTTTCAAGCATTAACCCGCCCAGCACGGACTGTTCCGCTTCTATCGATTGCGGAGGGGTTTTTAAGCTGTATTCAGCTGTTTGCTTTGTCTCACCTGTTTCGGTAAACGAGATGTCCGCCATAGTCATAAGTGGCCTCAGAGGTTCTGGAATAGCTTTTGTTTTTGTAATTGTCGTGCGCATTCCGATACCAACTCCGGGTAACTGGATGCTATTGCCTTTAGAATTGCTTCAGAGAGCTCATTCGCTTCATCAGAGCGGCCCACCAGCCTCAGCTCGGCTACTGTACCGGGGTCGCAGTTTGTCAGGTTGGCGCGGGCGTAATTGACTTTCAGCCGCGCCAGAAATTCCACCCCGGGCTTGCGCTTCACCGCGTGGACAGAAAGTGTTTTTCGGCAAAATCGACCAGCTGTACGGCGTTCGTGATGCTCCAGAGCTTTTGCTTCCAGCTCCTGCCCGGCGATAACGGTCACATAGAGGCTACTAATCAACGCCGATACATTCATGCAGCAATCCCCCGCTTATTAGCCAGCGCAACGGTATCCAGAAGTACGAAGTCATCAAGCAGGTTCAGTCCTGCGGGCGTCTTCTGATCACGCCATAGCGCATCCAGTACATCGGTGTCTGGCATTCCCGTTGGGATTAGGCTTAGAAGTTCGGATAACGTATCTACCTGTAGCATGTGGCAGATAGAAGCCAGCATTATTCCCTCTGACGCTTTATCCATAAGACCACCGATCAGAATCTGAATTTCCGGGGTCATAACAAAATGCTCATAATTGGATTTATTGAATCGGCACTGAATGAGTTTATAACCCTTGAACTCAGTAATTAACTCCTGAAGGAATACATGCAGCATATCTGGTTTTGTTTTTCTAATAGCCGCTACCTGCATTGCAATTTTTAAAATGCCATCATCAACTCTTTCGTGCGGGCATCCTGCGGAGGAATAAATACTTTTTGCCTTTTCGAGCCAATTTTGCAGCTCGATATAATTAGTCTGAATATTCAACGCGACCCCCATTGCTATCCAAAAAAGTCTATAACCCTGATATTTTAATGCGCTCCTGTCTATCATCGAAAAATTTAAGGCAGCAAAATGCGGCCATTTATATGTGCAAAAATATGAGCCGGTTTATCCGGCCCATCAGAATGAAAAGGAATTTTATGCAGGTCTGTTAAAGACCTGCTGGGAGGTTAGTACACCGGGTGCAGCTGAGTCTCTTCAGTTTCACCATTCTGCTGGTTAGCGCCATCGGTATCGGCATCAGTCGCATCGTCAGCACCGCCGTTGTTTTCAGCACTATCACCGTCGTTGTCACCATTAGCTTCAGCATCTTCTGCCTGTTTTGCTGATTCCAGTTCAGCCAGGGTAGCCATCAGAGTACGGGCCATTTCAGGAGTCAGGCGTAAGACGACTTCTTCCGGCACGGTTTCCGTAATTTCGATCTGATTTTCATGCTCACCTTCCGGCTGCGGCGGGATCTGGTCGCGCAGCTGGCTCAGGGTTGGCAACAGGCTGTCGAAGGTTTTACGGATAACTTTCGGTTTCAGGCCAGTCTTTTTCTTGGAACTCACGAATTTGGCAGTGACGCGGGTTTTCCCAGCTCCTTCTGCCTTTTTCAGGGATTCCATCAGGACTTCATACGGGTCGCGGTCAGTACCCTGACATTCGTTAATAACGTCAACGGCAACGTCACCAGATACCTTATCTTCTTTCACCAGCATCTTGATGCTGAAGTCAGCGTTTGCCAGCACGATACTGCGGCGAACGGTGACCAGAGAGACACCCAGACGCTGAGCAATCGACTCAATGGTGTGACCCCAGCCAATCAGGCGCTTGAAGCCTTCAGCGCGTTCCACCATCTTCAACTGAAGGGAGTTGGCGCTCTCGATCATGTTGTAGACTTCTTCGTCCTTGCCGCCTTCAAATTCCTCGACGGTGATTTTCTGGAAGCTCGCGCCCTCAGCAATCGCCATCATCAGGCCAGCAAAACGGTGGTGGCCATCAATGATTTTCAGGCGGGTTACGCCTTCCACTACTACTGGTTTAACGCGGATGACAGGCACTGACTGAGGACGTTCCAGATAAGCGTGTTTGAACATTACCGCACGGTCATAATTTACGTCGCGGAGGTTCAGTCCCTCTTCCACAAACAACCAGTACGGGCTCACCGCAAAGACGTTGTTACGCCCGATATCGGCTTCTTCGAACTGTTCCGTATTGCCGCTTTTACGCGCTTTGGTTACGAAATCGCTCAGTGCTCGGAGTGATGATGGCGCTTTGTCTAAGCTGCGCATCAGTACCGCAGCGCCTTCCAGATTTTCCAGGGTACGGCTTTGTTCGAAGATAGCTTTAACGTCGGTGTTCATGGTGTTTCTCCGCTTTAGTTATTGTGTCGCGAGGTTCGTTGCTTGCTGTAAATCCAGTTAAACACACACCAAACAGGTGACGAAGCGTATTTGGGGACAAAATGTCTCTTTTTTTTCGGGTACATAAAAAAGCCCTGTAATCCAGTGATTACAAGGCCTTAGCTCGTAATGATGACATCAAGATGGCGACGTTTTTCGATTTTGACCGCATTTTTCATCAAAATTGTCATCACTTCATTTAGTTTTGAACTCTCCCCTTCCTCATATGAACCCCAAGGTAGGAATGGAGTAGGACTATTGATATTGAATGCAACGCCCGTAGGGCATCGCCATGCAGTTGGCTTCTTTGAGTCAGGTTCCCATTTCACCAGGAGTATTGGCGCGTTACAGTCGATGTCATCGATGGCTGGTATAGCCTCATATAAAAACACTCCCGCATCATCCCCACTGAAGAAAGCTAGATGCTTATACGCGCTGGCAAAAGAGACTACGCCCGCGAAAAGGCCCACAACGATGAGGTTAAGGTTCGATGTTTTGTGACGGATACGTTTTTGCTTCAGGCGAACCATTGTCAGGGCTGACAAGAAGATAGCCACCAGCCCCCCGGCTCCTGCGAACCAAACGGAATTGATTTGCAGGAAGGAAATCAAATCACGATGCTCTCTCTGGTTTTCTTCAAGCATCAACGACACAAAAGTTGTTGTTACTGGCATTGATATCAGGAATATCGTGATCATCACTATTGCAAAAGTCTGTATGGAATAGCGGTCTCTATTTTCCTCTATAACAGAATTAAAGGATAACAGATAAACAAATGTAAATAATAAAATGGAAAGAAGGTACATTGGTTATGCCTTTTTTTGGGTTATCGCTGAATTCTTTTATTTAATTCTGTTCTGAAAAATGCATACAAGAACTGCCACCCATCACCATGAGCCGTTCTGAAATCTTTTTCAGGGAGTACCGGAAAACCAAATTTAAAATTATCTTTTCCAGTGTGGCGCTGGCAAAAGTGCGCAAGCTCATGTGCCACTACGCCTTTGATATGATCCAGTTGATTGATTGAATAAAATGCTCCGATGTCCTTACGCTGCTCTATATGTGCGTACTCATGGTAGCGATAGCGCGGTGTATCACTGTCAGGATAAATGGACGATGGTGAAATAGTGATTGAGCTCCTGCCGCCCCATGAATGTTTGGCACTCCAGTTGACCCGAACTTCAGGCGCAGGGCCGGTGAAACCATATGCCTGTCTATAGAGGTGCAGAAGATACCCTGAATACAGAAAAACAACTTTCTCCGCCGTCATAACGCGAGAAACGCCATAGCGAGCAACTGCCCTATCTCTGGCTGTCAGAACGGGGGTTTTTACCCGTGGGGAGAATAATTTTGTTGGGCTGAATAGCCAGACTTCTGAATCGTCATCAGGCATATCCAGTATCACCTGAATTTCTTCAGGCGACCCAACTCGTTGATGCCACCTTTCAAGATTATCGTCCACTTCATTCAGGCTGATTAAATCATCGGCATTCTCGTAGAATAACCAGATCAGCGTTCCTCGTGGGAGTGCTTTCTCAGCTGTAATATGTGAGAGGATAATTTGACGTGGTGTCATCTTATTCGCCACAGTTCCCGGATGCTTCTATCAGTTTTATTTTTGTTGCTTCTGCCGCCTGCATTTTTTGTTTCATCTTCTCAATGCTAGCGGTCACACGGCGGGCGCACCATTGATACGCTGCCTGACGTGATTCGAAAAACTCATAATCCGCGTGCAGGTAAACTGATGTGCCGTAGGAGACGGACATACGGTAACCCTTCGGCGTTTCATTGATGACTTCCCGTTCTTCTACACAGTTTTCAAACTCAGGGACATAATCCACGAATCGACGACGCAGAATGCAAAACAGCACCTTTATTTGGTTTTCATCAGTCATTTGTTATCCTCGTTATTCTTCTTATTTATCATCAACCTTTCTTAATTGTCGATGCTGAATACGGCGGAGCGGATTTCACGCTTGGCCTGCTGACGGGCGCGGTGTTTGCTTACACGAAGAGATCTATCGTATGCATTGTTTTTACGATAGCCACGCGAGCGGCACAGTGAACAAGTGCAGCCTTCTACTGAATAGAAAATCCCAAACGGTTTCATAAGTATCACCTTTAAGCTTGATAATAATGTTTATCATAGCTGGAGTTATTCAGGTGACGAATAGTTAAGGGGCGCGTTTTGCTTGGGTTTTTACACTATCGTTTATTGAGTCGATGAGGTCGGAAATAGAAAGGAGTTTTCTGCCAAAGAATAGTTTTCGTCTGGCTTCTATTTCGTAGCGGAAGGGTTCAATAATTTCATCTTCATGCATGATTACGAAACGATAGCCGTTATTAAGGAGTTTATGCAGCTTGTTTGTTTTTTTTCTTATGGGACTTAGCTTAAACATTGTTATCAACTTCTCATCATGATCACCTGAATTGTTATAACACAGTTATTTCCGACACGCTGCTGCTTTTGCTGAAGAACTCGGATTGCTTTGGGCTGGGCCAGCAGGTTGTATGCCGGGCGAACCCGGCATCGTTATCACAGGGCTTTTTCTTTTCTCTTTCGTTCTATCCCACGAAACATCGCGCATTTCCGCACAATATCCAGTGTCGGGATGCTACCACTCCCCTGCTCTTTCACGCTCATTCGCAACGTGAGCCGTAGCAACATCTTGATGTCACGTGGTGGAAGTTCTGGGTAAGTGTTTACAAGTGATCTGACCAGTTCATCAGGAATGTTCACGCCAAAGTTCTCACCCATAATCTTCCAGATCTTTTGGGCATCTGATTTCTCCGGCACATCATAGTGAATGATTGCAGCGCATCTTGGTATGATAGCCTCATCGATGTCACTACCCCGGTTGCTTGTCATGAACATCAACCCATCGAAATACTCCAGTGTACGGAGGAACTCCGCAACGATGGCATTTTGAGTCAGTGATGCTCCACGCTGCATGACAAACACATCGGCTTCGTCCAGAAGCAGGACACAGTTCCAGCGTTTAGCCCGGGTCAGAATCGTCCGCAGATTTTTCTCAATGTCATCGGCGTTGGTTCCCAGTGCGCCAGCATGAATTGAGTACAGGGGCCGTTCAATGACCTCTGCATACACTTCAGCAGTTAATGTCTTCCCAAGTCCGGGTGAGCCCACGCACATGATGATGTTACCCGCGCTTTTCCCTTCAACAATATCGCTGGTGAAAGCGCTGATATCCGTGGTCAGTATATCGAGTAAATCACGGTGGTCTTCCGGCAAAACCATCTTTTTTGGCAGTTCTTTATCATACTTGTATGGTTCTACGTTATTGGCATGTATCCAGATAAAGTCTTGCAGCGAGAGATCAAAATAACGCTGCACAGGAATTTCGGGTAAAAGGCCAAACTGGTCATCTTCAAAAAGAGGCGACTCCACTTCTGCACCGTAGGCATCGCACTCACTATCAGGCAAATCGTGTATCAGTTTATGCCCTGCTATTTCCAGATTCCGGTCGCTGTAGCTATACGATTCCATTCTGACAGCCCTGCCGGTTGCTTTAAACTGATTGCCAAATTGCCCGTCGACCACTTCCTTAAACCGCGTTAGTTGTTCCAGGTACTCTTGTTTCAGCTCATGCGTTTCATGGTAGATATCACGGTCGGCCAGTGTCTTAGCGACACTGCGCCGCGCCACCTCATTAGGCTCGAAATTCAGGGCGGTAAGCTGGGTTCCGTAAACCTTTTTGGAGTGCGAATATTCGCCGAACCCATACCAGCTGATTTGTAACAATAGTGATGGGGGACGGTCAGAGTTTTTTTCTGATTTTACTTCTTTTATTGCTGTAACAAGACCGGGGTACAGGTTGCCGTCATGACCGCGTCGGTATATCCAGCCATCAATTCGATTTGACTTCAGATACTGTAGTAACACACGACCGAATGCCGGAAAACTGCTCACAGGCTTATCGAAATCACCTTCCAGTGCAGTGATGATCGATTCAAGAGCTCGTCGATTTTTTGACTCTCCATCACCACGACATGCCTGTAAAAGTTCATTCAGATCATCCCGAGATAAACATAGCGGATCGACGGCAATCTCATCGTCAGAACTACGGTGGCTATAACGATTACGTAAAGCCTCAAATGTTGGGCTTGTGGTAGCTTTTAGTGTTTCTGTTTTTATCGTGAGTGCCATAGCCGTCCTCGTCAGTAATTTACTTTGATATGCCTTAAGTTCACATGGAAGGGGCAACTTCGAACGCATTAGGAACTCTGATCCGCGAGCCTATTTCCAGTTTAATGGTTGCCTTTACGTATTCACCCTCCTTCAGATAGGTGATGTCTTGGTTATGAAATGTTGACTTTTCATGTGTAGCCCACCATTCCATAGAGCTTGGGATTTTTAACGTTAGCCCAAGATGTTCAGTGAGATAGCATACTCCCATGTTTGAGTAGGTCTTAACGGGGTTCGGGTAGAATTGAAAGTTACCCTCTACGAGACAATCAGTACGAGGATCGATGAACGAAAGGAAAACGCTAAAAGTACCCTGACGTTTTAGCTCGGCGTAAGCCTCAAGAATCGTGAAACGCTTTAATGCGTCATTTGAAAACAGGGTTACAATTTTTTCCGAAAGCATAGCCACCTCATGAGCTGTTTTTTTCCTATTATCAACCGGTGTCTCCTCCTGACGAATAGGTTTGCGGCCAAAAAAAAACTGCACCAGGAGGTGCAGTTTCGATAATCAAGCAATGGCGAATTGTTATTTTTCGCTACTCAGTTTATCCGTAATAAATGCTTCAATTTCTGCCATGAGCTCGGTACTCATTCGGTTAAATTCAAAGCGAACTTTACGGCCCGATGCATTTTTGCTGATACGGGCGTATTTGTCCTTATTAGCAAAATTAGCCAGATCACGGGTTTCCCAACTTTTTGCAGGTGGCTTTTGATCGAGTAATTCAACCGCCTTTGTGATCTGCGCCATGACAATTTTCTGCGCTTCCGGGATGTCACTGATGTCCAGATTAGCAATTTCTTCTTTCACCCTATCAACTACATCTGCAAGAATGAAAAGGTTGCTCTCTACGTATTTCTGAAGTTTGGACAACCGGCTGTAGAAGGAGTTTGGTATACCTTCATAATCCGGGAACAGAGCTATCAACGAACCGTCAATACGCGCCGCCTGAATACGTTTAAAGACTGACACATGGCTTATGCCAAGAAAGAGGGCAAGCTCTTCATTTTTGGTGAATCCTTTTTCCTGCATTAGTTCCAGATACTGAAGCCCAACCTCTCGGTATGAGAATCGGCGTGATGTTTGTGCAGCGGTAATAATCGCCTTGATGTCCTCAGCTGATAGATCATCTGGTAGCACCCATAAAGGCAGATCTTTTTGAGCCGCAATACAGCAAAAACGTCTGCGGCTACCTTCAATAAGCAGGTACACGCCATCACGTTTAACGGCAACACCTTCAGTATCAACACCCCTTGACTCAATTTGTTGCAGGATATCTCGTACTGCGTTTGTGGTAAGCGCTTCCTGATTTCGCGGGTTCATTGGGTGAACGGCGGTCTCAGTAGCGACATTTTCAGCTGCTACAGTGACGTGCTCAGCTTCAAGTTTTCGCCCGTTATGAAGGGTAAAGAGTTTCTTAATGCGAGGGGGACTCTTAAGGTTAGCTAACCCGGAACGGTGGCCTACATCGGTTCGCTTTGGCGTATTTAGATAACGCGATTTATCGTTTCCGATATGCTGTTCATCACTCATGCGTTAACTCCTTCCTTCGCTGAAAAACTCTTTATCTCATTAATAAACTGTTGATATACGGACATTACGGATTCTTCGGCAATATCCAGCTGCTTTGGTGAACATAACTCTTCAGATTTCTTAATATCGAGAACCGACCTACCCCGTGACGCAGCTGCTTTGAATGCTTCAGAGTTTTTGATATTGGTTGCCATAAACAGGTCTTGAACGGTTCGAATTAACTTATCGAGGACTATTTTTTCGTATGGGCTTTTATCATCGACGTTAACGGCCAGTACTTTAAACCATTTAATATTTTCACCTTTATTGGGAGACTGACGGAATCGCTCACTGATCGTCAGCATAAAATCAGTTGTGGATGCATAGTCGTATTCTCGCGGAGAAACTGCGACAAGAATACCGTCAGCGGCCTCATCAGCGGCCCAGATAATTGGCGAGTCTTCTGGAGGGGTATCGAAGATAATAAGGTCATACTTAGCTTTCAGGACTGGCATTATCACTTCTTTGAATCGTAGCAACAACTGAGTGCGCTCTTCTTTACTGCACTGCCAGTATTTATCTTTGAATCTCGCATCGGTTGGGAACGCAGTAATTACATCAAGATTTGGCAGATGGGTTGAGAACGGCATATTCTCAATGATTTCAGCCTCAGAGTAACCCATGTCGAGGTATTTTTTATATTCAGAACCTTCTTCATACACGCCCAGGATTGCGTCGATTGCAGTCAGGAATACGTCGTCTTCAGATACGCTTTGAATCATACCGCTACCAATAGAGCCTTGCGGATCCCATTCAATTACTAAAACTCTGGCATTCAACTGGAGATCAAGTGCTGCTGCTACAGCCAGAGCCACTGAGGTCGTGCTTTTTCCTGTCCCACCTTTATGATTCTGAACAATGATTGTTCGGCTCTGGTAGTAATCTCTATAGCGCGGATAACCCAGGGCATCCATAATATTCTGGACATCCCAGCGGGTATAAAGGTGGTTTTTGTTCTGATAAATAGGTTGACCCACCAGCCTTTTTTCTTCGAGATCAGCGAGAATTTTATTGAAGGTAACTCGAGATTTTCCAAAGAAGTCGGAGAGATTTTTTTTATTCAGGCAGTGGTTATAGATAAGGCGATCTACCCCCTCCACACTGTCATCTGATACAGATACCCGGGAAGAAGCCAGTAACGATTCTTTCAATGAAATTTGTTCGGACTTCATGCGTTGCCCGACAAGGGCAATTTTATCTATTAGATTCATTCTCGTCATACCCTCAAACCTGAATTATGAATTTAAACGCATATGCGTATACTTTACGTATAATGCGTAAAATGACGCTCTATGCGTATAATTGTAACGGCAATCAGATTGAGACGCTAACATTCTATTTTGTTTTTTCTTCATTTTGCGATCTCGAAATGCAGTTCAATGACACATCATCTTTCTCTTCTGGCGATTAAGGGGGTTAAGTAATCCACGGGGCGGGCAGAACCCGGAGAGACTGACTGGCGATTAAGGGGGTTAAGTAACCCACGGGTCGGGCAGAACCCGGAGATGCTGGCTGGCGATTAAGGGGGTTAAGTGACCCACGGTACGGGCAGAAACCGGAGAGGCTGGCTGGCGATTAAGGGGGTTAAGTGACCCACTGTACGGGCAGAAACCGGAGAGGCTGGCTGGCGATTAAGGGGGTTAAGTGACCCACGGTACGGGCAGAACCCGGAGAGGCTGACTGGCGATTAAGGGTGTTAAGTAATCCACGGGTCGGGCAGAACCCGGAGATGCTGGCTGGCGATTAAGGGGGTTAAGTGACTTAGCGCTGGAGGATACGCCCTGCAACTATTGGTAAATGAATGACAAGGTTTCCCGTAAGACCCATCAAATAAAAAAGCCTCTGAAGTAGAGGCTCTTGGGTATTCGATATAGTTAGGCTAATTCGTCCGGGTCGTTGATGGCACTAACGAAGAACTCCGTGCGGTAATCATTCCCCCATCCCAACCAGACAGAAGGTGAACCCTCCTTTGCCAACGAACGGTCACCCGTCATGCTGTCCGCTTGGACAGGAACTGTCACGCATTCTTTAATAGTATCGGCCTCGGCAACCAGTCCAGTACTCTGGGTTTCAAATCCGGCAATTACGACAACAGCATCAGGGTCGTGTAGCTGAAGCTGGGCGATAAGCTCTTTAACTTTCATAGTGATCCTCTGCGCTAGAATTATCCAATTCTACCACGCTTGATGGTCAGGCGTATAAGTGCTTACTGTACAGCTCGAAAACTTCATCATGTTCCAAATCGTCCAGGATAACGATATCAGGGCCATGTTCTTTTTTGATTTGTGCGATGTATGAAGCGTATTGAGCCTGGCTTTTGTAGCCCACTGTCCAAAGTCTACCTTCGCGTAAGACGCAGATTTTCTTGCGGTAAACCTTCTTGAAACTTGATTTAGTTTTCCGGTTACGCTCCTCGTCACTGACAAGCTGGTCGATTACTTCAATCAGGTTTGAGTCTATGAGAAATGGCTTGCCATTGTGTTCGCCAAGGCAGATTGGCAGAAGACCCTTCGCATATGATTCGGCCTGGCGGAACAGCTCTTTTTTTCCTGGTTCGAACAGTACGCGAGTTTCGCCACCATGCCCATCATTATCAGCTGTACCTATGCTCAGCCCGTCGAAGAGGACAGTAGCGTTAAAGCAGACTGTTTCCTGGCTCATGCCAGTATAGATTTTGAGGCCTTTCAATTTGATTCTTGTCTGAGTGTTCATTGTGTGTTCCCCGCTTTCTAATTGTGATTCTATTTTCAATCACCTTGAGCAGGTGACGAAGTGATACGGAGAAATAATTGTTGGGTCGCCTGATAGCCGGGCTGGTGGCAGCCGCAACCCTTAGTCAGTACTTCGGGATCGTAGTTCCGAAAAGCCACAACAGTCTCCACAGCGTTTTGGGGGTGTTAACCCCCATACGCTTTGAGACTTTGCCCTAGCGGGCCGCGAATTCGCCTAATCGCCCCGTGAGGGCTCTATTCGAATTTACATGCCGTGCCTGCTTCGCTTGAGAGCGAAGCTTTTGGACGGCGATTGCCCGCGTGGCGGGCAGACATTTTTACGTGCGCATTGCGCACGATTTTCTTCGGTTACATTACAGGGCTGGCTGGGGATTGGCTTATTGCAATATTCTACAACGAAGCTGGGAACGGCTGGCTGGAACGCGAAGATTTAAATCATACTCTATATCGACTGATATCAACGACGGTATCAGCGGGGTCTGTTGCCAGCTTACAGGTCACTTGACCTTCCTGATCCAGCATCAGTGTCGCGGTTAACGGTTCATTTTGAGCATCGATTACAGTGACATTCACGCGTAACCGTGTTGGAAGCATCATCAGAATTCGCGTAGGGCTCTCTGATAATGACACGTTTCTGGCTTGCAGAACCGCTAAAACACTCTTCATTAACTCTGCTTGGTCGATCATATAGTCACATGCCACTGGATGTATTGGGATGAAATCGTGCCTACCGCAGGGCTACACGAAAGATATAAATCAGTATGACATGCGGGCCGGACTCAAACCATCAATTACTGGAACCAGTCCGAAGATAGCGCTCTGGTTTTTATGCTGTTGAATTTACATAGTTGTTATTTAGTGAATTATTCGTACCTTATCATTCACTGATATCACTTAAATTCAAAGTGAACAGGAGAGGATTGGATTAAAAGTCCATAAAATGTGAATTAAAAGTGCGCTAGGAAATGCGATAAACTGATTGATTTGTTTTGATATGGTTTTTATGTGAATTATCGGTGAGTTACTTGTGTGCTACTTATCTCCATGCTGCTATGCCTTTCCAATAAATAGATTGGATAGGGCAGGGAGATGGAAGAGGGGAGAGGGCTTACTCCGCAGGTGATTTCACTTTAAATTCAAGCCATCTTGCCCCGAGCCTGTTTTTATCCAGATTGTAGAACAACGGTTTTATACAGACCCCTTCATACTCAGGGAACTCTATACCGCTGGCGAAGTGAATCTGTAGTGTATCAGGATCAATACCCATCATGTTTGTGTCAAACAGCCTGTGGAATGTTGGTGATAGCAAAATGCCGTTACTGGCGTTATAGCAGCCTGCTACGGATGTTGGTTCAATATGTGCTGCCTCCAGCACACCGTTGAGGTGTTTGCCCGATACCGCGCACAGGCTTCCGAAATTCTTATCCACCAACTCACGGAACTGAGACTGGACATGCACATCGCGAACGCTAACCTCTCGGCGGAAGCTCGGGGAGCGCATACGGATATCTGCATGGGGGAGGTGACCGCGTGGTAATGGCAATACAGCCGGTTGCTCATCCATTACTGGATTCTGCTCCTCGCAGTAGGTGTCCACGGACTCAATCAAACGGGATGTGTCATTACCAAATCGGCGAGTGAACCAGAGCCTGAAGTGAGCCAACCGTGATGCCGGAATTTTGTTACGTGCGTACTCCTGAGCATTCTCCTTTTCGATTTCAGTATTTAGTAAAGCCAGACGGGCCTGAGAAGCACGAATTTCTTCCTGGACTCTGAGATATCCTGCCAGTAGACAAACTTTGGATTCCTGATGTTCAGGCCGTCGCGGATAACCAGATCCTGTTTCAACCACGCCAAAGGCTTTGTACCGGAACATTCGGGGAAAAAGCGTTAATGCCACCCGGTTGTTACGACGAACGAGGGAACGAATCAGATTGGTTATCTTCCTCATGTTCTGAATAGTGCGGGGAGAAAAGAACGCGGCGTATTACCTCTGCTCTATCTATTCCCGACATTATCCCTCTGCGAATGACACCACGGAGGTGAGCATTATGTCTTGCCCCGCTTACTAGGCCGAACTCACGGGACAAACTGACATACTCTTTCAGGAGGTGATGCTTAGGGTCGGTAAACGCCTCTGGAGGAATCACCTGATATGCAACTGACGAAAGTATACGGAAAGTCAGTTCAGATGCTGTCCAGCCCTCACGCCGAAGCCGAATAATTGTTATAACGAGATCATCGATACCAGGCATATCCGGTTCGATATATAGGGACATCAGAGTGTCGTTCATTCCGGGAGGAAGGCTAGCAGAGTGTGACGGGTTGCTCATAGGGTAAGGTACTGATCGGACGTAGAAGAAGCGCTTATGTTACGGAATTCGCTCTGGTGGGTTTTAGCTCCAGTGGCGAACGCTGGAACTACGGGTAAAAAAATCCCCGGTTTACCGGGGAAGTTAACAACTACCTCCAGAAGGGTTGGAGGCAAAGCCGGTTGGGCGACCGGCCACAGGGAATGCTACGGCTTAATGCCGAGTACTACACCGCCATAGACCAGGTACATCACGATGGCGAACAGCATGAAGAAATGGGTTACCGGGTGCGCCAGCGCGGCTGCTGCCGCATTGCTTGCGCTGAGCTTCAGTGAGCCAAAAGAGTGATTACGAACAGCTTGTGCTTTCATGGGTCGCTCCTGATAACGGGTTACATGTTGTGGCTTCTGTATCCAGTATCTGGTGAGTGACTCAGGTGACGAAGAAAACCAGGGCATAAAAAGCCCTGTATTTTCAGAAAGATAATATCGGTTTCGTTTTGTGTTGTGCTTGCTATTCCGGGCATAAAAAAACCGCCTGGTGAACCAGACGGCTTTGGGATAAACAGGCTTTACACAGACAGGTCAGTGGATCATTTAAGTCACTTAACCCCCTTAATCGCCAGTGTATTGCCACCAGCAGTACGTGGTCTAACGCTTAAATATCGTAGCGACCTTCTTTGATTTGCTGGAGCTGTTCAGCCAGCACCTTCGCCAGTGGTTCGGCTTCTTCTTCATCATCAAGATTGTCGATGAGCGTCAGATTCGACTCACCCGCACGGCGGGCATAAACCCCATACGCTCGCTGGCCGGAGATATCGGTGACCGAAGTCTGAGAGTGATCGCAGATGATATTGCCGTGACGGTCTACCGGCCCGAAGCTGATGGCTTCATAATCCGCATCGTGGCCCAATGGTAAATCGCGCAAAACAAACAGGCGTAATGGGAGAACGTCGTACTCAGCACCACATTTTGCTGCCACATCCAGATCGTTAATTTCACGGAGAAAATCTTTCGCTACCACCGAGTCAGAATGCATCCGGTAAATGGTCGATGCGGCCCAGATTGCACCAGCATAAAATTGTGATTCTTCTTTTGTCATTTAGCACCTGCTCTTATTGTCATGGGTATGCCGGTCGAACGGTATCCCCGTGCAGACCGTCAGTAAACGGTTATTTCCTTTGCGCAGCAGTCGCATTGGTATTCGTTGATACCACCAGTTGCGACCCAGTTTATTGCGCCGCAGCGGCAACTCAACAGCTGGCGCATACCAGGAGCAAGTGCCCGCTCTGAAAACGACTCAACCGGGACTTCGCCCGGGTAGTAGTAACCTTTTATCAGCTTGCTGCGTGAATGCCCGTCAGTGTCGGTGTAATGCAGATACACCTTCCGGGTATAAATCATACCCGAGTCAGTGCCGAACTGCGTTTTCAGAAGCATACATATCCTCCAGACGCTGAATACATTGTTGTGCGGCCTTATCAAGTAGTTCAGCCGTGGGTTCATCATAGATGCCACGTACCAGCAGACCAAATATTTCCGGGTCTACAGACAAATCGTACATGCATACGCGAACGCCAAGCGCTGTACGTAGCGCATAGACATGGCGGTTAGGCTTTCCGCCGATACCGGTGACTGACGCGACATTTTCAAAATTACCAGGGTTAACCAGGTTAATCACGGGGCACGATATACACTCAGGGATCCGCTTCAGAGCCACAGCATCCAGATACAGGCTGTGGCCCACTTTCAGGTTTTTTGGCAACGCTTGCAACGGCATGGCTTCGAGGGCCAGATTTTCTTCAAGATGCAGGTTATCCGGCAAAGTGGTAATACGGGTGTTTGACAGCATCATACTGCCAGCTACTTTCAGCGTATCCGGCAGATAGGCGATATCAGTACACATGATGTCCAGAACGCGGCCCACCGTCAGATTTTCCGGCAGATACTTAAGACGTGAAGAATTCGCCATGAGCGTACCGGTAATGGTCAGGTTGTCAGGGAGAGATTCCAGCTCAGAGTAGCTGATAAACAGATTGCGGGCCACCAGCCCGGCAGGGATGCTATGAATGCCCGACAGAATGGTCAGGGTGTTCGTCACGGTCAGATTCGCGGGAATATAGTCGCAGGGAATTGCCGGATCTTCTGGCTCAAGCGTAAACCCGACACGAAGATCGCCTTCAACGATGATTCGTCCGTCCTGAAGGGTAAAGGCCACACCATTCGCTGCCAGTTTATCAATGAAGTCTGTCATATCGGTTTCCTTTTAATGGCCCGACGAGCCGGGCCGGAGGTTCAGAGTTTGCTGACAAAGTTCTGCTGCGTGAACAGGTACATATCGTCCTGCTCATTGAACATGCACAGATTTTCGAGGATGCGCTTTTCAATCCAGACGACCGGCTTTTCACGCATATCCTTCGCGAGCGAAAAGGTGTTTCGCAGCCGGGTAATGCGGTGCTGATCATTGATTGCCTGGTGAATTGCGGCCTTTGACGCTGCCGCCTGCTTTTTTACGTTGTTGCGGGCACACCATAATTCGCCACTAGCGGCTGATGCCCGCGCTGCTGGCTGACGTGAGGAGTCCAGTTGGTCATAACGTAAGAGATTCGGCATGATGCCCCCTGTCATAGTTTTGTCGTTATTGACCTATTATCTGGCAGGTGGGGCTGGTGACGAAGGGCGCTGAGGTTGTCTGATGGTTAAAAGATTGCCGTTAGTGTTCCATATGGTATAATTGAATTACCAAATGGGAGGGCTAGTTATGACGATGAAAGTTTTTTCTCCAGACGTTACCAAAACGAATCAGCACTGCTTATGGCAGGTTGCTGGGCTGGATAATGACGGTATCGCGCTGATGGATAAAATCAATCACGGTCTCGATGGCACAGTAGCTAAGCACATTTCTGAATGGGCTAACATCACGCCGTCTGAGCTGCGCAAAATGTCGGGTATACCTAATACGACGTTTAATCGTAGCATCAAAGACCGTTTCACTGCCGATCAGAGCGAACGTCTGGTGCGCATTATCCGCGTAATTGAACGCGCTGTAGAGCTGTTTGAAGGTGACAAAGAAGCGGCGCACAAATGGCTGAACGAAGCGAACCGTGGTCTGAGCTGGAAATCACCGGCAGAGCTTGTTTCTTCTGAGACAGGTGCGCTTGAAGTGATGCGCCTGATTACGCGTATTGAGCACGGGGTATACTCGTGATCCTTTACCGACTGACCAAGACCCGTTATCTGATGACTGCGTGGTCTGGTCTGGGTGCGAAAGAAACGGGGGGCCGCTGGAACAGCGTAGGCACTGCAATGGTCTACCTGTCTGAAACGGCCAGCCTTACCATGCTTGAAACGCTGGTACACATTCACGCGCCGCAGTTACTGGACGACTTTACACTGCTGAGTCTTGATGTACCGGATGATCAGATCCAGACCTTCGACATGAGCCGTCTCCCTGATAACTGGGCGAGTGAGGATGCTCCTGCTGAGCTGGCGCTCTACGGTGATAACTGGGCTGAAAGCGGTTCTTCTATCGCGCTGCGTATTCCAAGTGCGTTGTCTCCGGTTGAATTTAACTACTTGCTGAATCCGGCACACCCTGAACTCTTTGACCTGATGGCTACGGTTAAGAAAATTCCGTTCCGGTTTGATTCCCGCCTGAAATAACACACAGGCAACTCCCCGGCATTGACGAACTGAGGTGTCTCTGATGATTCAGAAAGCGAAAGTCGCTAAAGCGTTTATCTCTGTAATTGCCTTGTTCGCCTTTGTCTACTGGGGACTTGATCCCGATTCAATTTGTCAGGCAGTTGGTGACGCATCTCAAACCTGCGGTTACTCCGGCAAGAATGGCGATGCGAGTCTGGTTGGTTCCGTGTTTGCTCTGATGCTGACGGTGTTGGCGGGTGCGATGCTTTGGGCGTGGGTCAGGAAAGGCTAATCAGAACTCTTGCAACTCCCTCCGTGATGCCGGGTGACGCTCCTCACTGAGCGCCACCAGTCAGTCATTACAAACGGGTTGATGATTCAATCGCGGGCGGAAGGCTACTATTCAGCGCGTCGAACCCGCCAAATGCCCGGCCCTCTTTTGTCAGCACCAGATGCATCGGCGTTTCGTTGATATTACGGGCGATGTAATCGTTGATGAATGCCCGCGCCTGATCGGCATTTTTAACCTCTGCTGTTTCCGGCATGGAGTTATGGGAACGATTAAAGACGACAGAGACATAATTCCCTTCAATTCTTACCGGGCGAGTCGATACGGTGAGTTTCATGGTCATTTTCCTGTAGTGAGTGTTGTGTGTATTGGTGTTCTGCCACTATCTACTGCAACGTTGCGGCCACAGGGCGAAGAATTGCTATCGCCTTTGATAACGCCTGCCGCTCACCACCATCAAGGATTCTGACTGCTTCTACGCAAGCCGCTTCTGCTGTATCAGCACGTTCTACCAACGTCCTGACGGTATTTTCATATGATCCGCAATCAGGCTCCTGATTGCTGTCTTCGCTCAGCGTGTTCCATGACTCAGTGAGGTTAACTGCAACAGCGACCAATTGGTCAGTGCTGATATCACCTTTTACGCAACGGCAGGCCACTTCAGCGCCCAGACGTTCAGCAATGTCGTAGTACCAGACTCCCGGTTCTTCAGATGCCTGATACGCAGGTTCGCAGGCTTTACAGATCTGCTCTGCGGCATCCAACATCCAGTGAGCACATTCAATTTCGCCACCAGCCAGCGTTTCACAGATCATTGTCTGTACGCTGTCACAGTTGAAGGTGAGGGGGATAGGATTAGCCACTGATAATGCGGTCAGACGGGAGACTTCATGCTGGAAGCCCTGAAACATGAACATGGCGCAGATAGCTGGATTTAACATGGTAGACCCCTGTAGTTATGTGTGTTGTTCGTTTTGTTTACATAACCAGTTAACCACGCTCCCCGCAGGTGACGAAGGCTTTCGGGGCAGAAAATTCACAAAAAAAACCGACCATTAAGGCCGGTTATGATCTGGAGTATATGGGGCTGAAAACCGCGTTATGCCTTCACTTTCGCCATAAACAGCTGCATGGTTTCTTCAGCAAGCGGAGTGCCAACCTGCTCAAGAACATACTCCGCGACATGCGGGGTGAGAATGAAGTCGATAAACTCCGGCAAGGACATGCTGTTCAGGCTCGGTAGCTGTCTGGACAGTGCATTCTGGTAATTTTCCACTTCACCCAGTTTGCGCTCGGGCCAGCCCACCAGCTCAGGGTGCTTTTCCTTAAGTGCGAGGCCGCGCTCCGGGAAACTGTTACTGATGGGGTGTCTGGCGAGGGTGGGGATCAGGAGATTCGCCAGAAAATCCACTTTCTCGTAATCAAGACAGACAGAATTCATATAGGTTTACCTCTTGCCACTGGCTATGATGTTCGCTTGCTATCTGGAAAACTCTACCAAAGCGGCTGGCGATATCTCATTGAAAACGCCAGCAGAATGCGGTCATTTCCAGCAGGAGTTACCCCATCTGATAACTGTCATAAGATGCCCCGCAGGCTTCCACCAGCGCATCCAGATCACCGGTAAACTCTCTGGCCCGCTTCATCAATGCACGGTGTAATTCCGCTGGTGGAATGTCATCGCTACTCTTCGCCGGGTATTCAACACTGAACGCGATGGTAAACGCATGGCTATACCACGGCCCGGCATTCTGGTTTTCAAAGCGGGCCATCAGCTGGCTTTCGGTTGTATCGGTAGCAAATGTATCGAGGTGGACGACATCGACCGGCACGTTGAGTGCCCCGGCAGTGGTTGATGCCAGCTGCCGGGCTTCGTCTCCTCGCTCTGGTGGTGCGCAGTAGAGACATTTCCCGTTCAGTACCACCAGCGTCTGACCGTAGGTCGTACTGACGATACTCACGGTGTTAGCCGGTTGCGGGTGTGTGGTTGCAGTGTGCTGCATGGTGTTCTCCATTAGGTCACTCACATGGCAACCAGCTTACCCGGCACAATTCAGCTGACGAAATCAGGACGGACTGGTGTATATCGTTCGCAAAATAAAGATATTTTTTATCATCAGCACCGGTAGTTACGGGGCAAATTGCAGGTATCCGGTACAATGGTGATATGAAGGGCATTACATGCAGAATCGTGTGGCCCGGCAGACGGATACCGAATATCAGCAGAAGGAACCAGGACAATGCAGGAACTCGACTTTGACCATATCCAGATAAACCTGAACCCGCGAGCGTGTGCTGTCACACCTATCCCGGAAGACCTGAAAAGGGAGCTGGCTTATCTGGGCGCTATCGCAGAGAGAAAGAAATTCGCGGCAAGCCTGATTGTTAATCTCTACAACCCGGACGTTTGCGGGGCGAATATGTACAAACTCACGGCCTATTGCCGTAACGAGTCATGCGATACCCTTCGCGATGGCATGATGACCCTGATACAGCTTTGTGCATACATGGAGTCACATGAGATCTATGGCGAGACGTTTGTCAAAAAGCTGATTAAACAATGGGAGTTTCGTAAGTAGTCTGCTGCTTCAAAATACCTTTCTGACAGGGCGCTATGTGCGCCCTTTTATTTTAAAAAAACGGGAAGGTCTTGCCCGGGTATTACCTGCTATTTTCAACTACCAAACCACAACGGCAGAAGAAAATTGACCAGTCGAAGCAATTCGACCAGGAGTTCGACATACAGGAAATGGAAGTCTTTCATAACAGTCTCTTCATATAATTGGCTCGACAAAATCGTTGCATCACGACGATCGCAGGTGTGAGGTTTGTTTTCTTCGTGGGGGTTGTCAGCTATCACGACATTGAGGCAGGCAAGCGCAGGTGTCACAGTTTCGGGTATATTTTATGCTGGTGGGGTGACCACCAGCTGCGGGTATAGTTACTTAATGGTTTTCAGGAGGGTGAACTTGGTTTTGCACCGGGTGCATTGCGCTTTCAGAGACCCGGAGCGCACCTGTTTCAGTTTCCCGGCGCACTGGGTACAGGCTACGTCCTTCACACGTTGTGCCATTCGCTCATCCACAGCGAGTGTTTTGGTCGGGTTATGCTTACGCTTGGGAGCCTTCAAAAGCCCCAGCGCCCGCAACGTGGCTTTGTACTCCCGGGTGATCCATTGACCGTCGCGCTCATAGTGCAGGCCATCCCCCATCATATCGCCAAGCTGTATCAGCCGCTGATGCAGCACTTTTTCTTCTTCAGGACTCATATACCGTGCTCTCTTTAAATTATTGAGACGGAACCGAGCCGATTGATACCTCATATGAGGCCACCAGCGTCTTTACTGGCGTTTCAACGAAGCTGACGCTCTGCTGAGTAGAGTCGAATGAGAATCGCGTCCAGCGCCCCACAGAGCGCGATCCTGAAGCTTTCGCTATGACCGTCCCGTTCGCGCATCTCCAGAAGGGCATCCAGCTCGTTATCGTCAATCGGCAGTGGCCCGGAACAGAAGGTTTTCACCATGTCAGAGGTGTCAGGGTTTATACCTGCAATGCGCAGGATATCGGGAACCTCAGACCGGTAGATCACCGGTCGGCCTGATGGCGGTGTCCACGTTATCGGCTCTATCTTCAGTTGCGGTAAGCCAGCACCGGCGAGGGCGTTATTCAGATCGTCTATAAGCACGACATCCGCTCCTGAAGGAGGATGTACGCCGAGGGCCGCAGGGATTTCGACAGAGATATTGTGCATGGCGTTTACCTCAGTGAAGGACGTGATTAACCAGCGACGGGGGGATATCGAGTGACCCGACACTCCAGCCATTGGCAGTTGTCGCAATAAGATCTGGCCGGAACCCACCCCAACCCGTCACACGGCCCGAATCGTTGACCACCACCACCAGCGGCGCACCGGTATTTTGTGTCAGGCGAACGAGATCTGCGTTGTCCACCAGCGGGATCTCATTCACGTCCACCCCAGCCAGAGAAAAGCGGGTAAGCGTCATGCGACATTTCGGACAATCAGGGGCAGTAAACACAGTAATTTTCATTGGGATAGCCTGGTGTATACGGGATATATTCATTATCCCAGCTTTCCGCTTCTGACGAAGCGTTGCGCGGGTAATCAGAGCGTAAGCAGGTAAGATATTGTTGGGGCCATCCTGCAACATCAGTTGCGCCAGTTGCCTGGCTATTCGTCGCTCTCTCCATTAGAGAAAATAAACCAAATAAGCAGAACGCCTCCGACCCACATTCCAACAAAGAGGCAAATACCGATCAGGTCATAGACGTATTGTGGGATTTCATTCATAACGCATCCTCATTAATAATTTGTATTCAGCCTTAAACCGGTCATTTCATTAACCGAATCCGGTCTATCAAAGCGCTACCCTGCGTTGCATTCAGCCCCTCGTGCCGGTGAGTCAGGAACAGGGCAGGGCAGTCAGTTGGAAAGAGTCGAGCGGTATCGTCCACGAAGGTGTAATGCTGTAGGCCGAACCGTTTAACGACCGCCATGCATTCGTGATAACGCACGTGGTTATTCACCAGCCCATCCAGATCGGGATTGAGTCCAGCAATCCGATCGCGTATACCCGCAGGGAAATGACTCAGCACCATCTCCCGGGGTACGCCGGTACGCCAGTTTGTGGAAAGGATAATTCCCGTCTGCGGGCATTGCGTCAGCACGTGATCCAGCACAGGCATAAACTCCAGTGACCCGTTTTCCGCCCGGTGGAGTACACCGTCGATGTCCAGGAAAATCCAGTGACGACGGGCATCTATTTCCAGCCAGAACTCGCCCGCAGAGCGCCGGGTCGACATACAATCTATATCGTCCTGACAGGTAAACCTGACTAACCACTTCTGTAATAATCGGAACATAGAGGCCTCTCGCGGTAGTTGACTATATGCAGAACCGGCAACCATCAAAATCATACGGATTCTGTTGCCATGAAATACGGCCACACCCGGGGCAATTCCAGCGAGTCAGCCCCTTTGACTGTCGGCGATTTTGGCGTTTCAGCCAGGCAGGCATCAGCAGACCGGCCCCCTGCGTCATTTTACGGCGGTCTATCCGCTCAACACTGAAGGTAGGGCGCTTTGCAGCGTCAGGGATGTGATGGGGTAACCAGACGACATCAGGTCTATCTGCCTGTGGTGAGTCAAAAACTCTGGCAAGGGAAAAATCCGTGGTAGTACCCGCATCAGCCAGCCAGAACAGATCGTTTCCGTCCCATTGGCCATTAACGAAGCCGACATATTTGGTGGCGCTTTCGGAGAGAATGGTTTTTCCCGGTACAAACTGATGATCAACATGAAACACGAGATGGCGGTCGACTGCATCGGCATCAACCGGCAGGTCAAACTCCCGTCCCGTATTCCATGCGCGTTGTGCTTCCTCGCGGGTGTAAACCCGGGCATTACGCTGATCGGTGCTGTAACCTCTGCCGTGATGGCTATGAAAAGCGGTATTGCTACCAACGGTGTCACGCAAGCTGACCAGATAAAAACGGTCTTTCATGAAACACTCCAGAGGATGATGGCAGGAAAATAGCCCGGCGCGGCGGATACCGACACCGGGGAGGAGGGGTTAGCTTTCGATTTTGCTGACGTTTACGGTGTCATCGTCGTTACGCTTTACACCCAGCATGGTATCGCCATCGACTTCGATAATGCCGTCAAAGTAGTCGGTCATTTCGTCATAGCTGACTTCATCAAGGTCATCCAGCCGGTAGGAAGAGCCATCCGGCAGAACAAACTGACCATCCAGCGTGGCAAGGTCATACGCCAGCGGGGTAACCGTGAAGTAATACTCATCGGTGAACCAGACCGCGCCAACCACCAGTGGGTGAGAAATGTGGAATTCGACGGTGTTATAGCCCTGCGCTGCGATTGCATCCAGCAAATCAATGAAGCCGGGCATCGTATCGCCATCCCAGCCATCAGCCGATAAGGAAGGCTTGAGGTTATCCCAGTCGCTCAGACTGAAAAACACTGTGCCCTCACCGTCATCGCTGATATGGGATGAAATGTACGTCGCGCTTGCTTTTGAAGCCATTGCAAACAGGAAGTCCTCATCGAGCACGTGTTTGAGGGAGGTTTTAAAAACCTTGTCAGTGCCTGCTGCCGGGATAATCGCTAACATGAAACACCTCAGTGGTTGTGTTGGTCTGTTTTTATTATCGAACGACTGAGTCTGCTGACGAAGGAAAAAAGGGGACAAAAAGAGGCTGTTTTCTCAATAAAATCAGAAAGATTGTGACGGCCCGAATTCAGATGAAACGGGCGCAGACGGGGGGTTATTTGCTGGCGGATTCGGCTTCGTAAATGACTTCGTCGGCCCAGTCTCGATCAAATCCCGGCATCACCGGTAATGCTGCAACGACATCGGTAGGGAGGGCATCAATATAATCGCGCATGGCTTTTGCCACTTCCAGCAGTTCATTTTGCTTCATCATTTTCTCGCTCATTATCTCTGTCAGAAACCATCCAGCAGGAAGTCCACCGCACTTTTGATAGTGTG
The DNA here is from genome assembly GCF_013729795.1 of Citrobacter sp. RHBSTW-00859. Taxonomy (NCBI): domain Bacteria; kingdom Pseudomonadati; phylum Pseudomonadota; class Gammaproteobacteria; order Enterobacterales; family Enterobacteriaceae; genus Citrobacter; species Citrobacter sp. RHBSTW-00859. Next base: position 240,884 of record NZ_CP056285.1, on the reverse strand, counting down.
CCGGAACGGAGATGCGTCCATGACCGCCTGACCGAGCTGCTTCACGCGGACTGAAGCCATTTCATGCGTCATCAGGATAACGTCATTCCCTTCCACCTGTATGACCGGAGTTAATCGCGCAACCGGGGCCGAGGCTCCTTTTTTAAGCCGATGAAGGGGGATCACCAGGCGGGTATTTAACTCGCCAATGATGTCGCTCTGTATATCCAGCAGGTAAGGGTATGCCTGGCTGTTGCCGGGATTGCGGTAAACGGTATATTGCATTATCAGAACGTCCTGTATTCGTCAGACAGTAACCCATGCTCTTCAGTGATGCGGTTCAACTCCTGAATACCAGCACGATTCTGTCGTTTCCATTCTTCCGCTGCACTGGCCTTCAGTTTGCTCTGAAGCGCTTCTGCCAGCGTGGCGGACAAGTTAATCCCAGCGTCTTTTGCCTGCTGTACGAGCATTGGCTCAAGGGTGACACTGACGGTTTTTTTCTGGCGAGCAGCTGTAGCCTGCATGTGTCCTCCAATAAAAAAGCACGTGTCGATTACACGTGCTTTAAGTATGCGCCCATTTTATCCCACCAGCAAATTTGTTTGCCTCCGAGAGAGTCTACTGCGTCAGTTCAGCAGGTCAGATGGCCTAGACCGCAGAGGCTACGTTTTTCCAATCATGATAAGCAACACACGCCTGTTTGGCAGGTTGGCTGCAACTTTAGCTGCTTTATCAATGCTTTGTGCTGTATACACTACCCCTCTTTCTTTCAGGTTCTCCGCGTTCTGACGCAGCGTTTCCTCTGAAAAGCTGGACGACTCATCAATGCCAACTGGGCCGGGCTTTGCACCGCGCAAACTGAATGGCACAGGGCCATGCCAATCATTCTTTACCAGTAACAGTCGGGCATCAATGATCCGTCCTGGTAGCGTTCTTTCGATGAGGTAACTTTTTCCGGTTCCAGTGCTGCCAATCAGGCAAACGGTGTAACCGAAACGCAATGCCCATCGAATGATTAGAGCCCAATACCGCGCCCGGAACGCGGAAATGACAGGCATTTCACCTGGTCTAAATACCGCTGCGAAAAGACATGAATAGCTATATTTCTCAGCGTTACAATCTTTCATAAAACTTTATCCAGTGATGTGTTTTTGGGGAATTTTCTGCCCGCCCAGCAGGTAGCTGGTGTATCTGAAGTACATAACATCTTGTAGTTGCCTCTGACTATCTCTCTGGATATAGACTTATCAAATTCATTTCTATCCATATCAAATAGCCAGTAGAACCCATCAGCATAGATAATTGTGGTTCGATTGGGATCCGAAGCTACGACGCGAGCATCCGTAATCAAATTCTCCTCATAGCGCAAAGGCGAAGCGGAGAAAAAGAATATTATTAATACGAACCAACTCCCTATGAAACACGGTAAAACATGTTTTTTGCAATCCTTTAAACCATCTTTGTTGCCTTTCATTTTGTAGTCATAAAGACCAAGCAAAAAAAGTAAGAAAGAAAAAGCAAACCCCAGAAAAACGTGAGTATAAAACTGATGGATGCCGTCACTCCATGTAATACTGATACTTCCAGCATTTGTTCTTTTTGTTGTTATTTCTAATACGGAAATGAAAATGGCTGTTAACTGACTAAAACAAAATATTTTTATGCTTAATTCAGACTTAAACGCTTTGTTATATACTAATACAATCACAAAAAGTATTACGATTACAAAAGCTGTAATCATAAACTCACTCATCATCATGAGCACACTGTTATTAATACTGTAATTTATGTTCATCATCACTCCTTAATTTCACAACTTTTCATCATTTTATTTGAGAATTGACAGGCTTATCGAGTAGGGGGTTTAGCGTCCTTGAATATGTTCGCTCGTGTGGCGCTCACTAGACACCAGATAACAGAAGAAAGCAGAGCAAGCATTGCGTAAACCATTCGGAAGTTTGAATCCCACTTCGCGGTTACTATTGATTCATCGACCGCCTCGCGAACGCAGGGAGATTCGATAAGTGTCGGGGGAGTCGTGGATTGTGGCTCTTCGGTACATACCATTAGTTTGCCGACCGGAGCACCATCAATGACAGCCCTGGCTGCACTAACCAGATGCGCTGAAGGTGAACCTGAATAGTTCATGCAGATGAACGTGATAAATAAAGCAATCGCCGGGCCGGAGACCAGAGTGAAGAATGCGAAGCTGCGGCAGGCCGTAGTATGGCGATGCAAATTAGCGAGAAATGTCATCATGATTTGTCACTCTGGGTTTTAGTCGTATCCGACTCGGTGTCACATCGCTGGAAAGCTACTTGAGGAGGAATTTGATCAACCCCGGTAAAGCAATATTTCAGGGATAGTTGCTTTTTTCCCTCATCCAGTCCAACAAAAAAGATATCGACCGGATCTTCATGAAGTAGCTCTTTTGAGAGCCGGTTGTAGGCCATCCAGCTCCCAACCATATCGACCATTGGCTTAAATTTATCAGTTGCGTTATCTGTAGGTTTAAATGGAATTACACGGAAAACATTCCATCGTGAGCAACGAACCAGCAATTGAGCATCACTCTGAAAGACGTCCAGATCAGTGTTATTTGTCAGGACTTTACACAGCGACTTGAGATCGTTACCCCTGACCTCCAGTTGGCTGAAGCTTCTATAATACTTTTCACATCCAGTTAAGTGCTGAGCGTAGCACTGCTTCAACAGTGTTGTGTCGTTACTGGCCTGCAATTGAGTATCTTTCGCCACATAGGCATCACTGATAAGAAAATCGGGATAGAGGTGTCCCTCCCATAGCAGTTTCTCGGCGATAGCGCCCCCCAGCACCACCACCAATAAGATAAAAAAAATTGGGAACGTCTTACCCAGAGGTATTTTCATAAATCTCACCAGTCGTTAATTTGAGGTAAATTTGCTTTCCAGATTCAGAATGCATTTTTCATGTGCATACATGACGGCGGAATCATGGCCGTAATAGAGTTCGCCATTTTCACGCTGCCACTCACGCGCTTTTCGGGTACGGAATGCTTCTGACATATGTTTTCCACACAACTCACATGGCCCGAAAAAGTCGCTGCTGCGGCCTGTTGATTTTGTGAGTCTGACGATATTGCCTGTAGGTCTACCCATACTGCCCCCTGTGCTGCTGGCATTGACCGGCTGTCTGCCGTGCTAAATGAGTGGTTATTTATCCGCGTCATCATCGGATTCTTTCGGCACGAGTTTTGTATAGCTAAATGTCATATCAGAGGGACGGATCCCATAGCGCCACGGCTTTCTGCGGTAGTTAACTGCCTCGCTTACCATCCAGCAGATAAGAGCGATACCCGCCACTATCAGGTAGCCTTTGAGCAACAGCGAGTCCCATTGTTTAATGGCATCATCGGCATTCACCACGTGTCGCTGGCATTCTGAGGAGCGGAACGCGGCAAACACTGCTTTCTCTTCAGGGCAAACCATGACCGAGGTGCTGGTGGCATTTCCAACCAGACTACGGGCCTGATCGAGGAAGACCTTGGATGGTGAACTGGTAAGAACTGTGCAGAACAGAATGAGCAGTAACGCAACTGCCGGAGCAGTGACAAACGAGAAAATGAATGCCTGCCCGGATTTCCATAAAACGTCGCTGATGTAAAATTTCATGTCGGTGTTTCCTCTTATCGGTATTCAGGCCCAGAGCAGCCCGGGGCTTAATTTATGCTGACTGGAGTCCGCCAGATTGTTTCTCTTCAGCGCGGGTATTCCAGCGCGTCACAGCGGCTTGTTCGGAGTCCTGAAACGCCACCGTGGCCTCACAGGAATTGCAGCAGGCGCGAAAATTATTCGAAATCTCCCGAACCCGGATAGATGAACAACCGCAGAAAGGGCAGGGCTTGACGTTATCGTGTCTCATCGTATTTCCTCGCTGGTGGGCTTTATCCACCGAAGCTATTGAGCCGAATTTCAGGTTCATCACCGAGCTCGTACATGTGTCCCATTTCGTTCATGATGGTGCTACTGCCATTGAACCAGGTAACCATGCATCGCCAGTGCTGACTGCCGTTTTCACCCCAGCGGCTCACGCCCGCAGCATCCATTTCGTCTTCAGTGATAAAGAAATCCGCGCCCGGCAGTTTCTCGGCATCAAGGCAGATCTCAGGCTCAACGACGAAGCAGATACCGTTGCTGTTCATGACGTACATACGCCGCTCAAGGGTTTCAGTACTGACAATGACCTGCTTATCAGAAGTAAGGTGTGATTTAGTGACTTCCATGCGAATCAGGTTCTTTGCATTAGCCTGTCCACTCGCAAAAACCATTGACGCATTGCGAACCATTAACTCAGCAGCTTCTTCACCGAAGCTACGAAGGCCCATCAGTGCAAGCAACTCACTACATTCGGCTTTACCGAGGTTGCCAGTAGTCAGATTAACCACGCCTTGTAGAGTGCTCAGTTCAACCGGTTGTGACCGGAGGATGTCGCGAAGCAGTGTATTACCCGCCGTGCCCGGGTCGCTCCAACTGGAGGATTCGGGACGCTGATTTTCAAGAAATAGGGCGCTTTGCAGTAAAGCCGCTGGTGGCTTTCCGGCAAAACTCAGTTTTACTCTGACCGAATCGAATGGGTGCATGACGGCGGTTTCTCCATAATATCGTGAAGCTAAAAACTGTTTTAATCCTATTATCCCACCGGTCGACAATTGACGAAGTAATCGGGTATGAAATGGACACCCCTTCGATAATTCACATATAGCGAAGCCTTTACGCCTTTGTCTTATCCGCAGGCTGGGGAATGCAATAACTTAAGATGGTGATAGTTTCCCCACGCTTTGCTTTAGGCGCGGCACTCTGGCATTCATCATAGGTTTTGTAGTCAGGTATTTTCTGAGAGGTGACACCACTTGGATTAAGACCACTTGAATAAAGCCCAATCACGAGAACTAAAGTAAACATGTTATTACTCCAGAATGTATTGATGGAAAGTAAGTGAGAATGCCATTATCCATTTCTCCTAAAATCCCGAAAAAACTTTTCAAGAAAGGTACTTTTCGGTTACTTCAGCGTAAGCATACTTAGATCGCAAAATGAGTGAATAAATAACTTTGCTCTGCAATTGTTTTTGCTGAACTTCAAATTAATCAGTCATCGATTTCATCAGGCAAGTGAAAAGCTGAGACGTAAAGCTTGCCATCATGAAAATCCAAACCATCTTGGCAGTGATAATCGGAAATTCGAGAGTGCCAATATAATAAATAATAATTATCAATCCCCCCAAGGCCAGACATCCAAGGAGACCTGCTGCTGCCTTTAGGAAATCACTGCCTTCAGGATTCTGGAATGTGAATCCAGTTATAATCAGCGAGGAAAAACAAGCGAACAAACAAGTTCTATACAAAGGCCAGTCCCCGGATATAACATTTTCTCGAATAAGCACTGCCCATATCAAAAATTCAATGCTGAAAATAATCAGCGGAACTGCGAGCACACGAAATGAAAGTTTTTCATATAAAGTGGTAATAATTGATGTCATAGCAAACCCCGCTTGCAATATTCAAATTAATTTTCGTGGTTTTTACCTGCTTTTAACAAACGCGTTATTTCATCAGTAAGGCAGAAACTTTTCCCAGATGATGGTTTCCCGATAACCACAACGTGACCAGTACTTGGAGTTCCCTCTACTTTAAAAAATGCAAGTTTTGCATCGATAATTTTATTTTTCATTGCATCGGTAACCTTGTATGACGTGGGGGTAAATTTTGTGCGTTAATGTTCAATGATAATATTAATCGCGAAATACTGTATCTATAGGGTCTGTTGATTAAGACTATCCCTCTTGAAGTAAAATACAATCATCATTCCTATCTGTATGGAATAGGAAGCCAATTCAGCATATGTTACATAATTGCTTGTGATGAAGGAAAAACCTCGCGCGATTACAAGTAGGAGTATTGATGCAATAAACACTAAAACCCAAACGGTAAGCATTCCCAGCACTGAAAGAAAGTACTCATATTCATTTGGGTCGTAAAATACAAATGCTGTTGAGAATATTGCAATAATACATAACGGAAGTGATGTAGCGAGTTCCGACCATTGAAGGTCAATTTTTCCAACCACCAGCAATGTAGAAATGACAGCGTACTGTATAGCCGATAGAACTGTTACCGGAATCGCAGCTCGAATGAACTTAAAAACAGAATGTTGTGTTTTAGCCTGGTTTTTCATGTGTTACCACCTGTCATTTGTTTCGAAACCAATCATAACCAGAGTGATAGATTTCAGAGTGAATAAACCACTACAAAACGCCCCCATTTATTGCTGGACATCATCCGCAGGAGTGGCATAAAACTCACGACCTGACGCGCCGAGTTTTTTCTGAAGCTTCTTTGTTGCTTCAGCCTGACTTCGGGCCTTGAAATAGAACGTCCTGATAAAATCCCCATTGTTGTAGTTAACGTCCTCTGGATTTGCCCATTTCTGCATAGCAACAAACCGGATAGAAGGCTTCGGGATGGTTTTCACCTCGACATACCCCCGGCCCTTGCAGCGAAAACACACACCGCCTTGAACGTGCCGGAACGCTCGGATCTCACCCTTACCACCCAGACAGCGTGGGCATTCAATTTTATGCATAGCAACCTCTCGACTGTTGATTAACGAATTTCGCGCCTGAAAGGGGGCAGGGATGCGAGGATGTCTTTCCCGTAGGCTTTTGTCTTCAGGCGTTTATCCAGGATAGTCACCGCGCCGGTATCGCTCTCTGTGCGGATAAGCCGACCAACGGACTGGGTCAGTTTGAGGCAGGCCTCCGGTATCGAGATTTCCCGGAAAGCATCACGCCCGTTTTTCTCCAGCCACTCCGTCAGGGTCTGGCCCACCGGGTCGGTCGGAACGCTAAAAGGCAGCTTGGCAATGATGACGTTGTTGCAGTACACGCCAGGCAGATCCACCCCTTCACTGAAAGAAGCCATACCAAAGATAATGCTCGGCTCACCACGGTCGATTCTGAGCTTATGGCGCAGCAGTATTTCCCGTTTTGGAAGTGCCCCCTGTATCAGCAGAAGCGGTGAAATGTGTTGAGGCATCGCCTTGCTGACTTCTTCCATCTGCCTGCGGGAGGCGAACAGCACGAGGCAACCCTGAAGCCGAAGCACCAGTTTGGGAAGGAGTTCGATGATCTCCGCCGTATGTTCTTCATGATTGGTCGGAACCGAGCGCATACGGGGGATGAACAACACGCCGTTGTTCTGGTAATCAAACGGGCTGCGGGCCAGCAGGGTAGGTGTATCGACTGGAAGACCGGCCTGCTCCAGGAATGCGTCAAACTTGCTAAGGGAGCGGATTGTTGCCGAGGTCACAATGGTGGCATAAGCCTTCGACCAGAGCTCGGATTTCAGGTGTTCGCCCGCATAGACCGGACTGCAATTAATCACCACTTCGGTGCTGCGTTTAGTACGACGGACGTTAATCCACCGGGCCATAGGCATACCAGAGACGGTTTTATTCCCGCAGTATGAGGCCAGAGCCTGATGCATACCCGCCAGGCGATTTGCCAGCTCGCCGACAGCCATCTTTTGAAGGGCCAGTTCTTCCTCGCTGATATCCCGCCCGGCCTCATCTACAATCGCCGTCATTTTCACAACGATATTCTGCATCTCGTTTACTGTCTTTAACCCAGGCTTAAACAGGGCCGCAATATCTTCAGGAACGAAACCTTCCGGGAAGCGATAGATGTCCGATTCCGTGCCATTTGGCATTTCGTGATCGTTTCGCCAGTTCAGGGAGCGTAAAAGTGTCCCCCGCAGCTCACCGAGCTCATCACCGGCATGGCCCGCAAGCTCCACCAGCTGCTGCACGTGCTTTTCCATAGTCCCGCCGTAGGACTCTGGCATGGTCATTACCATGTCGAAGATTTCGCTCATGAAATGCCTGCTGGCATCGAGAGAGGCGGAGGTCGCAAAGTGGTTAATTGCTTTCTGCGGAACGTGGTGACCTTCGTCGAACACATAAATGGACTCTTCCTGCGGGGGAAGGATAATACCGCCTCCCAGTGACAGGTCAGACAATACGATGTCATGGTTGGCGATAACCACATCCACCGACTCCAGCAGGGCGCGGGCGAGGAAGAACGGACAACGGTGATAATGTGGGCAACGCTTTTTAGGGCACTGACTGCCAATAGCATTGACCCGACCCCATACCGCCTCATTGATCTCATCAGGATAGGAATCACGCTCTCCTGTCCAGTGACCACCAGCAAAGGCCTTGCTGATATCCTCCACATCATCGCGGATGTAGCCATAGGCATTCATCTCGCTTTCCATATGAACGTCACAGCGCATCTGGCAGAAGTAACGGCTACGGCCCTTCGCCATCGCATAGGAGAAGCTCAGGCCCGCTCTCGCCTGTATTTCTGGCAGATCCTTGGAGATGATTTGTTCCTGAAGCGCAACGGTTGCCGTGGAGATGATCAGCGTCTTATGCTTTTCCATCGCCAGGGGGATCAGCGGCAGACAATACCCGAGTGTTTTCCCTGTCCCCGTACCGGCCTCAATAACCCCGACGCGATACTGCTCCTCAGCGGGGGTAGCGTTAACGACTGCGCTGCAAAACGCCATCATGTCTACCTGCCCGGCACGAGGGGACAGACCCTTTGCGTCCAGGAAGAAGTGATAGGCTCGCTCAGTCATTTCAGCGGCAGTCATCCGGGGTTTATTGTCTGGCATATCCGTACCTTGTCCTCTGCTGCTCAGGAGGCACAGCCCGGCAGCGGCTATCGAAGTCAGGTACATCCTCATGCTGGTGGATGTACCGGGTTCATCAGTCTTCCAGTGAATGGCCTTTAAAGCGTCTCACATAGCGTTTAATTTCAGTTTCGGCCTGTTCCAGTACAGCTCGGTTGCAGTGCTCAAGAACACAGTAAGGCCCATGTGCTGGCCCGCCATCGCTGGTTTCGCAGGCATCAAGCTTGAGCCGAACGGAGGCATCGAAGATAAATTGGGTGATTTTCGCAATGGAGATCTGGTCTTTGTCTTCCTGCTCTTTGGTGTCGATGACATCGCCGTTATACACGTCGAAATCGAGCCGCAGGCGGTAAACTGTGTCGATTGCCATAATCGGATCCCTTCAGAGGATGTCGTAGATGACTGGGACGCGGCCACGTTCTACCTGTTGATTCAGGGTGCGGAAACCACCGTGATCAACGATGTAGAATTCACCCGCCACGGCGGAGCGATGGAAGTCGGCGAGCTCTTCAGTGCCAAAGACGAAAACCGGGGTTCCAGAGGGGACGGTCATGCAGGCAGTTTTTCCGCCATAGCCGCGAACCGTAAAGGTGATTACCCCATCCGCGCTGGTGGGCAGGAAATCGGCGAAAATCGAATGAAAGGCTTTATTCGCCTTATCGCTGAATACGTCGGTCAGTGTCTGCATGATGCGCCCCGTGATCTCGTTTTATGTTGTACTGATACCAGTACAACACGGGCCCGGCAGGTGACGAAGGCGATACGTCGGGTATTATCAGAATGAATATGTCGGTCTGAAATGGTTTATCAGTGAGCCATCAGCTCCGGCCCCGGGACGCGAATCAACGGTCGTTATGCTGTAGCACCTCCACGAACTGTCCGCAGCTGTCGCAGCAGTACTCATTGGCGAACCTGCCATCGTCTTTCCAGTTGTTTGCCCCGCAGCGGCAGAGCAGTACACGTACCTGAGAAGGGCGGATGCGAGCTTGACCGAATTTGGTTGTCCACTGAGGCTCGCCATCAAAGCGAAAAGAGTCAATGCGAAACCTGCTTTCGCGTTCGTAGGTGTTGAGGTATTTGAAGTACAGCTCTTCAGAGAGAATGGCATCGGTCATCGTGTATTCCCTGTCTGGCCCCGTGGAGGGTGATTTGCGGCAGAGTGTTGCGTTGCGAAAACTGCCAGGTTGTCGGAGCCATTACACCACGGGTCATACAGGTCACGAAGGGGGTTACTTACCAGCCAGCGCTTTCTCTTCCCTGGTAGCCAGGCGCATTTGCCCGAAACCTTCACGGATCAGCAACGGCTTTTCTTTCTTCCAGCCCTTAACGACGGACTCACCGAAACGACGCGGGGCGTTACCATTCCAGGTGGCTATGACGTGGTTATCATGGACTTCGACAATCACGACCGGGTGGACGACAACTGTTTTAAGTGTGGTGTTGCCCATATTTACCCGGCTAACCGACCAGACACTCATCCCGACTTCCAGCTGGCTTATTTTCATCTTCATTTCCTTCTAAACGAACGTAGTGCGCCACGGCGTAATGTCGTGACGCACATTACCATGCCCGGGGCTTATCAGAACATAAGCCAGGTGGCGTTACCGGCAGTATTTCTGGACTGGTAGGCTTTTGCCTGCGCGTGAAGCAGCTTCCACAGCTGACGAAGTGTAGCAGCATGATTTTCACCACCAGCATTAACCCGCAGTTCGCCGATCTCGCGGGTAACAGTGAAACAATTCCGGCTCTCATCCCAGCCTGAATGTTCACGCGCTTCCACCACCAGATCATTAGACGTATCAGGGCCGGTCTTTGCTGCATTCAGCACGAACTCCGTTTTAACAGTAATACGGCTGGCGTTATCCGGCGCATCCAGAAAGACGGTGAACCCCTCAGTTCGGCGGTCAGTTATACGACGGCTCCCCCAGGAGGTGATCCCCCTCTGGACACGCATCATTGAAAGAGCGTGGGACTCGGTTGCCTGCACTGTGCGATACAGGTCGGTCAGGGAAGAAAGGCTGAAGCTTTCAGGGGCAGTCTGGATAGCGTCGGTCATGGTAGATCCTCGGTTATATGGTGTGTTTTCTGGCTTCAGTAGCTGTCGTTTGCCACGTAATAGGACGTGCCTGGATAGAAGTAGCGGTAATCCGGCTGCATGTCATTGGTGATGACGGATGCTTCTTCCCAGACCCCGCTGGTGGACATAAACTCATCTGTCGTTTCATTCTCCAGCCGCATATAGCGTTCAGGAGCGCATTCCGCCCAGGCGCGTTTCACCGTATCCCAGTTAGCGTACTGGCTGATTTCAATATTCAGGGGCGCATTCTTCTCAGGCTGGTTACGGCGGGAACTCAGCACGAAATTCAGCTTCAGGACGATACGACTGTCGTTGTCAGGAGTATCCATCCAGATCTGGTATTCAGCCGTAGGCCGGGATGACTGGTTTTTGCGGCCCCACGAGGTGACACCGGTTTTAACCTGGACTATCGAGACTTTATGCGCATCAGTCTTGCCAACGCTGGTCATCAATTCAGACAGACTTTTAAACATGGTGCATCCCCAGTGATTATTGGTATGTTCGTTTTGTTTACTTATTAAATCACTGGTTACCCGGGTGACGAAGTCAGAGCCGGGTAAAAAAAGGACAAAATTTGCGGATTAGTGGCTGGTGGTGGTATTGGCCTGCGGGACAGGGCCATCGAACAATTTGTCAAAAAATTCCACGCCACGCTGGTACACATCGCGCAGCTCCATATCTTCACGCTCGGTCAGGCCCATCTTATTGAGCACGGCAAGGCCGGTACGAAGGCGAGGAATCAATACGGTTTCCAGATAGATCCTGCGGCCCGCAATAATTTCCGGGGATGCTTCATTGATGTAAAAATCAACGGTTTTCGTGATGCTGAAGTGCTTTACTTCGCTCATCGTCTGGTACTCCTCAGAATGATGTCATGATACTCGGTTTGATTCAGGGGAGGGGAGCAACCCGGGCAAACAAGCCCGGGCGCAGGCAGCAGTTATTCGAGACCCAGTGCAACGTGATCGCCATCATCAGAAAGGCGAATGAATAGCATCTGCGTACCGCCGCTCAAGCCGAACTGGAGATCCCAGCCTGGGACAGAAGATGTCTCGCATTCACGCACATCGATGACCTGGTCACGGTAGAGCAAGAAGCGTGTATCAGACTTGTCATCTTCAGCGACGTGGGCCATCTGATCAGCAAATTTGTCTTCGAGGTCGAACCAGCTTTCCAGCCAGACCTTATCAGAGACCAGGCTGATACCGCAGGCGGATTCCGCCGTGCCGGTCACAGCCTCAGCGACTGGTTCTACAGAAGTCATATTAAATACCGCATCAACTACCAGTGCCTGCTCTGAGGTCGCCGGGTAGATACCTTGCAGATAAACGCTATTGCCGTTCACTTCGAAGCCGTCTTCAAGACTGATGTCGTCATGATCAACGTCATAAACATCCGCGAGGTTGCGAAGACAGATCAGGTTGGCTTCATCTTCGTTCTCCGCTTCAATGCGCATCAGTGGCAGTTCGCCACCACTGGAGTCGGATTCATAGTAGTGAACGTAGAATACATTTTTCTCTTTGCTGGTGGTCATGGCGTTGCCCCGTGTTGTTCGTTTTGTTTACTTATAGTCTCACGGGGTATTCAGGTGACGAAGGAAATCGGGCATAAAAAAGCGGGGATTTAACCCCGCCAGTTTTGATATTTATAATTATGCCAACATGTAGTTCCAGCGCAGTTATTACTTAGGCCTTGGGCCTTTTCGTGTATTACTTTTTTCTGGCTCTTCCACCGACTCTTCTGCTGGTTTTTCCACCGACTCTTGTGTTGGCGTTGTAGTGGCTGCGGCTGCTGCTGCGGCAGTAGCGGTTGAATCGTCATAATCAGTGGTAGCAGTAACATCACCCGATTCAGTCATATGGAGAGTGACAGTGACAGGTTTGCCATCAACAGCAAAATTGAGACTAACTGAACCTTTCATCTTCAGTAAGAGTGCGGCCCGGGTATATCCATCGGAAAGTTTTAAACCAACAGAAGCTAAAGCATCAGCAATTTTGTTATGAATATCGTTGCTCATTTTCATTCCTTAATGTGTGTGTATTAGCGGAATATCAAATCATAAGACTTCAACTGAAAAAGGGTCAGAAGTGAAAAGTTATTTTCTATACGTATGATGGCACAGGAAGGTGGGGTGACGAAGAAGAATAAGCAAAAAAAAAGCGGGGTATTATCCCCGCAAAACTACACACAGCAATTCAATAAAACAACTTCCAGGGGGGCGATGCACACATCACAACTTCGGTCTGTCAGACGGGAACCGGCCTTGGGCGCTTGTATCCCATTTGACGAAAATTTGGTTTTAAAACCGGTAAATCGTTACTCTTTCTTCCTGCTACCCCGGTCTATCACCGGGGTAGCGGAGTCCGCCATTCTCGGCAGCGCCAGCTGATCAGATTACATAGACTCAGATTTAAAGTTACGCGTTCGCATATAACCTCCTTAGTGTGGGCCGGTTCACTGGATTGTGAATTGTCAGTAACGCTAAATTTGTAGACTTCAGGTCTACAGCCTGGCTTATATAGGCAGGCGCGGCAGTTTTTTAAGAGTTTGAACGTAACGAGAGCATTTACATAAATCCTCCTTTCTGTAGCTGACCAGATTTAACGTCTTTGTCTATTCAGTGAACCATACCCTATTCATGTGACGAAGGTTTCTGAGTGTAAAAATACGTAATAAGCAACGCTATTATCGCTAATTCTAAAAATAGGGCGAATTAAAATACCGGCAAAACGCGGACGTTTATACCGGTATTATTTCTGAGCTGCTGGTGCAATATCGCGAGGTAAGCTGTAGTCAGCGCGGCAGGTACTTAACGGCTAGGCTTGCTGGTGGTTAAGGCCTCATCCTGCGCCAGCAACGTGATCACATCCCCGGCAATCTCCGGGCGGATACCAGGCGATTTATGCGCGGCATGGGCCGCGACAGCCAGCGGTCTCCAGTTGAGTGATGCTGCAATACGTCTGATCTCTTCAATAACCCGGAATGTATCGCTCTCCAGCGCCAGACCCGCACGGGCGGTATCGAAAGATACGCGCTGCGCCGAAGTGAGCGGCGAGTGCTTCTTCAGTTCTGCGGTGATGATACGCTGCGCTTCAGCACCGATTGACGCGCCACCTTCGACGACCCCGGTTAAACCGACGAGCTTACCTCCATCACTGCGGCTATTATCGTCTTTAACCCTGGGTGGCGGGGCCAGGGCGGTCAGATCCACGTCCTGCTGTAAGAGCTCCAGCAGGTCAGCCAGCATATCGGGTTTAATCACACCTTTTAAACCCGCTGCGCGTTTCGCTAGGCTGACAGGAGAACGGCCCAGGCGGGCGGACATCGCAATAAGGCAATTAGCCAGAACAAAGAGGTCATCAACCCCAATCAGTGGCGCACACTCTTGCCTGAACGTCTGATCATCCCGGAATGCAGGAGCTGGTGGGGCCGGTTTAGGCGTTTTGGCCTTTGCCTGCGGCTTGTCATAACCACGTAGGGCTTTTTCTGCACTGTCTGAAACCTTACGGATGCTTTGCGTCAGATCATCACCACCTGCCAGGCCTGCGGTCAACTGAAGCATATAATCGAGCCTGCCGAGCATGTCAGGGGAAGCAAGCCCGGTCGCTATCTTCTGGCTGATGTCGTTAAGGTTGCTGAGTATACCACCGGCGATTTTAGACGGAGGAGTAACAACCGCCTGGACATTATGGCTGGTATGAATTTCCCGCGACACCAGGGTGAGGACTTTGCGCCAGTCAGGTTGTACACCAGCATCAAGCGTCTCAAGGTGGCTTATTGCATTTCTCAGGCTATCCCATCTGGATAGCTGTAGAGGGTCACCGTTCTGCTTTCCTGATTTCAGCCACTGAACGAGGTAGACGAAGTCAGATGTAGCTGAGGCCACCAGCCCGGCAATAACGCGCTCTCTTGCTTGAGGCGTTGTAGGGTTAGATCTTCGCACCGGCAGACGGTCATTTTTATGTGCCGTTGGTCTTTTCATTTCGAATATCTCAACTTGGTTCCATCAACGATAACTCCGCGCCCGGGAGCCAGACAGCATGAAACAATGTATTTACCATGTTTGATAAAAGCGCAACCGGCAGCGCCGTCAAAAAAATGCTATATGACAGCGCTGGTTAGAGCAGAAAGATTCAGGGAGGTTTTACATCTACTCTCGATCATCTGTGAGGAAGAGATGCAGTTGAGTCACAAAGGCATCGAGATAAGGGGTATTTCTGGCATTGTCTGCAAAGTTCATTTTGGCATTGGTGTCGTCGTATACATGCATCCAGCCGCTGTTTCTGGCAATACGACGTACATCAGTATTTGCCGGGTAGAGTTTCCCAATAGCTTCACGCAGACCTTCAATTTCTGAGATCAACTGCCGGGCATTCGCAGCAGGCTCAGGAGCCGATGGGACGAGAACCCGGAATTCAGCGGTTTCCGGCTGCATCTTAATCACTTCAATGACTTTGTCCCGGGCAACGGAATTCCATTCAGTAGTCATGCCGTTGTACTGGTTTCGGATGCGGAACTGGTAAACCGGCTGCTGTTCGTTAACAAGCAACCAGGCATCGGCAAGTGCAAGATAGAACGAGACAGGCCGGTTTATCATCTGGTGTTCCTGAAGGGCTTTTTTATAGCTATGGACATCTTCAGGAAGGACATCAGTGATACTGGAGGTGAATTTTAGCGGATCCAGTGGACAGACCGGGCCGATAACCCTAAGCACAGCAACAGGATTATTACCATCATCAGTAAACCAGAAGTCATTTTCTGGGCCGATATTGAGCCTTACATCTGCGGTCTGATTCTCTGCGAGAACGGCCTGCACCCGACGACCGTTCTGCCACCAGCGTGGTGTACCTTGCATACATACCTCGTACAGGAAATTAGCCCGAAGCCCACCTGCTGGTGGGCGGTCGGAACACAAGTCTACTGAAGGTACTGCTCTGCCTGAGCAATACGAGAAAGAGTACCGGCATTCGGTTCAATCATCTGGATACGTCGGCTGTCCTCCAGTAAACCGGCAATAAGGTGCTTGTCGGTATATGGGGCATCGTCATCCCCGAGCATACGGCGGATAGCAGATAAATCGCCGGATGGAACCGGGTATACCGACTCAATAAAGAGCTGGTCACCGTGAGGATTCTCCCACTCATATGGGGTTTGGGCGGAAGCAGCAAAACCCGAATCATTCAGACGTGCGAAATCTTCAAGCGCCTGGAGGCGGGCCGCAGATTCATCGGTAGCGTAGATTAGGATCATTCGCGCCGTCTCAGGCGATGAGCAGAACAGCAAAATGAGAAATGGCAGCATGTTATAGACTCCTTCAGTTTGCGACTTGTTGAGCTGGCGGTGTGGCTACGCTAGTGAGTTGCTTAAGGCGAATGTTCAGCTCATGAATTACATCATCGCGTTTGCGCCAGCTGGTGGATGGTAGAGCCAGGAGCGCTTCAGCTTCGGACACGGAGAGACCGGCCAGGTGAGCTTTCGATGAAATCTCTGCGTTATATAATTGCTTCAGCACAATCAATGAGTGCTGGGAGGATGCAGCCATCATCATGAAATGGCGAAGCACCGCACAATAGATTTGAGTAGACATATTAAGCCGCCTCGTTCAATGCGTGAGGTAATGATTAATGGCATGTTCAACATAGCCAACAGATTTACCCACCAGGTGTGCAAGCTGCTGCACATGATGATGGTGAACTTCACGGCACGGGCCAAATGAAGTGGTGTAGCGATACCAGAGGCTGCGGCCTACAGAAAAAAGTTCTTTCTCTGTCTGCGGGCGAACTGGATAACAAACAGGACGTGCAGATGTAGTGCGACGAACGTTATTTCGTACTTGATGAATTGCAGTATTCATAAATCACCCCGCGTATGTTTTTCGTTTTGTTTACTAACTTCAGTTAAACACACGCTGGGTGGCTGACGAATAGAAAATCCATAAATAAATGAGCTAAAGATTTAAGCTCTTTATGAAAGAATTATTCTGGGGTTGGAAACCAGATAATGTCCGAAATAGGCTTATTGCCCGTCAGTAAAGCGAGGCTGGAATGCAGTTCTTTAACGACCTGCTTATTATCCTGCGTTTGCTCAAGTGCGGTTATAGCCTTTAGCAGGGTATTTGCCACAGATGCTTTAGCATATGCCTGCGGTGAGCCGATTAGCACCTGACGCATTAGCTCCGCATTGTTAGAAGCCAAATAGCCTTGCTCCTCGGAAATTCTTTCTGCATCGGGTGCTGAAATAACCAATGCGGCAAGTTCGTGATCGTTTGCATAGTTGATAACATCAGATAGCATTTCGAGAGCTGTGGTATCTGTCATGATAAAGCCGTCAGCTACCCACTGAGGAGCAACATCGAAGCGAACTACCCAGGAATAAGGTTTAACGTTTGACATACAGAGACCTCATTAAAGAGAGATATAAGCGTCGGGATTTTCTTCAACAGAAAGAAACTCAATATCTTCGAGATGCATTCCTGCATTACGAATGCCTACCTCGGATAACCACGACAGTATTGTTTCATGATCCGGTTCACCAGAAAAATCAACAAAGGCTGGAAGAGCCCAGTCGGGTGTATAGCCAGCGCTATACATTACAGTGGCAGTAAAGCGCCCAATGTGGGGAATTTTGAAAAGGATGGATGCCTGCTCAGGGGTATTAATTACCATGCCGTGATGATAGACGACATCCCAGTTTACCCCATGCTCCCCTGTATTTCCTCGATAGAGATGGTGGCGGTCAACGGCCCAAAGGACACCTTCGCTATCCAACCAGCAGAAATAATTATTATCTGGGGATAACGTGATCCCAAGGTTCATTAACTCCGCCACCAGCAAGCAAGGGTTAATATCAGTTACAGTTTTAATAATCGTCAGCCCCATCTCGGTTCCGGTAGTAACTGTCAGTACCTTGGAGGCACTGATCCAGAATTGATAACCTGCTTCTTTAGCCTTCGCGATTAAATTAAACATTGTTGCTTCCCATTGAATGGCAGTTAGGTCAATAACAACATGAGGCTGGTGGGTGACAAACAGGGAATCTGACGATATTTCAAGAAAGAATTTAGCGATGAGAAATGCAGGGGGAACAATATGGTCTGTACTTGCCAGCGCTTCGCTCGGCCAACCCCTCGACAGCCCGAAAACAAGTTTCGGTCTGCCTCACGGTTATCTACTGACAAAGGCGGGGATTATTCGGGGTACTGTATGAACTACACAATTTCAATCGGAACAAAAGAAAGCAGCAACCCCTAAACAAATGATTGAGAGTAACCAGAAAAAGGCGAGTACTACTACAGCGCTTAAAGATAGTGGAACGGTTTTTGATAGCATAACGCCCATACCTACACCAAATGAACATAGTGCGATAGATCCTAATTTCAATTTGCTCTTATACGAAATTAACATTGGCTTCTCCTCAAAATAGGTGTGGTGCTTGCCAGCGCTTCGCTCGGCCAACCCCGAGACAACCCGAAAGCAAGTTTCGGTCTGTCCCGGGGTTCCGGGTAACGGCCAGACTTACCGCAGATCTTCTTTAGCGTTAATCATATGACATATGAATAAGAATTAATCACGATACAACTGGATAAAACTCTCCACACGGGTTCCATCACAATAGCTCGGCCAGGCGTTCATCACAGGTAGTTCTTCTGTTGTGAATCTTCCCAGTGCGAGAGCTACAGAATACCAGACCGGGAAAATCGTATTGGCTGATGTCATATTCCCATTGTTGATTAACTCATAGAGTCCGCGTCCATTAGCCCATGCACTTTCTGGTGTATCACCGGCAAGGTAGTTATCCACCCAGATGGATGGTGACAGAGCCTGACCTTTCGCCAGTCTCGCTAACAACTCGTACCACTTCAGATATTCCGTGGTTCGCAGTGAGAGAATCGGGATTCCGCCACGTCTTAACAGTGCTGCCGCAGAACGTGAGTCTACCGGTGCGGCAATTCTATCCAGGTGGTTACGGGCTTGCTTTATCCGTGCTGATATTCCCGCAGGGCTCACTCGGGAGATGTATTTCTCCACCGTCTCAGTAGCTTCAGCGATATCCGGGGCCAACGAACCATCAACATGGAGGGGACATAAAACAAGGCCGGTATCATCGTGAGTCACCCAGGCAGAATTGTCAGTCGGGTTCCTGACGATAGACAACGACTCACTTTGACCCAAGATCGTTAACCTGAATGACTTAAGCCTTTCGGCTATCCAGCTGCCTCCATCACCAAAAACCTCAATGCGCTCGTGACTCATACCGCATCACCTCTACAAGTGCTTTACATTCAGACCTAATCATAACGGCTTCCCCGTTCGGAACAAAATCAGGGCATAGCCAAACCATACTCAGGAAATTTACAGATATGTCGATCTACAAAACGCGCTCAAAACGCTCAGGCGCGTTTTAATCAATCCGATCGTGAAAATACCAGGGGGATAAGCTCAGAATCGTTCTGAGGCGATTCTGGCGTGGTTTTATCCCAATAACGGATCCTTTTGCGAATACAGATCGGTTTACAAGGGAATTTGGCTGGTATGAGACGGAGATGATCCACTTTGATAATCTGAGCGATAATTTGTTAATGGTTTCGTTTTGTTTACGCGTGTATCGGGAGGGAAGTTATTCCGAACGAGGGTATCGACTTCATATTGTCCGTTTCGATAGCCGATCACAATTTCTAAGCGGTACTCGCCGCGACAAAAACCCCCGGAGGAAAACCATGTTGGTTATTCACTTTTGGTTTTCCCCGGCGATTAAAACCAGGGCAACCTCCGGTTGCCCATAAAAACCCCCGGAGGAAATTCATCTTTCCTCCGACATCGTGCGGTTTGATTATTACCATGCTCAACCTCCCGATGTAAAAATAGAGAAAACCGACGCTATCGCTTCCGCTTTGTTTACCTTCCATATTCGCGCCCGCGAAATAGTCCGCTGCATTCCCACCCGATCATACCCGGGCGAAAACACTCGCGATCATATTGCGATCATCCTGATTCATTTCCGCCGCGATAAGTCCGCTATCGCCTGAAGGCTCACTAACAGATCGCCTGAAGGCTCACTAACAAAAATACCAGGTCATCGCCTGGTATTCATGTATATCCGTTATGTTTACTCCAGAGCGGTTTGTATTTCTAAAGCTGTTTTCTTAGGTGAGTTATTCGAAGTGAAAGTGCCTGCCGAATTGCACGGTTTTTTCGTAACTCATCACGCAACCAAATAAGCTGACCTTCATACAGTTCGATAAGCGCAAGTTCTCGCTGGCTTGCATCCTTAAATTTCGCTGGTGGATATGATTCGCCTTTGTTGAGAGGTAGGTATTTGGGAACGACACGATCAATGCCTCCACCAGCTTTGCGCAAAGGTGTCAATCTGGCCCAGCGGATCCTGATAGTTGTTCCTTGCCTGGTTACGTTAAAGCTGTACCGTGCCTTCTCGTCATCAGCAATAGCTTTGTCCCAGTATTCCTCCCGAAGACTATTGGCCTCGTTAAACAGAAGTTCTGCGGCTGAATCAACCGCATCACGAGCCTTTTCCAGATCATTGATGTACCCGACGAGTTGCATAAAACCACCTCGATGTTTTTTGATTAGGACTTAACCCCAAAAAAGAGAATCTCTATTATTACGCCAGAACTCTATGTTTCTGGAGAAAGAGAAAACTCCTTTTCAGGTTCGATTTTTAGTTTTCAGTTCCAAAACAGGAAAGATTGATTCTCCAGTTAAGTATCTTTCTGGGTGTTCTCATTTTTTGCATGTTTCTGGAGAATACAATGGCAATCTGGTGATTGAGCTATTAATATCTATCTGTACGGGTACTTTTATCAAGCCATTTTATTTTAATCAAGCAGTTTGCCAATCTCTATATGATATGGCAGAAAACTACGTTTCTGGGCATTTCTGATTTTTAATAGGTTTCTGGGGAATATAATGGAAACTTACTTCCCCTAATGTAGAGGCGATTAACGGGATGACGCCCACCGCTGCACAAACCTCTTAGTAAACGATTATGTAGAGTCGCTATATGATATGGCAGAAACTTATGTTTCTGGCTTTTCCACTTTTTGTTACCTTTCTGGAGAATACAATGGCAAACGCAGCTGAAACTTCCATCACCTCCCTCCGTCTTCAGGATCAATCCTAAATCACAGTAACTTCATAGTGATTTATGTCACATTTTGTAGGTATATATACTAGTTTGAGAGAGTTTTTTTGGGGGGGAAGTGAAGGGGAGATATGCATATTTAAGTGAAATTATAACTTGTGCTTAAGTAAAATTTTCACGAAGTGTACCCTTGAGTAATCGCCACAACATACCTTAATTCACCTCACCGAAGCATGTGTTTTTAGTATATATACTCCGCGAAATCCCCAGGCGGAAAGCCAATCTAAATGTGTTGCCCTCATACATTACCACCTAATTTCCTCAGTCTGATTTAGGTTAGGGGTTAAGGTTTTTAGGGCCGGATTTAGCCATATATGACGTCCAGTTTCATGCAGCATTTATGTACATATCTGACATTTTAAACGTCCGTATCTAGCCATTATTAATGTCAAAAATGGGGACGTTTTGCCGATAAAAAAAATGGTAATCGATGATCGTTTGAATACCATGTTACAACTTGTTAACGGTTAATTCCCGACGTTGACAGAGGGAGGCCACCTTTCTTTACGTTAGTGCGAACCCCTTTTTGGCGCTCAAATGTTATCGGAGTGGCAGTAATTCATTTTTAACTTGCAGGGTTAACGAATGAGCAATGACAAATTGGTTGTCTGCGGAATTGATATTGGATACAGCAATGTAAAAATTGCTGTAGGGGATTCAGCGGATGACAAACCCACAGTCAGTATTTATCCGGCCTACGCTACGAATGAGCCAGTAGATGATGTGCGGCTGGTAAAGCGTAGCTGCGAACATGAAGTGTTGGTGTACCCAGGAGGTAAAGAATGGCGGGCTTTTACCGAACGCCCCGATGCGCGTGAGCTGCATGACCGTTACCACATGACAGAAATGTACCTGGCACTATATCTGGCCTCACTGGATAAAATCACTGCTAAAGCAGGCAATGAAATCGACCTGGTAGTAACTGGTTTACCTGTCCGTCTTGCTAATGAAAGTGAACGCGCGAAACTGACTGCGAGGCTCACCGGTACGTTTACTATTGCGCCAGGAAAAACAGTGACTGTTAAAAAATGCCTCGTTCTTCAGCAGGGCGTTGGTGTCATCAATGACATCGTTAACAGACCGGGCCTTATCAGTCAGGAAGAATTAGAGAAGTCGACCATTCTCGTGGTTGACCCTGGCTTCTTCTCGATGGACTACATCGCCTTTAAGAGCGGAAGCAGGGTATCAGGCTCTTCAGGTTCATCATTAAAAGCAACCAGTGCAATTATCGAAAGCATTGTGAACCGCCTTAATGCCGATAACCCGGAAGAGCGAATTGATGATCTACCAGAAATTATTGAAATCGCTCTCCGTAACAATGAGCAGTCTTTCTTTAATGGGTTCCGCCACATTTCCCTACGTCCTCTGCTTGAAGAAGCTATTCCCTCCATCGCCAGTGATGTAGTCAAAGAGTTGCGAAAATCGACAAGGGTTCTCGGGCCAGTCCATATCATTGCAGCTGCCGGTGGTGGGACAAGGTTCTACGAACAGACCATACGAGAAGAATTCCCCCGAGCCAGGATCGTATCGAGCCCGTTGCCTGTTGCCAGTAATGCCATTGGTTTCTGGAACTATGGCGTTGACTTGATGCTTTACGGCGATGATTGAGCAAAGGGGGTTTCATGCAAGTTCGAGTGACGATTAATCCAATACTGTTTCCAGAGCTGATTAATTATCTGGAATCAAAACAGTCTGGCCAGCGCAGCAGTTCACTATTGGCGCTGGCAAACCGAGCATTGCTAGCAGGTGACAGTTTTATACCCGGTATCGTCCGTGAGACTTCAAAAAAACGTAAATCAGAACAGAAGAAATCAGTCCGTGGGCCGAATACAGAAAATGAGACTGGTCTGATGACTAGTCAGAGAGACGGCCACTTACCCAAAGTAAATGAGGACACTGAACCAAAATTTCGTCACGTGGTTAGCAACGATATAGTCAATACAGGCCCGCCATTTTGTGTGGGCAGTGATATTCAAGAGTTCGAAGTTAAAGATGACCAGTTATCGACGGCGAACCTTACCAGTAAGCCTGAGATTGCTGGAAAAATACCGGATCCCAATCCTGGAGATAAATCGGGCGTTGGGGAGACAGGCGACAATCAAGATAGCGGCGTTAATGAAAAGGTTACACCAAGGCGTGTTCGCATAAGTTGATGCCGTTGTAGGGTTTGTGGGGAGGGGAAATGCAGATAGCAACGAAGAGTTTGGTGCTCGCTTTACTATGTGCTGCTTACTGCACGAGTACGAACGCCAGGCTTGTAGATCTTCGTGGCACTTCTTGGGAAAAGCATTCCCAGAAAGAGTGTGGCCTCGATCCGTACCTTCTCTACGCGGTGGCACTCACCGAGAGTAAAAATAATGCAGGAACCAAGGGGTATGTTGTTCCCAGCCCCTGGGCATTGAACAACTATGTTTATGGGTCGTATTACCCGACAAGTTATGAAGATGCAAAGAGAGCGCTAGCCCGCTATCTCTCAGCCACTCCGGTAACAGATATTGGAATCGTTCAAATTAATTTTCGTTGGAACGGACAGTATGTTAACCATCCTGAAGAACTCCTGGATGTCGATACAAACATCCGAATCGGGGCAAAGACTTTGTGTGCAGCCATCAAAGCTAACCCTGGCGATATAGAACTGGCGATAGGTGGATACAACACTCAAAACCCTAAGTTGGAAGGCAAGGCTCGTGAATATGGTCAGCGCGTATTACGCGTATGGAAGAGGCTTATCGAAAATGATTAATCAAAATTTGTATTTTCTACAGACTGCCATCTCAATTATTACCCGTGCGCAATCGTTGTATAAAAGCCCTTTTGAGTTAGCAGAAGGAGACCGGGAATTTTTGATAGAGAAATCTAATCAGGCCAAGCTCGCTTTATCGATGGAGAAGTATGACTTGCCCATCTTTAATATCTGTCATGATCCCGAGCGCAAGATATCTACTGAGGTAGAAAAATTCGTTCGTCATGACTCATACATCCTACGGCTTGCCCTGCTGGTATTCAGTGTTCGTGTTTTCATTAATACGGGGACTGTTGCCCAAACGTTCTACTGGTTTGATAATGAAAAAACCGTACAGCTTGTCGAACGTATGGATGATGCACAAACAATCGATGCAATCATAACCGGCAAAATATATTTTAAACCTATTCGTCCATTTGCCGATTTAGTAGATTGTGACTTCAGTACAGTTATTGGAGCCCCCAACCCAACCTTAGAATTAACAGGTTACTTACAGTCGCGCTATTCTCATTGGAGTAATTGATTATGAAGGCTGCTCTTGTCCGGGATGAAGATAAATTTGCTTTAACACAGAAAATGGTAAAATTAGGATTTCGTAGAAAGATCATTGTGCATTCGCTTAATGCAAGTGACCGTGTTATTGATTTTTTGCGAAAAGAGTTCCATCTGAGTGATGTATCAATCGGACGACTTAAACATTCAGAGACGCTGCTCAATACGACACATAAAAAGGTTGAGGCAACCAATTTTATGAGCATCTATCTGCGTCGTTCGAAAGACCCAAACAACAGTGACAACATCGTTGATGTGGTGAGTGCGTTCGAAATCTACCGGGAACTAAACCTTAAATTCCGCCCGGAAGAAGCCTCGAAAATGATGATTGATGCCAACGAGGCCTGGACTCTTGCTCGTGATTTTCGAGCTGAAGAAATACGTATGGTAAGGTGTTACCGTTGCGATCTTTCATTTATTTCACCGCAGAGTTGTGACCGTCCACGGAAAAAACATATTTGTCCGTTCTGCTCTGATACAGAAGCTGAAAATGAAAGCTCGTAAGTGACTAAGTTAAATTTCATAAAAAAGCCCGTTTTAACGGGCTTTTTTATTGCCTGGATACTTCGTCACGTGAATGAGTCGGGTTAGTATTGAATAACAAACCTACTGGTGTCCCAAGGAAAATAAAATGAAGAAAATCTCTGGTCTTGCTTTGGTATCGCTGATGTTAGTTGGTTGCGCGGCTTCTCAACCACCAGCTATGCCGGTTGACAGCAATCCATCTGATGCTTTGAAATTTGCCCGAGCGATGGATTTACGTCAGATCACCGATGCTGGCGATCAATACCTTATCTATAACGGTTTCGCGTCCAATGGGCAGCTTGTCCCTCTCAAAACCCCGGTTAAGGCTGGTGAAAAAGGTGTAACCAACCTGGGAGGTAATGGAGTGGCCGATGTGGCTGCGGGCTTCGCGACACACACATCTTTCATCCCTGTGCTGTCTGTTTTAACGGCCCAACAGCCTACTGCTATTGTTGATGGCGTGGTGCGTGTCGCGTCATGGAACGGTAAATCTCAGGAAGATAATGAGCGTGAGGTCAATGCGATTTTCTGGAAAACACTAACCCGGATGGATGGATACAAAGTTGGTGGGATGTGTGAGGGGAAAGGCGGTGCTGTTGAAAATGCAGTTCGTCGGAAAGCGACGAACGGTGATTGGGTATCGTATGCTGATATAGCTCCAACGTTGCCGAAACCACCTATCAGCACCAGCGGTCAGGTGACATTCATTATCGGTAATGACTGCTTCAACCTCTATGCAACACGAGCCTCTAACGTAGGTCTGGTTAAAGAAATGAGTAAAGAACTGGGTGCTCAGCGGGCTCTGTTCTTACCAGGCTCTCCTGAACATGAACCAATGGTATTCAGTGACGGTAAGCAATACCTGTTCAGAAAGTAAAAAAAAAGCCCCGACATAAAGTCGGGGCTTCTTATCCTGCAAAGCTATTGAGTTTTCAAAACAGCCTCTGTGCTAGATTTCGCCGCATCAACATCGATACTGTCAACACCGCTCTGGAATCGCTCCAGGGAGTTCTGGCGAGATCCATCTATATTCAATACGTTTCCTTTACCGGTTATCTTATCCAGATTTATTTCCGACGCTTTAGGTAAAAGTTTCGCCTCGTAAAGTGAACCAATCCACTCTGACAAATCGAGTTTGTTAAAATCAATCCGTCCAAATTCTTCTAACGTCAGTGGTCGACAATCCGGGTTCTTTTTATCCCCCCAGCCGATACCTAACATTGGTCTCCCTTGTTCCTGAATGATGCGACCAATCTGAGAATCAAACGTGCAATAACTTGACCGTTTCTCGATACAGACACCCAGAAACTTTGTTTCACACCAGCTGGATATATGCACGGCCAATTTTGTTTCTTTCTTAACGGCAAGCTTAAATTCATCAGGAGTACAAGCCCAGATGATGTTGACCAGTATATTAGCAATCTGGTACGCCATGTAAGCATATCCAACCACGGATATTGCCGAAACAATAGTTGACGACAATTGAACAGATGTAGCCAGGCCAGACGATGTTACGGCTGCGCCACCGCCAGAGGCCGCACTTTCAAATATCAGATTCGTCGCAGCAGGGCCGAAGGTATCAAGAGTCCATTGAGCAACTTGTTTCGTCAGCGCTCCTATAGCCTGATTCATCAAACCGGACAAACCTGCTTCTGTAGCTTGCTGAGCCGCTTCAGTACCTGCCGACCCAACCAGACTGTTGAAAGCGGAAATAGCTGGTCGAGTTATTGTATCGATGGCATTAGTCATAAGTTCGGAACCCATGTCAAAAATACCTTTTCCCTGTTCGAACATACCGGCTTTTACAGAGACAGCATCAGCAATTTTTAGAGTGTAGTAGGACAACTGCAAATACTGAATCCAGCTGACATCTACGGGCTGATCACAACAATCCACCCATCCCCCCATCGCCGATTTACATTGTGCAGACTCACCTTTAAAAAGAGTGCAGGAACGGTTGGTTTCGTCAGTATCATCGCCACACTTCATTTCATTCAATGCGTAAGTTGCGGCCTGAAGAGTTGCAACTGCTTTGTTGAAATCGCCGCTTGGTTCAGCAGAAGGCTGTAGGCAAGACCCATTAAGGCATTGCACAGCGCCAGGACAAGTATAGGTATCGGTGGAGGAGGTATTGGGTACAACGACATCCGTTCCGCAATCCCATACCTCGGTTGCCTGCCAGCACCCATTTTTGTCACCCTCCGCACCTGTTATGCAAGTGGACTTAATGAATTTACATGCAGTGTTTGCATCGTACTGCTTGCAAGTATTGTTAACGCCACCGTCGGTTCCGCAGTTGGAAACTACCGTTGCAGACTTACAGAAAGGTGAGAGACCTCCGATCGGCGGCTTAGCAAGCTGGTTTTCGCAGATACGTGCGCCATTTATGGTTGCGCACCCATTTGCATCAGGAATGACTGTCTCGCGGCAGGTTACCGTGTAATTCTGGCAATACCCGGCGTTGATGGCCTTCAGCAACGTATCGAATTGTTCAGGTTTATCAACAGTCCAGGCGTTATCCGAGATAATTTTGTTTGGGTCAAAGTAAATATAAATGAGAGCATAACCTTCGCCGCTGCCAGTCACTGACACACGGTTTTTGAAATTAAGAACGCCATTTTGGGGGGTATTTCGGATTTGTGCTGTTACATCTACATTAATCGACTGATCCCAGCTTGTTTTTAATTCACAGGCTCCTGATGTCTCTGGCGGGAAGACGTTTAAACCTTTTGGCCCTGCCCAAACCAAACTACCCCTATCTGTACCACCGACATAAATCTGCATGTAATCATCCCATTTAGCCCTGATGATCTTGGCGCTGGTAACTGCCTGGGGATTGTAGACAGTGACGGCCATTGCCTGTTCAAATATTGTGCAGTTGCCGTCCCAGTAGTTATCACCGACAGTCCCGAGCCAGAGTTCGATGCAGTTAGTGCCGCAAGAACCGATGTTCGCCGCGCCACTATAATGCGAGAGCATACCGGCAACGTAAGGATGGTAGAGGGTGAATGTGCCGCTGACACTTGTGGTACGGGTACATTCGCGATAATCAGGGATATGGTTGACGGTGTCCTTATTCGTCATGGTCTTGGTCATAGAACAATCACCAAGATCTTGCATGTACTTATCCTGATTCTCCAGGAAGTCTTTATGGCCATCAAAGATGGAATCATCAGGTTTAATGTTTGCTGTAGTTTTCGTTGAGCCCACCAGCGTTCGGTAAGCTTCGCCGCGCAGTGAATTTTCGGTTTTCAGATTGGCGTTGGTTGTATTGCCCAGTTTTAGCGTGTTGCTGTCATCTCCGTAGGTTCCTTTCAGGCTATCCAGTGAAGTTGATGAACCTTGATTTGGATAAGCAGAGTTCAAATCAACGGCCTGGCCTTTTCCATACTGAACCGTACCATTTGACGTAGCTGAAACTTGCGGCAGTGTTTTATAGAAATTAGTGGCAGATGTAACGTTTTCCTGGGTCGTTGCTGAAAAGGCATACGGCACGTAGGATACAACACCAAGGTGACATAACATCGTTATTGTGCAGAGTGGTCTGTAAAACCATTTTTTGCGGAAAAGGTTTTTCATTCTATGATCACCTTTGTCGTGGTTACTGATTATGAAATCAGAGATCTCGGTAACTAAATTTCGTCAGCCAGCATTTCTATGCGAAGCTACTAAAATGAAGGATTAAGCAGGCAGCGTATTAAACAGACTGGTTTCAGACAATAAAGAAGGACGGCAAAACGAGGGTGTTTTCAGCGTCTTGAATATTACCGACTGGAGGTACTTATGGACATGTTTGGTATTACTGGCCTTATCCCATTATCGGGGCCAAGCGATTCAGATTATGGTGGTGGAAATGGTAAGAGGGGACGTGGAAAAAATGGCAGAACGTTCAAGAGCAAATGTGAGCGTATGTGGGAGTTTTATATTCTGCTCTATTCTTTACTGAGCCTTCCTGTCGTATACATGTTCGTGACCACATAAGAGCCCTGCAAGATTGCAGGGCTTTATTGCGAATCACTTACTCGATGAAATTATCATGTCGTCATTTCCACCACTATGACCTCCATTGTTCTCTTTATTACGTGGATGCACAGGTACATACTCCTGATGCGACTGGGTTGCACGTGCAGGTGGCGGATCACTGAACATTGTACCTCCGTTATTTGAATCACTATGACCACCAGCGCCTTGGGTATTAATGTTTGTTGTCTCAGACCCACCATAGTTTGAGTTCTGGTTTAAACCATTATGACCTTCAGCACCTTGGGCATTAACGGTCATTGTCTCAGCCTCGCCGTATCCCTGGTTGTGGGTTCCCATCGCGTAAGGGACGCCATCACCCACAGCAGAACCTCCATTTGATGCCTGATGCATCCCTCCAAGGTTGTTGGCCATGCCACCGGTGTTGTATTCGTGGGTTTGGCGATCGGTATTCAGTGCAGTAGTAGCCTGTTGAATAATGGAGCCATCATTGGCTGAACGGTCTAAACCGGCATTATCAATACGGGCTGCAATACCACGGGCAAGAGCAGTATTTCCGCCCATAACCGTTCCATTGTCATTTTCACCACCCGTCGCGAGTTGAATACGTGCCATCATGTCACTGCGGGCCTGGGAAAGTTGTTGCTCAGACGCTCCAGCTTTAGTCATGGCGTAGTAGTTCACAATAGAATCTCGCGCCGCTTCGCGGTTTGCATCTCCACCAAGCGGAATTTCCCCAGCGATGGTTCTGGCCTGATCATGTACCTGTTCATATACCGGGCTTTCTTTGAACGCATTACTGACATGAGAAACGAGTTTATTAAAATCGCCAGTAATACCGCCAAGATTATAGTGGTTGTTTTCGAAATCATTTGCGGCGGTGTTACCCGCTTTCGTCATGACTTCACCCTCATTTCCCTTGTGAATTTGCTCAACTGCACCGCTATTCTGTCCCCCGACAGTATTAACCTGGCCTTGCCCATAACCATCAGACGATGACGCATGTGCTTCACCAAGCGCTCCGTAAGATCGGCCTGTTACTGCATTAACGGAGTTGCCAACGTCCGCTGCACCAGCAACTGCGCGGCCACCAGCGCTTTCAGCTCCACCACTCACGCCACGGTATTGCTCAGATGCAGTTGTCGTCAGTACTGGGCTGGAATCAGCGTTAATGAACCCGGCTTTGGCAGCTACTGCACCGGCAACACCAAGTTCACTGGCTGCTTTGAATTGAGCAAAGGTATGCGCGTCTTCGTGAGTCATACCTAAAGAGGTCAGGCTCGCTGCATCACCGGCGATTTTGCTGGACAGTTCCGGGTGCGCCGCGAGGGTTTGAGTCAATGTTGCTTGTGCATCATGATTACGACCAATGGCTGTAGCAAGTTGCGCAGCATTCATTGTCTGGCCCATTGAGGTACTTGAAACGAAGGAGTTTGCTTCCTGGAAGTTCTTTTGTGCGGACTGCATTCTTTGATTTGCCTCAGCAAAAGAACGAGTCGATTGAGAACTCTCACCTTCTTGCGATAAGGACTGGTACATCGCACTTGCTGCGGTATTGACGATGCGTGACTGGGTCGCACTGTCTATTTTGTGCGACGAGGCGCTGTCTGTAGAACCGTACTTAGCACTGTTGTCATTACTCAGGCCACTGCTTTCTGCCTCTGAACGTGACATTCCACCTTTAACACCAACACCAGCACTTGAACTTCCCGCACCGCCACCGACACTCACATCACCTTTGGCGATAGAGACAAGCGCCTGCATATCAGAAATACCTTGTTCTTTAGCCACAGAACTGACAAGGGCACGATCTGAGCTGCTCAGGCTGGCAAATGCTGCATTGGAAGCGTCACTATAAACTTGCGAATGTCCACCAGAATTCATGTTACTGGCCACCTGGCTAATCATTGCTCCAGATTGGGCAGTCAAGGAACTGGATGCTGAATCTAGTTCTTGCTTAGCGCTGGACAGGTTGTGAGTAGCGACCTTTTTCATGTCAATGGCAGGGAGAGTGCCAGAAGACCCACCCATGATAGTTCCTTGTGTTGGGTTAAATTCAACATCGGAACCACGACTGTTTATCGCAGGAGCGTTGGTGACATCAGGTGCGAGAGTTTTAGTATCGGCAGCTGAAGGTGCTGCTGCTGAGCTTGCAAGAGAGTTAAAGGCAACAGAACTGCCCCAGACAATGAATCCACCCAGGGCCGGGATCATCGCGTATAAATTACCAGCAAGACCTATACTTTTTTGAGTCTCAAACAGGAGCTGATAAAGCTGAGCAAAGCTAAGTCCGCCAGAACCCGAACTGACAAGAATTTGGCTTGACGTATCACGGATACTGTTTAACACATACATGTTGACGACCGCTGCGAGGGGAAGCCAAGTCCATGTCCAGATGATAACGAGGAAGTACTTCATCACCAGTCGCAAACCCATAATACCCAGACCGAAAAGGAAGGCCATAAATGGTGCGAGTGCGTATATTATTCCCTGGAAAATCGGCATAAATGAACCCATCCAGCTCAAGAATGATGAACCAGAAGAAGACCATTGGAATGCCTGTTGAGTCATGGTTTGGGCGCGAGTTACAGCAGCAGTACCACGAAATGAGCTTTCGAGTCCGTACATTGGCAGTTCCCTGAAATGAGGGTACATGACCAACATCAATTGGAAATCACGAATATCAGTGCCACTTATGTTGAAGAAATTCAGTACTTCCTGGGCTTTTCCTGAACCTGAGCATGGCGCACCACCGCAAGTGCGCCCGGATGCGGTATAAGAGCTGGCAAAAGCTGAGTCCAGGCTAGAAGCGTTCTGGGTAGCGAGTCCTTTAAGTTTCGTGTACGCGTCAGAACAGGTATAAAGTGAGCCCCCATTTGAAGATTCTTCAGTACTGGTAGACCAGCCGCTACGTACATTGTCGTAAATAACAACCCGCTGGAAGGAATCGTTCGAGGCTAGCCCTGATACACCTTGATTAGAGCGATACATTGAAGCAAAGGTTTTAGACCCACGAATAATATCGTTGCCTACGCAGTTCTTCACATAGTTTGAAACGCTTGCGTCCAGATCACCGTAAGCACCAGTTTGACCCGTCCAGCGCATTGGCGTTTTCAATGTGTCGTATAAAGTGGCCAGAGTGAAAAGGGGATCCAGAGACCCATACTCAGTCATGCTTGGGACAGAAAATGCCTGCTCCATCTTCTCGGTAGTTGCATACCCAACAGTAGACAGTACAGATGCGGCAACGGCTAATCCCGCTGGTACATTATCAACAGCACGAAACTTACCCGTTGTAACATCTTCAATGTTGGTGCGCATCGATACACTGAAAAACAGGTAATACATCACGACGGCCACACACATATGAGAAAGGGATAATGATTTCCCGGCTGATATAGCAGCAGCAAGCACGACACAAATTACACCAATGAGTGCTGAAATCCTAAACAAGGATCCGTAAGTGCCATCATTCAATAACATGGCAACGGAATTGAATATATTATAAATAAATTCAATGTTGCCAACAGTATATACGTTCCATTCACTCATATTAAGTTACCTTGTTAGAGCGAGCCATCAAGAGAACCTTCAGATTCATAATGAACCTGCGGAAGCGTTGTCATATAGTTGCTGAATGATTCAGGTATACGGGCCTCGCCACCATAACGGGATATCATGGCGTTATAGGAGACATACAGATTTTGCCTTGCCTTTTCGATTAGCTCTCCAGCATCCTTATAATAAACTGACGCCGATTTATCATTTTCCTGCTGGAGCCGTGCGCCGGTCGCAGCAGCCGTAAGCATTTCGCTGAGGTAGTTATAAGCAGCTGAATAGGCTATGACAGGAGATAGTTCACGTATATAGGAATAAGATGCGGCTAAATCATGACGTGCAATTTGAGTCGCTTTACTGGTAGCACCAGCTACGTTGTAGTAGTTTGCTTGCCGTAATTTAGCATCCCCAGGGTTTGAACCAGTTCTGGCCGAGCTCAAATATCCGTTATCGATAAAGAAGAGTGTGATATTGGCAGCGAGACCTTTAATTATTTTGGTCTGTTTTTTGGGATTCTCACAAGTACTAGTCTGACCTGAACAAGACCAGAAATCGAAACTATCATCACCATTTATAAAAGAATCCAGGACATTTGAAGTTGCGAGTGGAGCAATCCTAACCACACTCTTTTTAGCTGACCCATCTTTATCTGTACCCAACTGGCTACCGACGATGATGGTGCCGGTCATAGACATAATAAGTTCTTTTTGCTCATCTTCGGAGCCGATGAATTGATTACTAAAGCTACCATTCTGGAGCAAACACCACACAATGTTACCGTAATCGTCACATGCCTTTCTTTTCCCTGCCTCTTGTTTTTGTACGTCGGGTGCTTTACCACCACCCATATTGCCCCACATGGCTTTAAATTGGTCTGAGAGGCCATCAGAGGACAGCTGAGAAGATACAGCAGCCTTTGCACTGTCACCAAATGCAGAGGCAGTGTCGACTAACAACCCCTTCGCTAACTGACACGAATTTGCGGTCAGATCGTTCATCTGCTGGATGATTGCCTGCATTTTCGAAATAGCATTATCCAGAACGGCATCCATAGCGTTCAGGGCCAACTGGAAAGCTAGACCGGCAGCATTAGAAGCAATATTACGTAGCATCTGGACGAACTGATCAGCGTTGATGAACGAGAATGACCCGCCGAAAAGGTCTATCCCTCCACATCCTCCCGACGCAGAAGGGAGACTAATACTAATAGGTGTCAATGTACGGAGCTTATTACGTAGAACAAATCCGCCACCGGTATATCCATCACGTGTAACGCTCTGATAATCACCGGGAGCTGTAACATTCGACATAGAGCCGAACATACTGTCTAGCTGAGTACTAATGCTGGTGGCCTCGCATTGAAAAGCTGTCAACCCGGAGAGGCAGATAGAAATTGCAAGAATGTTTCTACGGAATACATTCTTTATATTATAGTTGCGCGAAATCTTCATTTTTCCCCCGGGTTATTAGCATTTGGGTTAGGTGTCGAACCGTAGCCAGCTTTAGCTTGTATATATTTGATAAACTCATCAGGTTGTTGAGTTAGGTCTTTAGGCATGTCATTCAGAATGTTTGAGTCGATATAGCCGGTATCGTTATATGGCAAGGTGCTCTTATATTGCTGGTCAGAAATGATCCCTGCATCGTGGGCAATAAGGACTGTTCTTGAAATTAACTGGTCTGCACTGATAGGCCCAAATGAGACAATGCGTGTTGTAGATGGCGGGATTGCCAGAGCTATCGCAGGTGCGTTTGATATTTGGAGCTTTGATGCCTGGCCAGAATCAGGCCTCCAGTCCGGGTAAATATTCCCTGGAAGAGGTTTACCATCAAGTGAAATTGGGATGACCTTCATGTCTGTCATGAAACTAAACGTATTCATAACAGAAGCTTGCTTTACGCATATGGAGCAGTTTTCCCCACGGAAGAAGAAAAACAATCCTGCTTTTGTCGCTACGTCTTTTATGACCGTTCTCGAATTGTTTTCAGCTTCATTCGATTGATCCATTGCCCCAAATGTTGAGGTTGAGCGGCGGCTATTCTCATCTATGAGGGGGTCGGTAGAAGTAACCAACCTAGCCATATCAGTAAAGCGGCTGGCTTTATCCAGCATAATGCGTTGGGCCAGAAAATATGCCCTAACGTTTTCTTGGGTAGGATTGTCGATGGCCTGGTTGCGTAGTTTCTGAATGTTTTCATTAAACCAGGCTACGGTGAACGGAGCCGGGCCGGGCTTTTCAGTTGCGGCAGGTTCTGGAGTCGACTCCATAGGTGTTTGAGCAACCTGTTTAGGCGTTTCTTGAGGCGGTAAAGTCGGCGGAGGAGGTAACTTCACTGGCTTTTTCTTCACTGGCTCAGGTGGCGATTTACGCCAGAACCAACCTTCCTCTTTTCCATTCAGAAATGCCTGACCACCAGCGAGGTCGTCACTGGTGGTCTGAGGGGATTGAGACGTTGGGGTGTTACCCTCATCCGCAAGAACTGAGGTAGAAAAAGCAAATCCCACTAGCAGGGGAATAATGATTTTAGTTAAAAATTGATATTTCATCGGAATTACCCTCGGAAATTATTCTTGCGATAGACTCCGTCCAGAAAAAGCTATTTTTTCCACTAAAGACCCTTGCACTTTCAAGTTGGCGAGTTAATGCATAATGCCTATATCTGACCTGTCCTATACGTTTGGCTACACTATCCGACTTAACACCAATTTCGGAGCAAGCCTCATCGAGAGTCATGCGTGTTCCATATTTACGCAACAGCTCATCAGTAACTATGTTCTTAGGGTCGTCGTTAACTAATACCGCAGGGATTTTGTGTGCTGGCATAAGCATTGCCCTGTTATGAGAACATTTAAGTGTCTTCATAAAACTCCCTTATCAGAAATACGGACGGCATTACGATTAGTTTGCCATATGGGTTAAAATAACAAGTTCAAAAATGGCAACGTTTTGACTGTAAAAATCAAAAGTAATTTTCATGTGCATCCGTTTTGTTTACATGATTTGAAATCAGCAAATACAAAAAAACCCAGTCCGAAGACTGGGTTTTTCTGTGTTAGCTAATTAAAAGAATTAGATGCTTTAAAGACCAAAGTTATCTTTAAAATGGCCTTGGTTCTTCCAGGATGAATTCTCCATCACACAGCATTCAAATACTGTATTCAGGCCGTCATCTGGAAATTTAAGGGCATCGTTGCCTATACGAATGATGTTACCGATGAGTTCACGGGCTAACTGAGAATTACGCAAGAAACGCGTAAAGAACTCATTGCTGATATGTTTGCCCAGGTTATAAGCAAATTCAAGCAACGTTGCATCGTTAGCAGTCAGCACCGCACCAGATTCAGATGCGTAATAAAAAACATTCTCTTGGCAACCGAGGTTTTTCATTGCGCGGAGAAACAACATTTCTCCTTCCATATCCATAAGGCGAAAAATTATATCAATATCAGATTCATCGTTTACGACAGCACCGACAGCATCATAAAGTACGGCAGCGGGAGCTTGTTCAAACTCATCACGTTCGTAATTCATCAACATACGGTTTTGTGCGTTATTAAAGCTATCAATATGATCTGATTTAGCAGTAGTTGAAGTATACATGAGTGACTCCTTAGAAATTTTCTACCAGACAGTTTGTTCTTTCATGAAGTCAGCCTCATTCGCTATAAAGCGTTTTGCTTCATTCATCGCCGCATCGAAATGTTTATTACCCAACTTACGTCCTAGATCAGTTATCTGTTCAACAAGAAGAGCACATTCAGGGTGAGTAAATCGTCCACCACCTTGGCAGTAAGTTAAACGAGTAACCAGCATTAATGCCTTCGACTCATTTTGTGTTACATGAAAGATGGTTTTCTGAGTTCCTATCCCTCGTTCGTTCAGAATATTAATGGTATCCATATCGGCGAGTAGTAACCTTAAGTCCTGCAAATCTCTATCGATTGAATGAGGTCGCAATGACATATCGCCAGACACAAAACCATAGATATCCTCGGTTTCAGAATGAAACATATATACCTCGATAAATTAAATGAATTAGAAGATACCCGGCTTACACCGCAATAGAGCATTAAATATCTGCTCACGAGCCTCAGAAGGATTTACTTGTTTTGCAATTCCTTCAATCCACTCATCAACCGGCAATCGGGTAAAATGATGGTCTGTATTGCGAATCCTGATTGCAATGACAGCCCAGTGAGCGAGAGCATACTGAATATAATGCTTATCGCCTTGTGCAACTTCACCGCGTATTCTGGCGGTGCGGTTGTTATACTCTATCAACGCGCAGCCACTCATACAGACTCCAGTTATTAATCTATATAGTTAAAAGACAATTCCATCATCAATCGCCGTCAGGCTTTCGATCTTTGAAATGTCGATGAAGTTAAATCGTCGTACATTGTTTGCAGTAATAATCCGACCGTCATTAAGCTGAATGATCTCACTTTCTTTATCAGAACGTGATGGCCATGAAGCGATAACAGAGTCTTCAGTAATTACATAATGCCGACTATTTGATATAAACAAAATGCATGGGATATCCATTAAATGAGACTCCAGACATTCAGTCTTTAAAGATTAAAATTCTGTAGTACCAATCCATACATCATTAATATATGCATCGGCCCCAAACTCAACACCACAAGGCTGTACTTTATCCAGGGTTTCGAACGTCCATCCTTCTTCAGGAGGCCATTGGAAAAGCAATGGCGCTCCATCCAAATATTTTATGGCGAGAACCCCATGACGAAGAGGTGCGAGGATATCTGTTTCACCGGGTCTCACTTTAACCCAATAATGAATCATGATGTCACCTTTATTGATTTACCCGAGGAATGAATTGGGTTTGGGTGGTTATATCAGACATGAGTTCATAAATCTTGTATGGCCACCAATTTGAATCCATATCACGGAAGAAATGAACCTCAGTGATATCGGGACACATCGGATGCCATAGGTTAAAAACCATAAGTTCAGATGCCTCAACCTCAATGAACTGATTGATTGAGGTTTTCCTGAACTCATTCGTGGAAATAAACCCTATTAGATCCTCCAATTGATTAAGCAATAAACCCGCTTGTAGCAGTTCAGAGGAACTATCGAAGTCATGTTTTAAAATATTCATGTTAGTCTCCAGCGTGGCACGAAAAAAACGCTGACCGAAGTCAGCGTTTGTATTATTACAGAGGTTTATTCTTAAGCGGCTTCGCAGCCTCTTTAGGATAAGTGTGATAAAACGCTTTTCTGTATTTTTCGTATCCAATACGTTGGGATGCAACATGTTCCATATTAGTGGGAGCAGTAAAGTGATGACACGCAATCAGTCTTGCTTGTTTTGCCAATTCACTTGACCACTCGTGCAGGATTTCCATCCGGGTTTCGAATGGATCAAGACCCGCTATTTTGCAGCAACTCGTAAATGAACATAAGTCTTCCTGATTTTCTTCCGAACAAATCCAGAGGATTTCATCCACACGCTGCTCACCAGTACTACGGTATGCAGTCATGATATATATACTATCCCGAATTATTTCGTAAGCCATCTTTGATGAAAAACGAAGTTCATAATTATGTTCTGAATCGGCTGATATCAGATCATATTCACTTTCAGTGGCATCGAAAATACTCATGAATGAGAGTTGATTTTCGTGAACCACTTTAGATTTTGCGGTTGCAGACATAATGATCACCTTTAAAATAAATTAAATTAATTTAGAAAGCTAAAACGGAAATTAAAATACAGATTAAGACATGAGAGCTTTACGGGTTACTTCAAAGAGTTTGCTACGTAAGGCAGAAACAGAACCGACAGAAACACCGGTATCACCAAAAAGACTTTTCATCATGCGGTCACTGGCATCACCGAAACCGATGCCAATAACGATGATGTCATCATCTTTAGCGCTTTGTATCATCGCTCGCGCAGAAGCCATATCATCAGGCTGGCCATCAGTTGCTATAACCAATACATGGCGATCCGCTTTAGCTGACGTCAGGTCTGCAAGTGCAGGCCATAACGATTCGCAAAGAGGAGTACAGCCTTGCGTACCAATACCAAACTGATGAGTTCCTATAGCTGTCCGTAAAGTTTGCTCCCGTCCTTTTAACAGACCTACGCTATTATGTGCGGCGTGTGGGAAATGGTATGCCGAGGTAGTTACCCCCTGAATACCATCGAGCGCATACAACATTGATACAACAGCGGCTTCAGCCTCTTTAACCGACCGGCTCATTGACCCGCTAGAGTCCAGCAGGATAGTAAAAGCAGAACTGACATCTACTGCCTTGGACTTATGTTTAAAAAGACGCGTATTGCCCAGCATGGCACTGGTAACCAGTCGAGAATCAAGCTTACGACCAGTTTCACGATGTGTTCTTCTCACCGCTCTTACACCCTGTAACAACCCATGAAGTGATTGGCGTAACCCGGTAGCCATCTGCACCCCTAAACTTACGGATGCATTACCGGTATCGTGCCGCTTCGCAGGTGCTACTGAATATGGAGTAGGTGAAACGATACGTTGATGCGGGGGTACTTTGTCTTTGATTAACTGATTGAGCTTATCTGAAGTGTTCTGTCCAGTACGGCCAAGGTCATTCGATGTGGTTCCTTCGAAAGGGTCTTTACCGCCCTGGGACATGTTAACGACAGAAGCTTCACCCGAAGCATTTGAGCCCGGTTGGGAAGCTCCGGCTTTGTTGTCTGAAGTGGTCAACAAAAACTGGCCACCGAGTTAGAGTTTTTCCAGTATCGATTTTCCGATTCGTTTGGGGGTAACCCACCGTTATATTCGTGCGGTCTTAGTGCGCTGTAATATCCAACGATATAATCCGTTATGGCGTGAGCTGCCTCGCTGAAGCTTACGTAACCCACCACCGGTATCCATTCGTTCTTCAGACTTCTGAAGAAGCGTTCCATTGGGCTGTTATCCCAGCAATTTCCGCGCCGGCTCATACTCTGCCTGATCTGGTATCGCCACAATAACTGCCGGAACTGCCTGCTCGTATAATGACTGCCCTGATCGCTGTGGAACATCACCCCGCCGGGCTTACCACGGGTTTCCCATGCCATTTCCAGCGCTTTCATGGTGAGCCTGCTGTCCGGCGAGAACGACATGGCCCAGCCCACTGGTTTTCTTGCGAACAGGTCGAGAACAACGGCGAGGTACGCCCAGCGCTTACCCGTCCAGATATAGGTCACATCACCGCACCACACCTGATTTGGCTCGGTCACGGCGAACTGCCGTTCAAGGTAGTTAGGGATAGCAACATGTTCATGACCACCACGTTTATACCGGTGAGTCGGCTGCTGACAGCTGACCAGCCCCAGCTCTTTCATGAGCCTGCCAGCAAGCCAGCGTCCCATCTGGTAGCCTCTCCGGGTTGCCATTGTGGCGATGCTTCTTGCTCCGGCCGAACCGTGGCTGATGCCATGTAGCTCAAGTACCTGACTGCGTAATACAGCCCGTCTGCCGTCTGGTTTTTCAGGACGGTTTTTCCAGTATCTGTAGCTGCTGCGATGAACCCCGAACACATGGCAGAGTGTGACCACAGGATAATGCGCTCTGAGTTTCCCGATTATCGAGAACTGTTCAGGGAGTCTGACATCAAGAGCGCGG
This sequence comes from Citrobacter sp. RHBSTW-00859, assembly GCF_013729795.1. Lineage (NCBI taxonomy): Bacteria > Pseudomonadati > Pseudomonadota > Gammaproteobacteria > Enterobacterales > Enterobacteriaceae > Citrobacter > Citrobacter sp. RHBSTW-00859. The sequence goes on along the minus strand of NZ_CP056285.1, from coordinate 200,956 downwards.
TAGCCTTTTTTAATATTTCATTCTCCATTTCAATGCGTTGTAGCTTTTTCCTCAGCTCACGTATTTCGATTTGTTCTGGTGTTATCGGAGAGGCTTTTGGTGTTTTGCCCTGACGCTCATCACGCAGTTGTTTGACCCATCTTGTCATTGTGGAAAGGCCAACATCCATAGCTTTGGCGGCATCTGCCACCGTGTAGTTCTGGTCAACAACCAGTTGAGCGGATTCGCGTTTAAACTCTGCGCTGAAATTTCTTTTTTTCATTGGAGCACCTGTGTTGTTCTGAGGTGAGCATATCACCTCTGTTCAGGTGGCCAAATTCAGTGTGCCACTTCAGTCACCAGAGTCGGAAGCAGGAGTATTACGATTAGCTGACGTTGACGATGAGTTATCGTTTTCATCATCGCTATCGTTTTGCCCATGTTCTTTATCTGGTGCGCCACCGGTATTACCATCAGGATCTGAAGAAGGCCCATTCTGACCGGCTGACGATGACGGCGAGCCGCCATTACCGCCTGAACTTACAGTCTGGCCATCCCCATTTTTGTCAGAACTGTCGGATGACTGGCCCGGCTCTGACGAACTGTCATCGCCTTTGCTGTCACCATAATCAGCGCCCTGATTATCATCCTGCGGAGGTTCTTCTTGCTCATTAGTTTCGTTAAATGCATCTACTGCGAGGTCATATAACCGACATGCAACTTCAAACACCTTTTTAATCGAGGTTGCTTGTACTGCTTCAGCCATAACCGTCATAGCTTTGTCGTACAGCTCCAGCCCGAAGATGCGTTCAAAGTCTTCACGCACTTGCTTTGTTGGGATAGTTAAACCGTTGAAGCGGTTCAAACCACAAGTAAGCAGGGTATCCAGAAATACCGATGAAGCTTTATCACAGGATTCCGCTTCTTCACTGAACAAAAAATGATTCAGTGAATTGAGATACTTCAATGTACCTGGATAGCGACAACTCATCGCACGTTCAATGCGCAAATCTTCGCAAAGATTGACCAGGTGTCTAAGTACCTCAACGTTGTATTTATCCGACTCCATATGCTCTTGAATGAATATCTTAAGATCACCAAAATCAGTGAAACGGATATGTGCTGCTTCATGTACGGCATACCCTAATAACGGATTTGCCAACATTTCAGCGTCCTTGAAGAATGGAAGGTTAATAAGAAAACCAGCACCAGTCTCCGTAGCATATGCTTCATTGCCGCCAACAGAAACATTAAGACCAATCTGAGAGCTTAATGCACGTGCGACAATAGGAAGGGAATTATAAATACCCATATATACCTCACAATAAATTTAAATAGATTAATTAGAAAAAAGGCCCGGAGTGGGCCTTTTATTTTTAAAACACCATTATTGTTTCGTCATCATCGAGTGAAGACGAAATTACAATTTCAGGCTCTTTTCCATCAATGACTTTTTCAGAATCCAAACCCGAAATAAGAGCTGAGTCTGGCAGAGAGCGGGGTACAATCGAATCACCGCCCAAAAATGAATCATCATCGACTATAACCGCACTAAACGCCGGTATTACAGCGTCATTAACAATTCCATGCTCCTGGGTATCGGACAAGTCGTTAACGTCAGTATCAGCCGACGTATTAACCGGTTCGATTGCCAAAGACGTATCAGCTGAACCATTGATTTCTACCAGAACAGATGGGGCTTCAGCGAGTGAATCAACGCTTTGCAATCCGATCGGATCTTCTACTACCACAGCAGATGCAAACGCATCTGTATGCGGAGGAGGAAGCGTTTCTACCTGAACCTGAGTTGCCGAAATGGCCGCTAAAGTCATGGCATCATCATCTCCAATAAGGTTCATTGAAAGTGATGGGTCAATCGCATCGTTACCATCTGTAGTACTGGCTGATGACAGCAGTTCTACAAACTGTTTTGCATGAATTGGGTCGCGTAGGTTATTGAGGAGAGAGAGAATGTCGTTATAAGGTTTGCCCGTCACTTTGCCGGTTAGCGGAATGTCTTTCATTACCTGATTAACATAGTCGCTAAGAGACTGGACGCTTGGTGCGATGAAAGCTAGGGAAGCGAGTTTATCGCCGCAGCGGCGTAAAGGATTTAGTGTGTGCTGAGAAAACGCATCGGGGTTCCTGTTTTTAAGGAAACCTTCAACAACATCAGCCACATCCTCATAAACTTCATCCGCTAAACTTTTAACTTGCCCAGTTAAACCATCCTGAATGACACTGTTACCATAAGGTGTGATATGAATCGCAGTAAAGCCAAATTGTATCTGGCTATCCATATAAGACAAATCGATCGCAGCATCACGCAAAAGTATAGAGCGATACTTTTCTTCAAAAGAATTAATCCAGCTATTAAAATCAGCTTTCATAAATTCCTTTTTGTAATCGTAAAACTCGCCCTTAAGTACATTCAGTTTACCAATTAAATCATTAACCTTGTCGGCTGGAATTGCATAGCCTCCCATAAATTTAATACCCGCTTCAAGACATAAAGCGTGAGCTGAATTCTTCTTGCGGGTAAATGGATTGATGAGTTGTGGGTCAATGATTTTCTTGCTACCTAATGAAACAAGTACATCAGGTGGCAAATCAGCACTGTTACCAAGATCTTCTCTTTTCAGCTTACGACGACCACTAATACTGGTGATATCAGAAAGAGAAACGAGAATAAGTTGTTCCAGAACCTGAGTGGCATTGGATTTGATAGTCATGACATACCTCATTAATTTAAAATTGATTTAAAAAGAATTAAAAAACCCCAAGCGGGGTTTTATTTAAGTGCTTCAGAACCGAATACAGCTTCAACGATGAGATGCAAAGATTTTTTATCATCTGCTGATGCACGATTACCAATCTGATAATCGAAAGCTGTTAATAATGCACGTGGCATCTTTGCAGCTTTCATCATTGAGTAGCGGTCAAGCCAGGCCACCAGCGAACGAGTTGAACACGTTACTGATAAACGAGTGTCGGGAAGAACACCGTCCGGGAGTTTTGCACTGTTAGTATTGACACTAGTGTCAATTTCACCGGTGATATTCTTGCCTACAAAAAGACCGCGAATCATATTCGCAACGTCAACAAATTTCTCCGCGACTTTGGTGTCGGGGATATATTTGGTAATCAATTTAGTCTCGGTTTCTTTTGGCATATAGTCAGCAGTGATAAACATATAGCGGTCAAGGTTGGCCACATTTAATGTTTTCACACCGCCATAAACGCCAGTAAAATCGCCCTGACCAATTGAGTTAGCCGTTGCAACAAATCTGAAGTTCGGGTGCTGTTTAATTACCTCGTTGGTTTCAGGAATAACTAAATTCCCTCCTTCGAGGATGGCGTTAAAGGCATTGGCACAGGATGGGTCTAATTGATCGTACTCATCGAGTAGGAAAATCAGTCCATACTTGTACGCCAGCGTCAGTGGGCCATGAACAAAAACAGTCTTGGTATCACCGGTCAGTTCATTACACTGAAGCCGGAGACCGCCAATGAGATTGTTAATATCCAGGTCTTGTGAAGCTGTAGTTTTCATGACAGGCCAGTTAAGTCTTGCTGCTACTTGTTCGACAACACTGGTTTTGCCACAACCTGTTGGGCCAGAGATCCACAGAGACTGATTTTGTGGATAGTTAATCCACATCAGTACAGATGAACGCAAATACGCTTCAAAAACATAGTCGTCATTCTGTTTAGGCACGAATGCACTAAATGGATTGGCTGAGTCAAATCCCTGGAACGGTTTAACTTTATCCATCTGATGATCTGGAACAACAATACCAAATACAGAAGGGTGGACAGGTGTAGAGCGCGCCATGATTTCAACAGACAGGTTTGCGAAATTAGTAGTCATGATATACCTCATTAAATTAGATAGATTTAAAAATTAAAAATTAATTAAGAAGAATGATGTTATGCAGCAATATCAGCACGTACTAAATCGACATGCTTATAATTGCGGCTAACACTGCCACTGTTATCAACACTGGTAACCTTTGGTGCATACGTTACATAAGAAACGATGCCTCTGGCTCTCAATGCAGAGACCAGAACAGGCATAAAATAGGTTTTGGCATAAACAAGTACACCATCAGCCTTATATTTATTACAGAGTGATGTAGCGATTTCAGCAAATTCTTTAGCTTTATCGGTCATAACATCTTCTGAAGGACAGGTATTAAAGGTCAACAGTTCACGTAATGCGTGTGATACTTGCTGATCGACATCAATAACGCCCATTTCCCGTTGTTCTGGGGATGCAAGATATGCAGTCATATTTACAAGAAACATGATCAGACTCCTCATTTAAAAAGATTAGTGAATTAGATGAATTAGGCCTTGCATGAAGGCTGAAGTTAGGTACTAGTTTCAGTTTGGGAGTGACTGAGGCACTTGTTGTTGTCTACGTGACAACAAAACACCTTTTTCGACGGACAAAAAAGCCTGCCGCTTATGAGAGCCGCAGGCTATCGAATTTGTTTAGGCGAAAGAAATCCTTGTGAATACCAGGAGGTATTCAGGAGTGGCTTGAGCGCCGAATTTAGAAGGTGTTTAAAGGCAGTTGCCTGAAGTTAAGCGGACTAAGCCGCTATTTAAAGATAATAAAGGATGTGTAATTGGTCAAGCAAAAAAAAAGCCCAGTTTTAAACTGGGCTCAATAATTAAAAAACAACGTATTGTTGGGCTGAGTCTGTCTCTTCTGCACCAGGAGATACCAGTACGGAAGTGTCATCCAAAGGAATGTAGACAGTATCAGTCAGAGTTGATTTATATTCATAGGTACTTAACGAATTTCGTACCGATGACTGACCGTAACATTCTGGATGATGTTTGGGGTCAATAGATAATTTATCGCAGATTCGTTTGTAGCTCGGTTTTTCCGGTACGCGAGACTGAAGAAAACGAAAGCCAAAGCCATCGATTCTAACCAGCTCGTTATAGGAAAAGCCAATAGAAGCACCTAGACCCTGGATCAATAAATTGACCGCGTTCTGGTATTCTTCGAACTGCTTTTTCTTTAAAGCCAACTCTTTCTCCATCTGCTGCAATGTTCCAACTTGTCTGGCTATGTCTACCACACGAGCTTCGAGGTCGTCTGGAAGCTTAAAGCCTTGTGTCTGAGACATGATTTCAGGGTCAGAGATAAGCAAAATATCTTTTTCCTTATCAAACGGTAGAGCTGTTTTTGTCTGAACCTTATTCCAGAAGTATTCGCAGGCAACCTGGACTCGATAAAACGCTTTCTTCGAAGGCATAATTTTAAAGACCTTGGTCTGGTCAGTGGCCGACCAAAACACAAGATACGCCTGGGGTGCGCCTGTTGTCAGCAGCTGGTGCTGAACTTGCCAGTAGTAATAACGGAATTCTGGCGATTTGGTTTCAAGCTGAAGAATAGAAAGATGTTTGCTCTCGCAAAGATTCTTTATCTCAAGGATTGAACCATCGTCGAACTGCCCATCCAGCGAAGCAATCATGTAAGGATACTTTTTGTTCCTTACACAGAAAGGCAGGGCGATTTGTCCAATCTCTTTTTCGCAGTAACTTCTGGCAAGTGCTTCAAGCTTTTTACCAGCATCAACCTGTTTAATGACAGAAAGGTCTTCTGCCTTAATCAGGCCAGCGTATTGCAAATAGAGTTCGTAGGGCGTTTTAGTTGCACCAGCCTCCTCTAACAGAATAGGGGAGCATGTTGCTGTCACACCAGTTTTACGCCATTCGAGCCATTCCTTTGAGCCCTGCACAACATCAACGACTTCATAAATGTCAGACATAATGATCACCTTAAGATAAATTTAGAAAGTTAAACCGGCAGTTTCCTGCCGGATAAGTTAAGCGGCCAGAAGATCTTCAATAAGACCTTCTACCATTTCTTTTAGAGGGGGAAATGTCACATTGTTGAGAGCGGCATTGAGCCTCACAAAATCAGATGTATTAACAGCCTCAAGATATAACTTGTGTATTTCCATTGATTCGGCTTGGACTTCACCGACCCATTTGGCCGCGTCGGTTTTAAACTCACCCTTACCCATTTTTTCGATGAAGTTAAGTACTTGAGTAAAATCGAAGCTACCTACTGCGTTAGTTAAATGATTTTTGAGAAGTGACCGACGGGATTTTTCTAAAGATAAGCGAGCGAATGCCAGCTCACTTTCATTCAGATCGAAACTGCTTTTTGCATCGTTTAAAATAGTTTCGTATCCAAGCGTCTTTTCTGCCCGGCTTACTAACTTTTTAATTCTGCGTTCAGCCCATTTTCTGACCCCGGGATGCTCAGACATTTCTTCATTGGACTGCCCATTGGTTTCTCCGGGTGGAGGGAGAATATCATCAGCCGAACCATTTACGTCAGCTGGAGGTGTATTTCCCTCAGCCGTATCGTAAACATCGGTTGGTGTATTGCTCTTGATGTCCTGCTGCTCGGTTGAATCAGGTTCTTCAGGGAGCTTATTAAACTCACCTTCAATAACTTTATCATCAGACTTTGCAGTTCGGATTGTAGTATCCGTATTACCAGCCGTCCTGGCTTCTTGTCTAACCTCCATTTCAGCTTCAGCAGCTGCGACGGGTATTGTTGCTGTACGGAAACCTTCACCACCAGCAGTGTTCAGATATTCAATCATTGAACTCAGGCGAGTACGGTTACCAGGAATTAAGTGTATGGTCTGCTTAATAGCTGACTTGAGCACCATCTTCCAAGGGAACTGAGTCCACGGTGAATACTGCCGTTTCTCCACTTTTGCCCAAGATTCGGATTTCGCCCGAGATTGAGCTAAATCCTGAAGGTCAATGAAAAATACCAGATGACGTCCATCCTTCATTAAATAGTCGACATAAGCCCCCCTGAACATGCCTCGATCTCCTAAAGCACCCTGATCGGTGTTTGTGAGAACGAGTCCCCCTTTATAAGCAAAGGGGTCAAATTCGTGGTCTGGGCTGGAACGACGACCATTGGTTTTAAATGAGTCCTTTTCAAAAACTAATTCAGCCACAATGTCTTCGCATAAACCTTCATCGGTGGCCATCCTGCTGAGCCCAATATAGGACACGTCAAGAATGACACGACCATCGCGTGGAACCAGGTAAGCCTGCTTCTGCGCCGGGTCAAGAGTAAGGCCGCTACTTGCAAGCTGAAGGAATGCTGTTTCGAAGGACTTTGGATTATTAACTGCTATGTCAGCCAAGTAGTTATTATTGTTGACAATATGTTTTGCAAAAACGCATTCACGTTCGAATGAGATGTGAGGTGAACTGGAACCTGCGGATGCAAACATCTTTTCGAGCGACAACATATGTCGAGCAATGCTGTCTATCTTAACGACAATATCGGTGTTCCCTTTATTGTTGTTTGAGAATGAACCAGAACTACGTGATTTATTTGAGTACATATATACCTCATTAAATTAAATAAATTATAAGATTAAAAAAGAAGAAGGTTGCTGAGGAATCAGCAACCAGTCATATCAACCGCGAACTGATGAATATGCGTTAGTTAAAGTTACTTGCCCGGAGGAGCTTAATTTTTCATTAAGTTTCATACGAGCTACAATAACGGCTGCTGTCGAATTATCGGCTGGCAGATTTGTCCAGGCTTGCATGTTGACAGGGTGCTTAGAGGTTGCGGCTTGCGGACGTGATGTCTGCACGGCTCTATTCTTAGCATCCAGCTTCGGCGAAGCTTCTGGTATCTTCTCTACTGAATTTTTATTGTTGTCTGGTGATACAGACTCTTTTCCAGGGTGCAGCTGCTTTTGCTCGGCATATACTGTTCTCCATTTTTCAGAAGCAGTTCTTACCTCTTCATCAGACATTTTCTGCCACTTCATATCGTCCTTAAGTTTTTGCGCTACTTGAGGGGATAGCGAAGTGACGGTTGATGTAGATGGTGGCTTTACAGTTTCATTTGCACGGGTATCTATTGATTGACCAGTCTGAATGATTCGAGCCATGAAAACATGAAACTCAGTCCTCATTTGGTCAATACCATGTTTTGTATAACGGAATGATCGAGCTAATGCTTCGATATACAGTTCGGTATTCATTTGAATATTATCGCGTAGAAAATCCGCGACTTTACCAAATGCTTTTATCGAATAGAACTCGGTCTGAGACTTGCCGCTAATGGACATGTCACAGCGCAAACGGAAATAAATATATGAATCTGCATTGTTAGATGCAGGCACATATTTAGGTTCTATCGCAACAATACCCTTTGCTCTGGATTGCATAGTTTATACCTCATAAATTTTTAAATTAAAAAAGTTAAAATGATTTAGTGCTATAGGCACAAAAATTAGAAAGATTTGTGAAGCATCCAGTTAGAGTGCTGGACTCACTGTATCCTCAACAAGAGGAAAAACACCTTTTTCGACGGCGCAGAAAACACGATGCATGATGCACCGTGTGTCGAATTCTATGGGCGTAGGGAAGCCGTGCGAATGAACTTATTCATTCAGGGATGGCGCGTTGCCGAAATAAAGAGTGTTAAAAGAAGTTAAGCGGGATGCCCGCGATATAAGATTATGATACGACGTTTGGTTGGTCAATCCAGAAAAGAAAAAAACCCAGCTTTCGCTGGGTTTTTATAGGGAGGTTTAGCATAACAAGCGTTCCAGACGCTTCCATGTTTGGATTGCCATGTCGGTTGAAGCATCTGATATCTCTTTATAGAGATCAGTATTTCGCCGTTCATAGTAACCTGGAAAGGTGAGCCTATGCAGGCAATCATCTAACTTTGAAAGATCTCCAAAGTCGTGAGCGCCTACATTGATTTTTGCTCTGATTGCCAGTATATCTCCCTCTATTTTCATGAGCTCAATGAGCTCATGCATTTCGAAGAAAATATTAGACTGATAACGACCAGCATGTTCTTCGCATTCGATGCTATCGCATACGTCACATACTTCAGCGTTACAGGAATGATAACCGCAGTGATTACACGTATAAGAGAATCTCTGGTTTATTGCCCCTGCAACACAGTCTTCATAAATCCGATGTCGGCAGTCTTTCCCACAATTTTCACACTCTGCAATCATTGTGTAATCATCCAGTTCCATACCACCCGGCTCAATGCTACTACCATAGACAATTGTCATAATATACCTCATATATTTAAAAGATTAAAAAGTTAAGGCTTATAGCCTGAATTAAGAATATTTTAGCTTTCGGCGAGTACTTGCATAACCCAAATGCCGCGACGTTTTTCGTTAAGGAGAGTACGATACCCTGTAACCTTACCGCTTTCGTCAAACACTTGTGCTTTGTCGGTTCTTACTTCAGACTCTTTCCAGACTGAAACAATATCACCAACTTGTGCTCCACAAGTCTCAACAGCATTTTTGAGCCCAACAGCCCAAATTTCATGGTCTTTCCCACCACTACGTATTGTGACTAAATACGATTTATCGTTATTAGGATCGTGTTTCCAGTTTTCGAGACCGTGGTAAACAAGCTTTCCTTCAAAACGATGGTTTGCATATTTGGCTTTGTCATTATTTGACCCAGCCCGAGAAACACCTTCAACCATGTTTCCATTAGTTGCTTCATTAGATTTTTTCCCAGACTTGGTAAAGAATGAATTATAAATAACGAGTAAAGCAACAACTACACATACAGTCGCGGTAACAAAACCGAGACCAGTGAACAGTAAACCGCGTTCCGTTATAAAAATTGCCAGCCAGATTGGGCCAAGGAATCTGATATATTCGGCACGGTAATACACAGCACCAAAAAATACGATACCTGCCATTAATGAGATTGGGTCAGACATAGATCACCTATAAATTTAGAATGCGAAAATTTAGCTACCTAAAAGGTAAACTAAACGGATGTACACAAAACTGCACATCTGTTGATTCGCTGGAGTTAAAAGGATTAACAATTTTTTTTGTTTGGGATTGAGAACCAAAATACCCGTTTGGGTAAGCAAAGAGACATGTCAGGTTTAACCTAAACACATCAGAGATGCTCGGGCCTGTAGAAGGCGTAGTTAACCCGGGAGGAGGTCATCCGGTGGGCGCTGGTTGAGCGCGAAATTAACTAGGAAGTTGTGCTGATGTCCGTCAGCTCGGTTCTTATTCATTTAAGCATATTGGTTTAATTTTTCAAGTCGGTTTTTCATGGTCATATTGCAGCCATTTTTCAATGACAACTATCCTGAGTTTTGGCCTAATCAATTGGCATACAAATTAACTCCGAGGTTCTGTTATGGCTAAAGCACCGGTACAAACCGTAAAACAAGCTAAAAAGAGTGGGGCTCAGGATAACCGAACCCCTAACTCTCGTGTCGAATATTCCAATCCTGAAGCTGTCGTGAAATTTACTCTTCACACCCAGGAAGGTATTCGGGTACAGTCCCGTAATTTTAACATTATCTCCCAGGCTCTCTTCAATCTGACCAATAACAGCCGAGCCCTTGAACGGCTTGGCACTAAATACAGTGGTGCGATTGAACGTACACTGAAGGCGGTTAACGAAGTAATCGACATGCCTGAGAAAGAACTGGAAAATAACATTGCTATTCTGAACCGTGCGGTAAAAGAAGAAGAAGAACGCAGCAGCCTCAATGAAGTCGGGTATACCCATCCAAAAGAACATGAGGTTCGCATCAGAACGCCGCAAGCGCTGCGGGTTATCCGCATTATTCAGAACTTTGATAAATTGCACCAGATCATCGATACCCTCTGGTTAAATAACTGTTTTAATCAGGATGAGGTCGAGGAGTTTAAGTCTCGTCTTCATAATCTCATTCGTGATCTGGCAGCATCACTCAAACGTCACGCGCAGGCATCTGCTGATGAGCTTAATCAGGCCAATGGCCGGGCCGCTGAAAAAGAATTGGCTGGAAGCACTGAGACAGAACCTACCCAGGTAGACCAGGAAACAAAGGTGTTGCAGGATGCCAGTAATGAAGCGAATGATGATCAGAATGAGGCCATTAAACGGCAGGCTTAATTCAACGAAAAACAGAAATTAAAAACCCTGCATTGCAGGGTTTTTTTATTACATTGTGCGGCAACAATCTACCCACTGGAAAATCATGTAGGTGCTGTCCTGGCCTTTACCGGTTGGATAACGGAAAGGCCCACCTTGCCATTGGTATGGGGACTCACCGACCTCATGACTGTTTTTTGTCTCCGGGGTAGGGTAGAACATATTCAATTTGTACTGTTGCTTTGGCAACGTTGGGTAAATCTTGGAGCGACAAACAGTATCGTTTCCCATCGAACGGTAGGCCAGTCCACGACGATGTTCTGCGGCCAGCATACGGATCCCGACCAGGCTGGTTGTTCTGGGGGCATCCATACTCCGTACCGATCCAGTTAAAGGATACTGCCCACCCCAGGAACCGGCACACCACCAAAGTGAGTCTATTGGCTGTTTACCTGCAAATTGTGCCGCTGCTTCACCGGCGCAAGCCTGCATTGCTATCACGTTAGCCACAGCTGCTGATTCCGGGTTCTGGAAGAATGCCAGCATCGTATTATTCCAGGTCGGGTCAATCTCCGTGAAATTAATGATATCAAAATCGCTGTATGGGTCGGCATTACATTGACCGGGTAGATACATATCCAACATTCTTAATAACGGCATAGCATACATATGTGCGTTGTAGAAACTTATTGAGAAACGCTCCCGCTGTTCCTCGGCTGCTCCATCGGTCTGCGGGCCAAACTGCAAATCATTACCAAGGTCGAGTGTTACCCCTCCTAGGGATGACATGCACCCGGGTGTTCTCGTTAACTCGATGAGCTTTCTCGGTTCCCACATCGCGGTCAATACACCCGGGTGATAGACGTTCAATCCATCCTTACAGGCACATACTGTCCCTGATGCTGCATTGTCAGGTGCAGTACCTGTCATCGACAGATTAATACCGGCAAGCTTTATCGGGAAAATACAGTTCCAGCAAACATCCGTAATGAGTTTCGCTGATAAGACTTGGTTATCATGACAGACCTTGTTCTGTACGGGTGATGAAACGTCAGCCGCAAAAACCGGCATAGTAAAAGCCAGACATGCGAGCACCAGGGTCTTGGGTGATTTCAGAACTGAGAGAATTTTTTTCATTTCAGCTCCTCAAAATCTTTGCGTGAATATTCATCATTAATGAATCGCTTACTGTCGGCTGTCACAACGCTGGGCACGTTTATCAAACCATAATGTTCGGCCATGCCTGGCTGAATCATGTATAGCCTTGCGAAGTCACCGTATTCTTTCTTGGTGTCACGGAAGGTCTGCCAGCCATCACCATACACGTTTGTCGTGACCAGTATTGGCGTGAGGGAGGCTGGTGTATGTTCAAACTGATACCTGGCGAACTGGCGTTGCCATTCTTCACGTGCATCGAAAAAGATTAGCTTGATGGTAAATGGCATCACAGTTAGCGGGTTAAATCGCCCCCGTTTTGCAACGATATCGCCGTTAGGTGAAGTAATGTTTTGAGGGATAATGACCGTCGGATCGATGGTTCTGGTAGCTCGCTTTGTCGCTTCCGGGAATTCCTGGAAAACCTGGCGGGGCCAGTAGTTATCAATGGCCTTTTTCTTCATGCCATCAAAATCGAGTTTAGCGACACTCTCCTGTAGTTCATCAATAAGGTTCTTCTCTACGACCCCAACAGCGGGCCCGGCCACACCAAGGTCGCCGGTCTTGTCTTTCAGGTACGCGATGTCATAGATGCCTGTCACCCTGGCCACCAGCTCACCATCTTTTTCATGGATAATGGTCGGTACAGAACTAACGTTGTAGTTTTTGAATACAGTTGGATCGAGGTTTACGGCCAGAGAAGACTTGGAGTCGAAGGAAAGTTTCTGCCAGTGGGTAAGTTCATCAAGCAGGTTCTTTTTATCTTTTGCCCCCTGGACAACCAGAGCGATATCCGTGCGTCCATCGTATAACTTGAGAATGTCGGTGATTTCAGCATCGCTGAGAGACGCGGAGACGAGAATATAAATAAAATCACCGGCTGGCTTATTTTGTTTCTCGTTAGTCATATCAGACTTTGCTAACGCTCCTCTTACCGCATCATCGACTAGTTCATCTGTATTTTTATACTCGGGCATTTCACCCATCATTTTTCGATTATCTTTAACCGTGTCAGTAGCGCGGTCGGCAGTGGCATTTTGATTATCACGAGCCGCTTTTATGAGACTGTCAATATCTTTCATTTCAGTTGCAGATAATTGACGCTTAGCTTTTTGAATGTCAGTGACTGAGTAGTTATTAGCCGGTCTTGTCGGAATATTATCTAAGTTGGATACCGGTCTTGACGGCAGATCACTTAAATAGATACCAGTGTTTTCGGCCCAGACTGGAGTGAAAACAACAGCGGTTACAAATGCCAATATCGAAAGTCGAAAAGGTGTTTTTTTTACCATAATGGATACGCTCGGCCTATAATTTGTGACTCGTCTAATGATCCCCAGTACCTGGAATCAAAACTGTATCTGGTGCGCCCCATCATCCACAGGCGACCATTCGGTACGACACCACTACGCGTTAGCTCCTGTTCGGTATGGCCAGATTCTGCTGCTAATGCCAGTCCCTCACCGACCATAGAGCCGTTAATTGCAGTCTCTTCGGGATCAACGGAGACTGTGTCTCCCGCAATGCCATCAACAATTTTCAGCCCTTTGCCATATGGTTGCATTAGCTCAGAATGAAAGGCGTAAATTTTCCCTTTGACGATTGATTTGTCCATTTTATCGACGAGATATATTCGGTACGGAGGAAGACATTGGTTATTTTGTGGATCGATACCAATCTCATACCGGTTAAGCACGTATAGCGTCAGCGGTGCGGTTAAGAAAATAACAACGATGCTGAAAACAATATGTTGCCTCCAGCTTCGCTTTTTACGAAATATTAAGCTCCATACTGATTTGGGTGTATTCATTCGCCCACCGCTATTGCTGAGTGTTGATGGTCTGGGGGATCTTGAGCCCCGTAGGGTAGCTATAAAGGGCTGAGGCATTGAGCACAAGATACCCCGCCTCTGACAGTTTCTCAGCGCGGGCTAATACCAGCCTTGACTGGGCTTCACCTAACGGTTGACCTTTATCGTCCATAAAGTTGATGACTGCAACATAGTCATAGGGCGAGGCTGGTGGGAATAACCGCCCAAAAAGGGCGGCTCCGATGAAACCAAAAAGCAGCGCAATTGCAGCGGTTTTAATCATGCGGCTAACCCCCGCTCAACCAGAATTTCGTTGATAGCCTCTTCGGTATTGATCCCCCGGGACTTTCTGTCTTTGATCGCGGCAACGTCTTTCGGGTCAGTCGAATAGAGAAGTAAGCTGAATGGGTCAACCACAAGTCTGCAAATACCCTGGCCCGCTTTAGAAATGACAAAGATTTCTGAGTAGACACCTTTCGTGGAACGAACGGTTTTAAGGAACCGGTAACCAGCCTCGTCCAGCGCCAGACGTTTATTTGCTTCAGCTTCGTTCACTGCGGATTCACTTTGCCCCAGCAAGAGCATAAAGGCTGAGTTATCTGCGATCGATTTCCCGATACTATCTTTGTAAATATCGTTGATAGACTGGGTGATGGTAATTGCAGCTCCGTTATATTTACGGAACCGGCGATAACCTTTCTCGATGAACGCCCCGATATTTCCTGATAACAATGCCCAGGCCTCATCGATAATGACCAGCTTCATCTGGCTACGGTCGCCCATGAACATGTCCTGCTGGATTTGATAAATCAGCTGAAGGAGGACAACCTGTTTAAGGTGTTCTGAACTTTCCAGTCGGGAAAGTTCAAGTACAGTGAACGGATTTTTGAAGTCGATATTGTTCTTACCAACAAAGTACTTCCCGTACTGGCCCGCACTCGTGAACGGATAGAGCTGATGGCCAATACGTTTAATGTCTTTATCTTCATCTTTCAGCAGTGAATCAGCAACCATATCAACGGTGGTCAGCTTCTTGTGTACACGGACAAGATCAGCTACATGTTGTTTAAGTCGAGACTCTTCGAATGAATTCAGACCTTCTTTAGGAGCTGCCATCACCGATAACAATCCGATGATCAGATCTTCTTCACCGCCACTGGAGTCATCATCTTCAGACTCACCGAAATAGTCTTCGATCAGTTCGAAGAAGTTAAGACATGGCCTGGTTTTGGGATTGAAGTCGAGATAATCGCCCTGGTAGGTCTCACAGATATTTTTGTACGAGTCACCTACATCAATACACCAGACTTTAGCCCCGAGGCTTCTGTAGGCGGTGATAATGTAGTTTGTCAGGAATGACTTACCCGACCCCGACTCAGCTGCGATACAGGCGTTATAGTTAGTATCAGAATCAAACAAGTCCAGTGATTGGATCTGGCCAGAGCGCGATGTCAGCATTAAGGCGGGTTTGTCTGTACCTTGCCAATCTGCATAGAGAGGTGAAAGTACCATCGCTTCACTGAGTGCCATTGTTCGATATCGGCCAATGGACTTTTCTGCTGATGCTTCGTTAAACATTGGCAGAGCTGACAGGAAAATTGGCGCAACATAGTAGGTATCTGGGATCATCTTAAACTGATAGGTGTTCAGATAACTTGCAGCTTCCTGAGCAGCGCGTAACACGCCATCTTTTGAGTTAGAGAAGATTGATACCGTAAATTTGGCTTTGCAAATTGGGTCGTTGTTATCAACTTTTTCGCTAAGAAGATCGAAGCCCTCACGCAAGTTTATGAGTGATGGAACCCACTTAATTAATGGGCCACTGGTTTGCTGAACAACCCAGTTACGTTTCGAGGTGAATTTAGTTTTTTCACTTTGCTGATCAAAGAAAATCAGGCTCATTGAGATGATGCAGGATGATTTAATTCCAGTAACACCACTCATCATATCGCCGAGAAAGTATTGCGCTTGCCCGGGAAAGAATCTTTTCGGGAATTTTCGCGCACTCAATGTTTTCACAAACGTTGTCGGTGTAGGTGCTTCTCCACGAAGCTCGGAATCTGTCGGATCACCAAAACCGCAATAGTCTTTCTTAATGAAAAACATGCGATCGTGGTCGACTAACTGTTCTGAAATGTACTTGTCTTCTTGTGGCTGTACCGGCGTCCGGTCTCTCCAGGAGGCGCTTTCACCCTGGTTGCAAATGGAGCTCAGAACATCGATGTAACTTTCACGCGTCAATGCACCGGGACACAAACCAGTGATGCTCAGCGTCGTTTCGAACACATTCCGCAGCTCGTTAACGTGATTGAATTCTTCTTCACGCATTTCATAGTTATATTTGATCGGAATTTTTACTGTAATGAGAAGCACACAATTTCGGACGCGAGTCCCGGTTCGCTTCATCGGCGTTTCGGTGCTTTTCAAAAGGAATTTAGAGCGGTTATAAATTGCGTTACGCAGGATTGCGTCCCGGCAATCCATACGCAATACGTCCATCCGGTTAATTTTCTGTACGATGTTTGGGCTTGCAACCAGGTCAAACTGAACGATAGTTTTGGCGGGGAAGTTGGAAGACAGCAACGTTTGAAGGTTAGTCATCTCCTTGCCGGTTGTCCCGCTTAAGGGACGACAAACAAATCCGAAACCAACATATTTGTTGTCGCACATAAACAAATGATTGGATTCGTCATATGCACGTACAGGACACAAGTCAGAAAAACGCTTCAGGTTTTTGAGTCGCTGAAAAATTAAAGATTCACTCATAATGCCTCCAGGATTCCCAAGAAAGTGTTACTTGTTCTCGATAAAGTTTTTGAGGCCTTGTTTTGGTGAGCCGAGTACGTAGGAGCCGTCATCACGCACAATGAAAGGGATCATGCTGACACCTAGTATCTGAGCCGTAACTTCACGTCGAGCCAGAGCCTGCATATCGCAGTTCTTTACCTGGTCGAATTTCTGAGTGGAATTTCCGCTGATAATTGCGCGGTCTGCGCGGTAGCGGTCGGATGCACAATACAATTCAATATTTCGCTGCTGGCTTGCCGGGCCCAGAGCTCCGAGCGACAGAACGCTAACGGTGAATTCTTTCGGGTCGAGGTCAGCAAGTGCTGAAAGTGGGGCTGCACAGGCTTCACAACCAGGTGCGGTAAATATCATGACCTTTTTAGGCCCATCGCCCCATACGGCTGGGCGCAAGTCCGCGATATTTAGGTTCAGCTCTTTCATCGGAATGATGCTGGCGTTCTTGGTTATTTCGCTCATGGTGGTCAGAGGCTTTTTAGCCCATGTGTCATAGAGCGTTCCCTGTATAACGAAGCGGCCATTAGAAGACAGCAAATTAACTTTCCCATCAATCTCTAGTGCGATGATGCCGTTAGTAGGGACGACAAAACGTTTTACTTCCTGCGAATTCTGAGGAATGTTCTTGAACGCTTTTTCATTGAAAATCGTATCGATATTCCCGGTGTTTGTTTTTACTGTATCGGCGAATACAGAAGCTGATGCAGAAAGTGCCACCAAAAGTGCCGCAGTCGCGACATGTTTGATAAAGTTCATAGTAACCGCTCCAAATGAGAGAGGTTTCATTTTCACATATTGATTTATTTTGCCGCAGGGAAAAGGGCTGCAAACTGTCCCCAAAAAAAGGAAGTGATGAAATGTTAATATCGGTTTTAATTACTCAATTAGTCCAAATAAAAAGCCACAAAAAAGTGGCTTTTTATTTATGCTTTATTATTACTGGAAGCCAACCGCAAATCCTGCACCAGCTCCAACACCACCGGCTGTATCAGCCGACATGCTAAAGCGGACGTTTACTTTTTCATTGATAGCGTAATTCGCTCCTCCCGAAATTGCCCCCTGGTCTCGGTACGCGCCCATCGCCATGCCAAAACCCGACACGTTATTGAGGAAGGGAATTGAAGCGATAGCAATTGCGCTTGCTGAGCCTGCTTTTGCTCTTTTATCATTACGGTCAACCGTCTTTTTAAGGTCAGAGAACTTCTGGTTTGTGTAGCTATTAGCTGAAGCCAAGGTCTGTCGGTCACCATCAATCCGTGACTGGCGCTCAGTATCGACAAGGAAATCAGTCCTTGAGTTGATGACAGATTCACGGGCATCCGTATGACTGTTTGCACTTACAAGAGTTTGAGCATCGCCAGCAACTCGGGATGCGCTTTCAGTTGCAATTAGACTGTCGGTACGAGCGTTGATCGACACTTCACGCTCGTCGGTATAAGTATTAGTATCCGTGGCAGTCTGGCTATTGTCGTTACTGCTACCAGACCCTGTACCACTTCCTGTCCCGCTGCCGTCCGTACCGTTATTGTTATTTCCGCCTGTAGTAGGTGGCGTTGTGTTAGAGCCAGAGCCAATGGATGAAAGGTACGAACTGATGGCACTATCAGTGTACGCCTGAAGTGAACTAACGGAATTCATGAGCTGACCATAGTTCACCGCATCATACCGGCTGGAACCATCAGCAACATTAGTCAGTGTTCTTTGTACCGTAGCTGAACCAAACGATACGGTATCAGCACTATTGGAGAATGAACCGTTCCCAATGGAAATACCTCCATTTGAAGCAGAAGCATAATTACCAATAACAATTGCGTTATCATCGGATACAGTATTGTAGTTGCCAAGCACGATCGATTCGTCGGAATCAATGGTATTAATTGTGCCGATTGTGATGTTGCCAAATTTAAAAACAGCAGAGGGGTCATTAATCGGTGCAGCTGTAATATTGTTTAAGGAACCGATAGTCAAAGCGTAGGAACCACCACTCACCGTATTGAATGTACCCATTATAGAACCAGCGTAATTAGTAGCAGTGTTTCTGGAACCAAGAATTGCTCCCATACCTACCATATCCAGTTCGTTATAAGAGCCTATTACTTGCAATGCACTTCCTGAAACGTTATTGCTATAACCCATAACGGCAAGGTTTTGTCCTAGAACTTTATTGTCACTCCCAACCAGATTCAAATCAAAAAGACCAGTGCCAGTATTATTATTCCCGTAAACATTGAAACTATTGGCGTAGTCATTCCAGAATTGGCTTGGGTCGTAACTAAATGATAAGTCATTATTGCTTCCGGTAATAATATAGTTTGTTAACGAAGTAATTGTGTTGTTATTCCCTGAAACACTTGAGTTGCCGAGTGGTGATTTACAGTTTGATGGGGTTGCACAGGGTGTTAGCCCTGAAATGTTATTGCCATCACCATTTACAGTAACTTCGTCAATTTGGGTGCTATCGATTGAGTTATCTGCCACGGCTACAGCACAATGAAGTGCCAGAACAATAGCAATATATAATGACTTTTGTTTCATGTGCTTACCTTTTCAGTGATGGGTATTAAAAAGACGACCAAGGAATACAGCACATGAAAAAAGTAGTACCGGTATACCGGTACTACTGGACAATTATTTAATGTAACTCCCTTTCTGAGGAGGTTGTGATGTCTCACCCTGGGATTGTGCTGGAGCAGCGGCAACCGGTGCAGACATTGGTCTGATAACAGCAGTTGATGTGGCACTATTTCTTGCACCGACTTCCCAACGACGCGGCTCAATCTCGGTATAGACGTAGCCAGGGACGTTAAGGTCTCCATCTGCGGTCTCATAGGGGTCAACCAGCACCCGCATGACGATAGATTGCGTTCGGATGGGTTGAGGATCAGCAGCAGTAGCAGGCACAGGGACGTATCGACCACCATCGGCAGTATTCCGTCCACCGTTCCCGGCTGTAGTGCGCAGCCGCTTAACCTCCACAGGCTTTCCCGAAAGTTGGTTTTCAGATGCGGTGTCAATCTGCTCCTGGTAATCATCTCCATCGGTCAGGGCATACACATCTCGGACATTCATACATGTGACCGAATTGGGCATTCCCTTGCATCCATATTCATCGTTCTGGCCCAGTAGTGAGCAACCCGACATCGCAAAACCGGCACTAACTAAAAACAATGCCGATACAATTTTCTTCGTCATCATTTCTTGCCCCCAACGGTTTGAGTTTTTGAAGTAACACGTGTGAATTTCAGCATGACCCCTTTTTGCACAATAAAATCAACACTACGGCCTGGATCAATTTCAATTACAGGGAAAAGGTCACCGGCCATTTGCATATAGAAATCGGCAAGACGATTCAATGCGCCACCTACGCCAGAAACTGCTGCGCCCTGGAGTGCGTCAGAGCTCATAACCTGCTGGTAAGGAGTAGCGTCACTACTATCTCCATCGCGTTTAATACTGATTGTCGGAATACTCTGTACGTTAAAGAGCTGAGATGCAGCCTGTAGGAAGCCAGCGGTCAGGGCTCGTGCCAGGTATTGCCCTTGTTTGGTAACCAGTCGACCACGAACACCTGATTTACCATCTTCACCAACAGCGTAGGCTACGAGTGGGGCTTCAAAAACTGCACCGTCATCCCGAATGCACGTTATGACTTCCGATCTGAAATAAGCTCTTTCGGAGGACAAATCACCGAACCCAGCTGCAAGCATTCCGCATTCACGTATATCTGCACGGAAACGGTTTGGGAGAATTGCATCCTTTTTCACCCTGGCCAGCGCCGGATAAGGGTCTTTTCGTGCATCACGAGATGTTGGTGCATCCATCCCCGCAATCAAAACAGTACTTATGATCGACGTTGCAGGAAGGTAGGTCTGGTTCTCGGGGTTATCATCTTCGTCAGCAACGGGTGCGGCTTCAATATCTTCCTGTACAGTGATGATTTCAGGAGTTGCCTGGCTTGGTACTGCTTTGCCATCCTTCCCTTTCTGCTGACGCTGGTTTGCTGCGGGTTCCGGTACGACAGGGGGGGCCGCATCTTCGTATACGCGCTGTAATGTTTTCCCGTTATTGAAACTTCCTGAGTTTCTTGGCGCAACTGAAGGGGCAGATATCTCTTCAGGTTTATACAGAGTAGGGACGTTACGTTGGCCGTTTCCAGCCAGTGGTGTCGCTCCGCGAGACTGTTGTGAGTAAGGCACAGGGTTAGAGACGGTATCAACGCGTTTCTTAATAGCTGCAACCTCAGCGCCTGATTTTTTCTGGTTGTTCTCCAGATTGCTAAGACGCTGAGCTGTCTGATCAGCACCATATTTCTCGGTTAACGTTTTAATCAGTTGACCTTGCTCTTTAATGGTCTTGTCGAGTGCGCGAATTCGCGCCGCAATAGCATTCTGGCTAACTCCATTGGTATCACCATCGGTAAGGACGCTGGCAATCACTTTTTCTTGTGGCGCTCGATTTCGGGGGCCAGCTGAGTCGGGTATAACCAAGAGCAAAAAAAGAACGGCGAAAGTAAATACGCCAGCCCATAAAACCCATTTTTTATGCTTTGCTGAAATTGAGGCCCATTTCTCTTTTAAGGGGATAAGCATGATTTTACTCCGCGAGTTTAGGGCGCATGGAATCGTTAGCTTGTTCGTTTGGCTGGATGTTGCGGATAACGAAGTAAGCTTCAGTTCGCTGGCCAGGCTGGAGAGTGTTGCGACTCCATAGTGCTCTTGCTGCAAGCTGAGGATGGGTGCAGAGTGATTCATCAACCATTACTGTTGATGAACCAGTGTTTTGTGCAACGCCGATGATGACACTGAATTGACTACCCTGAAGATACTGGCCATTTGCAAAGGAGTAGCGAATCTGATCCTGGTCAGTACCCGTGCGGAAATTACAGTTCGGGATACCAACTCCTGAAGAGAGATTTCCCAGAGAGTATCCGGGTGGAATGTCCCCAAGCGCGATGGTTCGCATTATGTTGCGAATCGTCTCGATGTAATTATCTTTCTGTTCCCATCGCCTGGCTTTGACTTCGCTTCCACCATAGTTGTTATATGCCGCAGGCATAACACCAGAAGTACTCGTGTTGTTCAGCTTTCGTGAAAGCATGAGAGTGGCTTGCACCGGTGCAATTTTCTGAGGTACTAACGACACGGAGATCGCTACACTTTCGTCACCTTTCTCACTGATATAGAGACTTGCCGGGTTACTGTCTGAGGTGGAAACGTAGAGAGCGTTATCTTTTACATTTACAGTTACACCCTCCTGTTTAACTTTCTGCACTACAGGGTGTTCAAACGGTGTAACAAGCCGGTTGATCTGGTTAATCGAAATCGGTACGAGGGTGTTCACGCCAGGCGCAACGATATATTCCAGCCGAGAAGGAATGACTTCTTTTGTGAGTGGAACGGGACTGGCAATTGCAGCAGGTACTGGTTGAATATTACGGCCATCAATAGCTGGTTCACTCCCGCCATTGATAGAGTTACTTGCTGGTGGTGTATAGTTGTCAGGATATGGGCGTGTTTCTGTGCTGAGCATTGCCTGAGTTGAGGATGCTGGTCGAGAGGCGAGTTTTGCAGTGACTTTGGGTTGCGACTGCGCATCAGGCTGCTCAAATACCATGCCTTGATCAACAGACATTTCGCCCGCCGTTACGCTATGGGTCGCTAATGTGGACGACGCGGTAAGCAACAGGATAATTATGCGTTTACTATTCAACATTTAGCCCCCCGATAAGTGGCAACACTACGTTCATTTTTAAATTGGCTATTACCAATCAGAAAATTCATTTCGGCACATCCGTTTTGTTTACTGATTGCTGATTTATTAATCTCTCGCTTAAAGATTTATATCTCGGTTAAATCAACTAACGAAATTCTGTCAGGAAGTTCGAGCTGCCGAAGATTTCTGCCTTTGACCTTTGTGTTTATCTTCTTCACTTGGCAGCAACGGTTTGCCACTCTTTATCTCAATGAACGTAATAATGGGCCGGTAGCCTTTTACGTTAACAGTAATCTCGTAATAGACTGGCGTGGTCGATGGTTTGCCGGTGATACCTTCGAGAGTTTGGTTACCGGTGACATAAAAAGTACCAACTGCTAACGGGTCGGTGATAACCCCGACCGGATTAAAAGAAAGCGAGATTCGGTCGCGCTTAATTTGGTCAATCTGGTCGTCCATTGCTTTCATAACTTTTGTGTAAATTGAAGCGTCAAGAAACGGGCCGATAGAATTCTTGAGTAGATCTAAAGTGGCTGGGTTAGCATTTCCAAAACTGTCGGCTATATATAACGCCCATGCCTTCATATAAGAGCTGCTGGCGGCTTTTTCATCCAGCCAGGCTGTTTCTGTAAGGTTTGGCGGAATAATAGTGATGGGTTGTGTTTTGGCTAACAGAGCATAACCAAGTACAAGGTTTGCCAGAATCATTGAGGCAGAGATTAACTTGAAACTTTTGTTTTCTAACTGAAGTCCAACTAACCCTTTTTTGAAATTATGGATATTCATACAATAAACTCCCGGTCGAAGGATTCAGGTACAAAAGTGCCACCACCGAATGTGACTCCGAATTTCCAGTAACAGAGGTGCATAAAATATTTCTCAGAAGCTCGCGCCAGAAAACCGCCATAAACACGTGAAACTACAACACCCAGAATTATCATCGGTAATAATCGTCCAGTGATAATCCCAACCGCGAGAGCAACGAAAAATGGCATGGCTTCATCAATCGACCAAAAAAATAACTTTGGTGGTTCGTCAATCGAGTGAGAAATATAAACAGGTTCCATGATGACCTCTCATATGAATTTTTTCAGATTTATTGACGACAAAATGCGCCTATTTCTGACCAGAGCCTGCAAGCTGAGCCATCATTTGCATAAGGCCTGCTCCATCTACTGCGCCCTGAACAATGGCTGACTTATCACCGTAGACAACAATGTTTGTAGGGGTCTTTTGGATACCAAGCTGACCTGCTTCACGAACGTCGTCGGCTATCTTGCTGGACGGCCTGGCCGCATTGATACATTCAAGTAAGCGGTTCGGGTCTAAACCAGTTTCGCGGGCGATTTGGTCTAGCGGTGCGCTAAGACCGTGCCCGTCAGATTGGCTGTAGCGGAATAACGCTTTAGATAACTGGAAGAAAGATGGATTTCCTCCCTGCTCAACAGCACACTCCGCTGCTAAAGCTTCAGTACGGGAAGCCTGCCCGTGAACAGGAACATGTTTGAAAACCATCGCAATATTCCCTTGTGATGAATCCACGAGATCCATAACGATTGGGAAATGTTGTTTGCAGTACTGACATTCAAAATCGGAATACTCAATGATATAGAACTGAGCATCCGGGTTCCCATAAATACGTTCGTTGTCCGTAGAAGGCGCATAGGCGGTATCGGGTTTGTTTCCAGTCCGGTAACCGACATTGGATTGTTTCTGCGATTCAGGTTTTAGGCCCGCTGCATTAATGTATTTTGCAAATGCGTCCAGTAGTTCGCTTTTGTTGTTTACTACGGGCTTGTGAGTCTCAGCAACGATCGCTAGGTCATTAAGAAGTTGGGACTGTCTATCGATTTGGTAAGTAAAAAATGCAGCCGTGCTTACCATAACCATGAGCGGAATTCCAAATATAAGAGAGTTCAAAATGTTCTTTTTCATTTGTAGCCTCTTGATTGCTGCAATTGTTCCGGCGTATAGATTTCGTTTGGCTTTTGGACTTTGACCTGAGACGCCTCAGCAGCTTTTTGCTTTTTAAGATAGGGCAGTATGATTTCAGCCATGTCTTTGTTCAGGACATCCCGTGACTGAGGGTAAGTTGATGCCGTGATCTTCTGATTGAGGATACGGATTTTTTCTGGGACATCAGAAATTAGCAAATAGCTAATCATCCCTACGGTAAACGGGTAATGACTCCAACTTACTGATAGTGTTTTATGTTCAGATAATGCCCGATGACCTTGTCATGCAGCTCCACCGATTTTGAGAACGACAGTGACTTCCGTCCCAGCCTTGCCAGATGTTGTCTCAGATTCAGGTTATGTCGCTCAATGCGCTGAGTGTAACGCTTGCTGATTACGTGCAGCTTTCCCTTCAGGCGGGATTCATACAGCGGCCAGCCATCCGTCATCCATACCACGACCTCAAAGGCCGACAGCAGGCTCAGAAGACGCTCCAGTGTGGCCAGAGTGCGTTCACCGAAGACGTGCGCCACAACCGTCCTCCGTATCCTGTCATACGCGTAAAACAGCCAGCGCTGACGTGATTTAGCACCGACGTAGCCCCACTGTTCGTCCATTTCCGCGCAGACGATGACGTCACTGCCCGGCTGTATGCGCGAGGTTACCGACTGCGGCCTGAGTTTTTTAAGTGACGTAAAATCGTGTTGAGGCCAACGCCCATAATGCGGGCGGTTGCCCGGCATCCAACGCCATTCATGGCCATATCAATGATTTTCTGGTGCGTACCGGGTTGAGAAGCGGTGTAAGTGAACTGCAGTTGCCATGTTTTACGGCAGTGAGAGCAGAGATAGCGCTGATGTCCGGCAGTGCTTTTGCCGTTACGCACCACCCCGTCAGTAGCTGAACAGGAGGGACAGCTGATAGAAACAGAAGCCACTGGAGCACCTCAAAAACACCATCATACACTAAATCAGTAAGTTGGCAGCATCACCCGGTAAACGTCAGGCAGAGCAGGGCAGAAAGAATAAATGGTTTCGAATTAGTCATGCATCACCTCGCACAGCTAATTTAACAAACATGAAATATTGAGGAAAAAGAAAAGCACCGCAAATTGAGGTGCTTTTCTTAAGGTTAAATACGTTTTGGTAGGTTTGAAATAAGTAGAGATGAACCAATAGGAATCATTACTATCATTATGAGTGCCCCGATCATTGGAGGCACAGGTAACGGTATAAAAAGCGACAGGAGAACGCTATATACACCCCAGCCAATCAATACCATGCTACGACGGTTAAGAAACGGACTGGCATATCCAAAGTTATATCTTTTTGCCATCCACCGCATTACCCCTGCAAACAGAGACGGGATGATGACCACGGCCATGTACGGTAACCAATACATATCAAGTGTTAAACGATACATAATCATGTAGAGCCAATAATTCAGGTTCTCGGCAATGTTCTGGAAAAGCCCAACAAAGTATTTCAGTGGCCCGCCGTGGTTGGCCATGTCGCTGGGAGGAAGCTGGTAAAAATCCTTTAACGCCTTATCAATCCCCGTATTTACAAATGCTTCAGTATAATTGTCGCGAGCCTTTTGCAATACCATGACGAAATCTTTTTCGCCTATCATTTTATGACCCCATGCGATTTCTTTCAGAGCATTAGACTTAAAATACTCAACCGGAAAGAAGACAGAGATAAAAAGGAGAATCGTCGAACTCCAGATGATCAGTGTCTTTATCGTCTTAGGCCACTTTTCCTCATTCAACTTATCAGACATTCGATATCCCCAATCTTCGCCTTCCTCCCAGCCTGGATAATCAGTTCGTTGGTTAGCTTTCTCGGGAGATTTATCCGTGAAGTAATTTCACAGAAATTCAACGTGTGTTGAAGTTCCCGGCAAACGAACAAGCCAAGCTCAATGATATAGATCGCAAGCCGCTCCCAGTCATTCAGCTCCTGCTCGTTGTCCTGATGATAAGCTTTGATAGCGGAGCTCACTGCTGCACCAACGCGTTCATCAGGAGTAAGGGTTTTCAGTAGAGCTAACATTTGCCCAGTGATGCCATCAACACATGGCCAGATCATGGTCAAACCGTCATATGAGGCTTGATCATCTTTACGCTTTAATAGAGTTTTGGTTTTAATCATATTTACCCCTCGGCGCTGATACGTGATTTTTCACCACGAACCTTTTGTTGACGTTCGTAGATTGAAAGGTACTTTTTAGCGATAGTTCGGACATCGCTTAACTCGGACTCATTCCTCGGCATTAATATGACGGGGACTTTACCTTTTACTATTTTATTAGCCTGATTTATGGCCATGCATTCGAGGTTGGGTAACCAACCTAGCAGTTGAGATTGAAATAACTCGCCTTCTTCCTCCATCAATCGTTCCCCGACACTGCCGGTGATTTGTTCAGGATCTGCACCTGCGCTGGAGCCATGACCACGCATAATATATTTGAACTTTGTCGGTGGTACTCGTTTCATGACTGCTTCCTGGGCATCAGGATCTGGTGTGCGTAGCGCCGTAAAGTGGTTCGTATTGGTTATAACCTGCTTCATTTTGGCTTCTGAACCGAGACGGGCTTCGAAGTCGGAAGTCGATTGCGACGAAATAAATAAGCGGAACCCAGCACCACGGGTTTTATTCAACATTTTAATAACTTGGTCATTAATAACTTCAGCTGCTTCATCGATTAACACCATTACAGAAGCCAAGTCCTGACCACCAGGTTTTAAAAAATTGTACACAGTCGAGCTAACAGATGTTATATCAGACAGGAAAATAGAACCGACCGCAGATCCAGTCTCAGCATCTGCAAGGGAATTTAACCCCAAATACAACATTCCCCCGGTAGTGATGATATCCTGAATATTCGAAATTGGACGAGTATCATTCAGTTCATCTTCATCAGCACTGTCAGGGGATAACAACTCTGACATAAACCCTTGAGTTAGTTGACTAAGAATTGGCATCACGTTCAGAATCATTTTCTGGAAGTGTTCGCGCTGATGACCGAACATATCAATACCGGCTTCAATTGAAGTATCGCCTTTCCCTTTATTACCTTTAATGTCATTTCGGTAAATGTCTGCACATATTTCTGCTATTTCTTTTGGGCCTTTAATTTTAGACGAGTAACGGTCAATTTTCGCCTGTAAAATAATGTCGAAATCGGACTCTCCTAAAGTCTTGTGGCCGAATTTAGTGATGGCCATAATCAATAGAGATGCTAATGAAGAGATGTCAGCACTCAGTTGTGATTTAATATTGCGTAAAGTCGGTTTGATTTCACAGATTTTCATCAGCTCAACAACCGTAGTTAATGACATAATACCAAATGAAACAAACGGATTGCTCGTACTATCAGCACGTTGAATAACCGATGTAATTCTGTTAGCTACCTCGCCAGCCTGAGTGTAGTTAGTAATTGGAGATATTCGAGCTGATTTTTCAGGATGCGCCAATGAAACGTAATTATATTTCGTTGAGCGATCCACCAATTCCAGACAGAACTTCATCCATTCAGCCAGTTCTTCATCATTTTTGGGGTCAATGAGGATTAGTGGTTGTTTTTTTAGTGCGGCTTGAAGAATAAGTAGTTTAAAATATGTTGTTTTGCCTGAGCCGGTTGTGCCAGTTATAAGCGTATGCAACGATAAAAGTTCTTCAGAAATTCCGATCCATTCGTTTTTTTTACCTAAATAGATGCGCGGAATAGTAGATCACTGAAAGGGAACTCAGCCCGGATTGTGCGATCTGATCAATCGCCAAACCAACCAAAACCACCAACCGGACTGAGCGATGCCGATCATAGCACCAATACCCCGTGGCGAACGACGCCTGATGCAGAAAGCTATTCATAAAACGCGCGATAAAAATCATGCCCGCAGACTCACGGCCATGCTGATGCTTCATCGGGGTGAACGGGTCAGCGATGTTGCCAGAACTCTCTGTTGTGCTCGTTCATCCGTTGGTCGCTGGATTAACTGGTTTACGCACTCAGGTATTGAAGGCCTGAAATCCTTACCCGCAGGGCGCTCCCGACGCTGGCCTTTTGAACATATCTGCACCCTGTTACGTGAGCTGATAAAGCATTCTCCCGGCGATTTTGGTTATCAACGTTCACGCTGGAGCACCGAATTACTGGCATTAAAAATCAATGAGATAACCGGTTGCCAGTTACATGCAGGAACCGTTCGCCGCTGGTTGCCATCTGCGGGGCTTGTATGGCGCAGGGCCGCGCCAACTCTGCGTATCCGTGACCCACATAAAGATGAAAAGATGGCGGTAATCCACAAAGCGCTGGATGAATGCAGCGCAGAGCATCCGGTATTTTATGAAGATGAAGTGGATATCCACCTTAATCCTAAAATCGGTGCGGACTGGCAGTTGCGCGGACAGCAGAAACGGGTAGTGACGCCGGGGCAGAACGAAAAATACTATCTGGCCGGCGCACTGCACAGTGGCACGGGTAAAGTCAGCTACGTGGGCGGCAACAGCAAAAGTTCAGCGCTGTTTATCGCTCTGCTGAAGCACCTGAAAGCCACTTACCGGCGGGCGAAAACAATCACGCTGATCGTTGATAACTACATTATCCATAAAAGCCGCGAAACACAGCGCTGGTTGAAAGCAAATCCCAAGTTCAGGGTAATTTACCAGCCGGTTTACTCGCCGTGGGTGAATCATGTGGAACGGCTATGGCAGGCACTTCATGACACGATAACCCGTAATCATCAGTGCCGCTCAATGTGGCAGTTACTGAAAAAGGTCCGCCATTTTATGGAAACCGCCAGCCCATTCCCCGGAGGAAAACATGGTCAGGCAAAAGTGTAGCGGTATTAGGCGCAGCTATTTAGCGCATGAATCCAGCCGAGGCCCATAAAATTTTTGGATGGTTTGGCTACAAATTTCTTTATGTCACGCTTTATCAACTCAGATGCCAGTTGACCCTCATTCTGGCCCCACTCAAAGCCTCTGCAAATAAGATAGCTGTCAGGCTCACGAATCATCTGTTCGATAAATGATTTCATGTCCATTACGAGTGGTTTTGGTTTTCGCTTCAGGCGGCGTTTGTGCGTATAAATATCCCATGCTGCCGGGAGACTACGAATACCATAAGCAGCCTGGACTGCAACTGAGAGGTAACAGGGTAGAGATGGCATGTTAAACAGTGTATTAACCCCGATAGTTGCGGCTATACCTGCTGTCCAACCAAGAGTCTCAAGGCCTTCAAAATTTGTGCGCCAACGTAAGTTATATTTCCACTCACTCATCTTTATCCACCATTTGATTATGCATTCGTTCACTATTAGGAAGAATGTAGTCAACACCGGTCTTTGAATAGAAATCAAAGTGCATCAGCATAATCTTCTGCAATTGAGTAATATCAATGCCGAGTTCATCCGCAATACGTCGCTTTAAGGCAACGCTTACGGCAATGACAGGCTCTCCAGAATAGGTTCGCTTCAGCATACCTTTTGAAATCATTTCATTGCATAAATCTGTAATGTTGTAATCTTTATCAGAAACATCAGTTAAAGCAGAGTAAAGCAGATCGTTAAACTTCCCATCCATCAGCAAGTCGATATCATTATTAAGTTCTTTTCTGAGATATAAGCACTTCTGAGTACGATGGAAATAATACTGGGCTGGGGCTTCCATAAACCTTTGCCATAACCAGTTGGAGTCCTGAAGCAGAGCATAATTACGCTCATCAAAATCTTTATCAATAGCAATGATTAAGTGGCCTGATTCAATGAAAAGATCGTCTGAGTGGTCGGTAACATATTTAACGAGAAATTCTTTGGCCGCTTCAAGACCAGATACGTATAGCTGACTAAATTTATCGTAAAATTTTACGTTAGCCGGTATGTTGGCCGAAGTATCCGCATGAGCCGAGTAACCAAAATCGTTATCAGCTTTCACGTCATCCTGCCACATGGAATCATAATCTTCGTAAATTGAATAATCATCAATTACCTCACCAGACTGAATGCCGGTATCGACAGCATCCTGGTGCAGCTGAATTTCCTTTAATGCCTGACGGGTAGGTGAGGGCTGGGTCTGATCCAATGCATCGCTTGAAGTTGGTTCGTTGCTATTATACGAGTTGATGATTGAATGAAACTCAAGGGTTTCGTTCAGAGTTTTATGGTTTGGTTCTTTTATAAGTGAACTGGGTACAGAGAACTCAATCTCTGTTTGTGCCGATGCCAGGGTTTCTTTGAGGGAAAGACGGCGCTTGGGTTCATTATTCTCCGACACTGGCTTTGGTTGATTATCTTTGAGCCCTTTTGATTCCCCGCTGCCCGCCAGCTCAGTTGTTGGTGAATTAGTGTCATCCAGACAATCTTTTTGATTTTTGGTACTGGTATTTCTTTCCTTTACACGATTGTAGTCCTCATCAGAAAGCAGATTGAGCTTATGCAGCAGTTCGTGGGCGTTTTCCGGCGTAACCTGTCGGTTTCCAAAAATACTCTCCAGTGGAGATTCCTGTTCATCAGCAATGATTGTTCCGCCCTGTAAAACTGAGCGGTCGACCTCATTCGGTATTCCGGTTGACGGAACCGGCTTCTGACCAATGTAGGGTTCGCTTTCGACGAGTTTTGGCTGGTTTGGCCTCCCGGTCAGGTATTCCACCCATTTACCTTCAATACGGATGCGGCTGCTGCATGGTAGAGGGTCAACAGTATCGACAAATAGTACTTCTGGAGATATCAGAAGGATGCAGCTCAACGCAACTTTAGGGTCTTTGCTTTCTCTTGAACTTTTATCATTCAAGATATGAGGGGCAATACGCCAGTATGCAGTGTCATCGTCCTGGTGAACGTTTGGTCGACAGAGATGATAACTTAGCATCAGGTCAGCCAGACTATTCTGGGTTTGTGGAATAACAGCGCCGGAGTTCCTAACGGTCTCAATAATATCCTTGACCGCAACACCCCAGACGATGAATACGCCATAGGTAGTCACCCATACAGGGCTTCCTGGCTTGTTGGGAATCCAATCTCCTTTTTTCAATCTATGGCGCATGGCATCAACTACACGCTGAACCGCAGGTACACCTGACTGGCTTGCACGAATCGCATCACCGGCGTATTGCCGCATATCATAGTTAACGGATGCTGAGTCGGCGGCCTTAATGGTAGTGAGGATCTTGTTTTTGACGTCCTGACCACTGATTTTTTCTGCATTGAGCTGCGCACTGGCATTCAGTGCCCGGGTCAATTCATTGAAAATATCATTCCCGCCGTTAAGAAGGTAAACATGCATTTCTTTTGGCATGATCATCAACAACATATTGCTCGTGCTGGAGGTATGCTGGCGGTGACGGCCTGGTTTCCATACAAGATAGTATCTTTTTACATTGTTCTCTTTTGCCCAGACATGGATTGGTTCATGGCCTGGAGGCCAGTGAATTTTCCCGTCTTCGTTCCATACTTCAAAATCGGTAAATGGTTTCCCGAGGTCATGAAGTAGCCCACCAGCTGCGACTGCAAGTCGCCATGCTAATGCACGATTTGATTTATGTACGGGAACCGCCATTGAATCAAACTCGATGTTTTTAGAACGCCGGATACACTGGAAACACACTTCCAATGAATGACGCAACAATCCGGTTGCAGCACGGTGATGATGGTTTTCGGATGCCGGGAAGAGGTGAACAAAGTTAGCGAAATTTATCAGCATAGGAAGAATAAGCTGATTAAACTCAGAGTCCCTAATATCCAGTTCTCGTTTAATCGCCATCACAAGTGGTTTCTGGTAATGACGTAATACGTACTCACCCGGTACTTGAGCCGGGAATCCGATTTCGCTTGCCGGATAGCGCATATTATCTCGTGATGAAATGAGTTTCCCGATTTCTTCATCTACTGACATATCGATTTCGTCACCGAATAGATCAGTGGTAGCCTTTTTGTTATCAGGCAAAAAAGTATTCAGAATATTTTTAATGTGTCTCAGCATTAAAAGATTTCTCCGGTTAAGTACCTTGTAAGTTAACCGATTGAGAAAAAAATCGTGCTGGAAAATGACGACGTTTTGTCTTCATAAAACATAACGTCAAGGGTGAGAAATTAAGATAATGACGTTGCTATCCAATTGGAGACTAAGCAATGAAATTGGCGAATAAAATTGTTTTGCCCCTGCTGGTGGTTATTACCGGCGTAATCACCAGCGGTTGCAGTGGGACAGGTAAGCCACAACGTACTTACCTCGACGAAACGCGCAATCTCCCCGCCAGGGCCGAGTACCCCTACCAGTATCAGTACTCCGAATCCTGGCGTGGTACAGAACGCGGTGGCGCGGCTATACGTTACCCTGGGTATGAGCATACGCTCGTGAGTCCGTATGCCATCAATGATCCATCCGGGAAGCGATATGTGGCACATGACAATTACACCCAGGTCTTGCTCACTTCAGTGGCAAACACAAAGTATGCCAATGGGCCGCGTGGCACGTTCACACAGACCCCAGCATTTTGCGGGGAAAATACCTTTCTCCTTCCTAATAACACACAGAACGCCAGTAGGGCTGAATACCTCCGTATCAAAGATAAATACTGCTCAACACCTGGCTATCGGTTAAGTGCCCACGAATTAAATGTGCTTTCCAGTGGTGAACCGGAAGAGCTGCGGAAATATCGAATTCAGATGCAGATCGATAACCAACAACCTAAGTCCTAATCCATCAAAATGCGAGGGTACAATGGATAAGCAAAGAAATGAAAAGTGCAGTTCTGGAAATAAAACAATTTTTGCCTGGGCCGGGGGAATCGTTGTTGTAATCGGAATGGTTTGGTTGATGGTAATTAGTTTTATCTCGTACAAAACCCAGGTGATGACCAATCAACTGCTGGATAAAATTAGTACATCGCTGGCCAAGAACCCCGCAGTTCAACAGGGAGTGAACGGAAATATTCAGGACGAAGTAAAGGGTGCTCTTAAGTCTATCGCCGACCAAAAGCTCGCGGAAGAACGAAAGGCACTCTATAAAGGCTGGGACAAAGCAAATAAAAATACTGATGGCCGTTATATCTATGGCGAGCCTGGCGCTCGGTTTTCGTTGATCAACTATGAAGATCTGGAGTGTCCATTCTGCAAACGCTTCAAAGAAACGCCGAAGTATATCGTTGATACCGCGACAGCCGGGGCTGTTAACTGGGAATGGCGTCATTACCCTATGTCATTCCATGAGCCGGTCGCATCGAAGGGCGCAGCTGTTGCTGAGTGTATTGCGGAGCAGAAAGGGCCGAGTGCTTTCTGGGCCGTTACTGATTATTGGTTTAACCATACTGAAACAAACGGTAAAGGTTTTAAGGATGCGGACAGCATCCCAGCACTGTTTGAGGTAGACCAGGCGAAATTTGATACCTGTATGGGCAGTACTGAAGTGATTAAGCGCATTAAGCAGGATATGGAGGCCGGTTCAGCTGCCGGTGTTGATGGTACACCAACCACGATTGTGCGTGATAATGTCACCGGTAAAGAAGTCTCTGTTGTAGGCGCACAGCCCTTCTCAAAATTCGTTGAAGTGATCCAGTCTATGGTTGTCGATTCTCAGAGAGACACATCAGGCGAAGCCTCACCAGCTCAACAAGATAAATAGAAATAAAAAAGAGCCCTGAATTAACCAGGGCTTTTTTTGTCAGATTATCACTACTGAAACATTTCGCTCAATACGACTTCGGTATTCTTCTAATAGCTCCATTAACGAAGTATTGATGTTTACAGATTTCTTGGTTCTGGTAATAGTTACGTACAGCAGATTAAGTTCGTCAATAATTACTTCCCGTGGCTTCTTCATCACAACGGCTTCTATAATGGATGGGAAGTCGTCATTGATGATGACATGGTCAAATTCCTTTCCCTTCGAGGTATGGGCTGTGGTAACAATTAAATCAGCTTCCTTTTCTGTTCTGGCTTCATTCATCCTCATGGTCTCAACCATCCCGGGGATATCAGCATAGACTTCCATTAACTTAATCGCCCGCACCATGTCCACGTCCTTGGTGGTTTCTGCGATCTCTAAAAAATTTGCCCAGTTCCCGTATTCCGTAGTGATACGGTTATTTTTAATAGCAGCAATGTTACCTGTTTTTAGCGCATGTAAATCAAGGAGCTCGTCGAGACGGTATTTTGAAATACCTCCATTCCACATCACCCGTTTGCCCCACATAATCGACTCGTAGGCAGATTGTATGACTCCCATGTAGGTGCGGCT
The DNA here is from genome assembly GCF_013729795.1 of Citrobacter sp. RHBSTW-00859. NCBI lineage: Bacteria > Pseudomonadati > Pseudomonadota > Gammaproteobacteria > Enterobacterales > Enterobacteriaceae > Citrobacter > Citrobacter sp. RHBSTW-00859. The sequence goes on along the minus strand of NZ_CP056285.1, from coordinate 166,358 downwards.
GATGATGGCGTAAAAGTTTTGATCCTGTATCGCCGATGGCTCAACGATAGCATCAAGACTACCCAGGCCTACCAAGGGGAACGTTTCACCCTTCATTGACAGCACAACGTTGGCCAGTGCTGCAACAAGAGGCCCAAACCGGAATGACTTAGTCAGGCGCATAACCTGAGCCCCGTGGTCTTCAACAATCTCAAGGGCGTTTTCCGCACCGCGCCAGCGGTTTATCACTTGGTGCTGGTCGCCGACAAAAACTTTGCAGCAGTTGTTTCTAAGAACGATATCGATCGTTACCGGATTTGCGTCCTGCGATTCGTCGAAGAGAATGACATTGTAGAACTGGTCTAGGGCTGGGTTCGATAACTGGAACAACTTGAGGATGGTATTCGGTGAGCAATAGGCATCGTTGAGTGGGTCAGATTGCATTTGCCATGTACGTTTTGCTGCTCGTAGCGCTTGATCCAACCTGCTTTGAGATATTTTATCGGTTTTACTTAAGTCTTTAAGTACGTGTTCAGTAGTAATTTCGTGTTCATCTGAATTCATGAAATGGGTAAGCCCATTTATTGCAAGCTTAACCACTCTCCAGTCATCTTCACCCATCATTGCGCGGTATTCGCTCACGGATATAAACTGTCTGTATTTATGAGCAAAGTGTTTGTACCGGGTCACGGCCAAACCATGAGATGTTTTACACTCGACGTTTTTTGGGAATTTCTTTTTTGCATCATCTTTAATAGCTTTATTAAAAACGATATAGAGAATTTTGAGTGAGGGGTTTGCATCCGCGAATTCTTTTAGTGTAAAGGTCTTACCAGACCCCGCGTATGCCTGTACTGAAACAATACTGCCAGGTGTAGGTTTGAAACCTATGATCACGTTCTGTTCATCAGTTACCGGCATCAGAATTACCTTTATGTTAGATATCGTTTCATAGTACCTTTTGACACGGCGCGAATGATTTAAAAATGGGGGCAAATTGTACCCATTTTTAAGAATACAAATTTATCTGTTCATGAGTAATACAATAAGATAGTACCATCAAACTATTACTGCGGCCCTCAACAGGAGGTAATCTATGTTTTATTTATCGTCCTTTGTCTGGATGTCAATCTGGAGTCTGATTTCGATTTACATCTATTACAAAGATAAAAAGGCCGCGACTGCTGGCGAGTACCGTGTGGATGAACTGACGCTGGATGCGCTCATTGTGCTGGGCGGGTGGCCAGGTTGTTTCATTGCTCAACGAATGTTTAAACACAAAACACGCAGTGCTTACCAACGTCGGTTCCGGGTTATCGTTGCGGTCTGGATAGTTCTTTACATCGGATTATGGAATTTTCTATGGGCGGGAAATAAAATATGAAGATGTAAAAAAACCGGCCAGAGCCGGTTTTTTTTACATCCATGATGGTTACATGAATGCCGGTAAAGTGGTTTGCACTGCGTGGGATGCGGCCATCATGCCATTGATAATGTCCGGTGAGTAGTACAGGGAGATCGCACCACCAACAGCAACCGCCAGTGACATCAGACTCTGACGTACAACAGCAGCTGCGAGACCAACCAGAACGATAAGACCGATCAGCACCTTACCCAGAGAACCCTGCATGTAATCAGAGATTTTGAGCCATACATCGTCAAAACCTGCCTGGGTTGAACCAGAAGCGTGAGCGGTAACAATGGCAAGAATCAGAATGCCGGTGATCACCAGCGGGGTTTTAAACTTCTCAAATTTGATAGCGTTCATTTAAACATCCTTAATAACGAGTTTTAATAATTTCGATCTTTGGATGTTCTCCAGCTATTTAACGAGTTTGAGCCGGGAACTTTATTAATATAAAATTTGTTTTGTTTGATTTCATTGTTAAAGCAGGGCGTTATACAATAGCAATGTGTGATATAAGGTGACATTTATCCGTGTCTATTAACATATATGAAAATCTGGATGAAAACTTCTTTTTGAGTATGAAAGCCAACTTTACTAGTGTCACATTTAAACGAGGTGGATATGTTGAAATCAGAGGTGTTGGTCAGTACGTTGACATCGTTGGGATTATTATTTTTTTCTACTTTTGCACAGGCTGATAATCCAACAGAAGTAATGCTACCGGCTGGTGGCGTTAGAGTCGTTGTCGGATTTTCACCTGAAGGGTCTGCACAGAAAGCAATACTGGATCTGATCAATTCAGCTCAGCAGGAAATCCGTATGGCGGCATACTCTTTTACGTCACCCGTAATTGCGAAAGCATTAATTAATGCTCACCGAAGGGGAGTAGATGTCAGGATCGTAGTTGACAAAGGGCAAAATAATAACCGATATGCAGTCTCGACTATGAATACAGTAGTTAACGCGGGCATTCCGTTACGGACGAATGATCAATTTCTTCTGCACCATGATAAGTATTTGTGTGTTGATAGGATATCTGTTGAAACCGGTAGTTATAATTACTCAAGTTCGGCTTTCAATAAAAATAGTGAAAATAGCCTTGTACTTTATAACGCACCAGATGTTACAGCGCTGTATCTGGCCCACTGGGAATCTCGTTGGACTGGTGGTGTGGATTACATACCTAATTATTGAATTTTAATCAGGGTTCGGGATGAACCCTGATTTTATCATTTAAGAAACGCTTCAAGTTCGTCCATATCCAGGTCGTTATAAAATGAACGCCAACCTTTACGGGCTAAATTCGGATGCAGCATTTTGATGTTGCTTAATGGCATAATGCTGCTTAGTCCCATTTTAATAAAGTATTCATATACCAGGCGGCTGTACCGGTCAAAATCGGTAAGCGGTCTCGACAGAAGGTATGCTGCCTCTGACATAGTCAATCCCTGTATATGCAACCTGTAACCCAGCAGACGGCTGCATGTATCGCGCATAACACCGCGTGTTAGCGGGAATAACTCATCACTTACAAGATGTTCAGGTAAGTGAGTTCTCGGGCACTGAACAGGATTTATACCCCTGATATAGCACTCATCATTCTCAAGGATACAAAACTGGGGTTCCGGGCCGGAAAAAGAGTTACCAAGAAAGCCGCAGGGATCGATCACGCCACCACCCTTAAGTGCTATCCATCCGTACTGAGTTTCAGTGACTTGGTATAACCCACGATCTCCTGGATTGATGCGTTCTTTGACCTTTTTTCGACGTGTTCCTATAGTAGCAGTTCCGGCAATTACTCCCTGATCTACCAGTGCTCGGCATACGATGTAGGATCTCGCCTCTGACCATTCAATCCAGGGTAAACCAATGTGGTAACTGGTCGAAACCAGCCTTAAGCCGTCGATGCATGAATCTGTCATGTAACTTCTCCCGAAAAAAAAGCGCACCAAAGATGCGCTCGTATTTTCAATTCAACAGTCAGGCTTTGGATTTTTTGGCCAACTTGTCCGTTTGCTTAGAAAGTTCCTTTTTTGTGAATTTGAGGGAATCGGTTCGTTTATCAGGATCGCCAACAGCCTGAAGAATCAACGAGTAGGAGTTTTCGCCATTGAGTACAAAGAGGTCGGTTGCCTGCGACCATGCCCCCTTGTTTTCAGAACGCTGTACCCGCAGGATATTTCCTGGGAGGAGTGAGACTGACCAACCTTTTTCATCAGAAAGGTATACGTTGACCTTACCTTTCGATGGTAACAAGAATACTTTTGATGAAAAGGTTGAATAAACGAATACCGTATTTTGTCCCTGCGAATTGTATTCAACAGTTTTAAAGTGCCCACTATAGTCCAGGTCAGCGCCAGTAAGCGCATTCTTCTCCTGAACAACAAACTGTTGGGCTGTATAGCCTTCTGATGCTGCTTTATAGTCTGACGTAGCAGTAGTTTTAGTGGGTTCCGTATAACCGAACTCAGCTGGGTCAATTTGATGGCCAGAGGTATCTTTAGTGATGTTTTCAACACCTGCAATATCACGTGTGGTAGGTGATGGCGGTGTTTGAACCGGGTTGGTCTGCGCCGCAGCGTGTTGATTTGGTTCTGCTGTAACTGGAGCTGAAGCCGGGGCTTCACTAGTGGCCCCAGATAGTGCTTTTTTAGCGATTTCCTGTGCAGGAGTTATCTCAACCGTTCCAGGTTGCTCTGCGTTTTGTGAAACCTCGCTACCGTCAGTAAACCCAGGTTCAGCCTTAATTGAGTCAACCAATGACTGCGTAGCAGGATCTGACTTAGATACAACTGGTGAATTTGCATCCGGGTTAGCTGGTGGCGTGGTTGTGGCCATTTTTAGCATCTGATCGCCAAGATTATCAGACGATGCAGGGGAAACACCGGCGCTATCTTGCTTTGTGACAGTAGGTTCACTTTTATCATCATCAGGGGGCGCTGATGCGGGTTCCTGTTCATTATTTGTGATAGGAAGTGTCAGTGTTGGCTGAGGCCCAGCCTCATCGGTATCAAGGTCATCGTCATCCACATCGATACCATGTTGTTTTGCAATATCCGGGTTAACGCTGATCCCACTCTTTGCAACTTCGACGATAGATAGGTTCGGTTCTTTGTCTGGTTTACCATTCATTAAAATAAATGCGCCTAATGTGCTTACCGCAAAGATACCGGCAACCAGGATACTCAAGGTTTTTTTAGAAAATCGCGCCTTAACACTGGGGGTTTCATCTCCAGCATTCTGCGCTGCGCGTTCGCGTAATTTCTCCTGGCCGTATTCAGCACTTGTGCCACGTTTTTCACTCGTCATTGAAAACCTCGTTGATCACTATTCGTTCTGGCCGAAGCCCCAACTCACGGTGTATATGAAAGTGAGCATGATATGGAAAGCCCCATAATCGCGTGAGATGGTTGCCCCGGAATTGATTAGGAAAATATGCTCTCGCGATAATAAACGGATTATATCTTGAGGGAGGTAGCTCTCGAAATTTTGCGGCCTGAAAACGACCGCAAAATGAGATGGTTTTCTTGAAAATAGATTTCTAGAGGTTACGGGTTCCTTTACAAATTGGGTAAGCCGAGCAACCATAGAAATAATTTCCATTCGACATTCTTCTAACCATTTTGCTATGGCAACGGGGACAGCTAGGTATGACATTAAGATCGTATATTTGATTCTCACCTGGACCAACATTTATTATCTCAGTGGCAGGCGGGGGGATTTCTTTATCCTTGATTATTTTCAGAAGTCTGGAACCATCGATAAGCGATAATGTTCCTTTAAGGAAGGTGCGAACAAGTCCCTGATATGAGATCATGTTTGTCATCTGGAGCCATGGAACAGGGTTCATCATGAGTCATCAACTTACCTTCGCCGACAGTGAATTCAGCAGTAAGCGCCGTCAGACCAGAAAAGAGATTTTCTTGTCCCGTATGGAGCAGATTCTGCCATGGCAAAACATGGTGGAAGTCATCGAGCCGTTTTACCCCAAGGCTGGTAATGGCCGGCGACCTTATCCGCTGGAAACCATGCTACGCATTCACTGCATGCAGCATTGGTACAACCTGAGCGATGGCGCGATGGAAGATGCTCTGTACGAAATCGCCTCCATGCGTCGGTTTGCCCGGTTATCCCTGGATAGCGCCTTGCCTGACCGCACCACCATCATGAATTTCCGCCACCTGCTGGAGCAGCATCAACTGGCCCGCCAATTGTTCAAGACCATCAATCGCTGGCTGGCCGAAGCAGGCGTCATGATGACTCAAGGCACCTTGGTCGATGCCACCATCATTGAGGCACCCAGCTCGACCAAGAACAAAGAGCAGCAACGCGATCCGGAGATGCATCAGACCAAGAAAGGCAATCAGTGGCACTTTGGCATGAAGGCCCACATTGGTGTCGATGCCAAGAGTGGCCTGACCCACAGCCTAGTCACCACCGCGGCCAACGAGCATGACCTCAATCAGCTGGGTAATCTGCTGCATGGAGAGGAGCAATTTGTCTCAGCCGATGCCGGCTACCAAGGGGCGCCACAGCGCGAGGAGCTGGCCGAGGTGGATGTGGACTGGCTGATCGCCGAGCGCCCCGGCAAGGTAAGAACCTTGAAACAGCATCCACGCAAGAACAAAACGGCCATCAACATCGAATACATGAAAGCCAGCATCCGGGCCAAGGTGGAGCACCCATTTCGCATCATCAAGCGACAGTTCGGCTTCGTGAAAGCCAGATACAAGGGGTTGCTGAAAAACGATAACCAACTGGCGATGTTATTCACGCTGGCCAACCTGTTTCGGGCGGACCAAATGATACGTCAGTGGGAGAGATCTCACTAAAAACTGGGGATAACGCCTTAAATGGCGAAGAAACGGTCTAAATAGGCTGATTCAAGGCATTTACGGGAGAAAAAATCGGCTCAAACATGAAGAAATGAAATGACTGAGTCAGCCGAGAAGAATTTCCCCGCTTATTCGCACCTTCCTTAACATTTGCGCTAAGAGCGAATTCCCATGCATCCTGAGTAAAGAACCCAGAGGTGATGATATAACCCCGCTCATATGCATTGGCTTGCACTACACCGTAAATTTCGCGGACTACCGAGACTCCTACTTTGCTGGTTTTCCATAATTTGCACTGTACCATTTCGCGGCGACCATCTTTTTGCAGCAGAATGTCGACTCCGCCGTCAGCTCCTGTATTAGTCAGAGTTGCTTTGTAGCCATTGAGTTCGAAATGCAGTCTTATAATCTTTTCGAATTGCTCCCATGTCATATTCGAGAGAATTTTCTGGGAATCATTTCCATCCTGAATGGAGGAGTAAATTCGACGTACTTCAGCAAGTTGTACATTTTTTAGCAATGTTGCGACAAACATCATCATCGAAAGGGTTAGAGATGCGCCTCGAAGGATTTCAGGGAGTATGTTACTCACGCCTACAGCAAAACGATTCATTACGAGTGCTAGGTCATCAGTACTGCTTGCAATAAACTGATAATACAAATCGCCTGGAACGTACACATAATTAGTAAGAGAAAGAATATATAGCAAGCAGGAAATCGGGAAGCCGATATACCACCGGAAAAAATAGGTTTGCTGGCTAGCACCACTGTTTCTCCATGACTGGATATTAAAAATAACGCCGAAGACTTCCTTTCCTGTACGGGTCATCGACATCTGGAGAGACAATTGTGTAATAAAGAGGCCCGCAATGACCAACGGGCCATCATGTAGAAAGAATAAAGCTAATGACGCTAGCAGGAAAAAGCACCACTGGAATTTGGCGCATCGGGACATTCCTTTTGCTGCCAATTTTCTAAAAACCATATGGTCACCATTCATTCAGAATTAATTCTAAGAAAGGTGCGCCTCAGTATCCCATTACAGTTATCAATGAATACATCGTAAAACATGACTGATAAACAAATCAGGGCAAATGTATAAACGATGATTTCTTCAACATATGGAAAATCAGGGTAAATCGCACCTAAATAAATTGCTGACAGTACAAGATACCCACCCCACAATTGGAACAACCGTGGTCTTACTAACAACCATGTGAGTAACGCCAGTACCACTAAGTTTGCAATGCCTATGGCGTTGATCGTCTTTATGGAAGTGAGCGGCACAAAGTACAGAACGCAATAAACGCTACATATCAGAATCACAATGGCGTAAATCACAACACGCTGGAGTAGAGAGTTCATGGTTTCCTCATACACTTTACAGGCCTGTATAACAGAATACCACCGTGTAGCGATTGACGAAGCATATCAGTGTATCTAGTTAATCATTCTCATCTCCCTCACAAGCAATTTGGCTCGGCATCCAATAAGGATGATTTGAAGTCTTGACGTAACTGAACACCATTCTGCATGGAACGCTCGTTAAGTTCGCAACTATCATACTTCTGTCACTGTTTTCAAGGAATTCAGCGCCAGAAAGTTCATTTTCATTCCAGAGACCAGCATTAGAAAGGGTTGCCATCGCATCTGGAAGCGCGTTTATTGCCTTGGTTGCGGGAATTGGTAATTTATCCCGACTTCCACAACCCAGGATAAGGAAGCATAAAAGAACAGTCGTGATAGATTTCATTCTCTCTTCCTCATTTTGGTGTTGTGGGTATTAAAGAGGTCGATGGCTTCAGTTCCCGTGATGGGTATCCAGTAAGGAGGGATGGCTGGAGCCTCATAAAATGGAATTCTCCCGCAGCCTGCTACGGGTAGAGAACAAACAAACAGGATTTCGTCGAACTGGTTTTCAAGTGCCCACAACTGGCTGTACCCAACTAATCCATTTAATTTTGCTTCATGGTGAATTTTCAGAATCGAAAATACAGCCTTCGCAAAACCAAATGGTGGGTTACCAAAGCGTATTGGATCGATACCCAGCGATGTCAGTGCAGACTTCGATATATCATTAAACCTATTGAATAGCGCAGAGCCATGTTCATGGTCTGTTCTTAGGGCAAAAGGAATAGTATTGTCGGGGCTAATTAAGCATTGCTCTTTGAATTGACGGAAACCAGACACACGTTGGATATGGCATTCGACTGATCGCAGAAACAAATCAGGCACACAAAAATCATGAGCAGTAAAACCTTCGAATCCTTCATCGTTACAGAGCTGGTTTGTTAACCTGAACCACAATTGGTAGGCAGATAGTACCTCCTCGTAAGTGCTTCTGACCTCCACATTATTGGTTTTGTAAAAGGTTTCGATCATCATGACTGATTACCTTTGATGCGGCTGCTGTCGTTGTTTAATGGAACGGTCACCTGAATCCCCACGCGCCAGAAAGCCTAAATTGACGATCCTGAAATTTACTCGCCCTACGAGACTATCATGGGGAATGAGACCTCTGAGGTTCCTAGGTGTGCCAGGGGGATTGTCCCAGTAACGGGAATCAAGCGAATGGTCTCGGTTATCACCGGCCATAAAGTAGTATCCTTCGGGAATGATCCATTTCTTACCCGTTTTCACGTAGCCGATACGGTTATCTGTCTGGAAGATATAACTTTGACCGGCAGTGTCGGTATCTGCCTGGTATTGAGTAGTAAAACCATCTTTTTTAATCTGGTTTCCGTTTTGTTTACCGTTTATCGAGAAGATTTTCTCTTCGTTGTATGTGACGGTATCGCCAGGAATACCTAATACGCGTTTGACATAGTAAACGCCGGGAACAGAAGGGGCGTTAAAAACGAGTACGTCCCCACGCCTAATAGCGCGATGATCGAATAAACCACCTACACGCTGAGCGATAACCAAGTCTCCAGGTTTTATAGTTGGGTACATGGATTCTGTCGGGATCAGGAATACACCGCCGAGAAACTGAAAGGACACAATAACCGCAAGCGACAATGAGGAGGAAACTATCAACCAATGTTTTGGACGACGAGACCTTATCAGCTGATAAGAGAGGTAAAGTGCAGAGATGATAAAAACAATAATTAACGGTTTCATGGAGTTATATACCACGCTTAATATTTTTTGCGTAATTAGAGAGCGATTTACCCAAAAACAGGTATACGAGACAGGTGAAAAGGTAAACAAAATGGATGCTGGTGGTTTTTTGGGCTAAAGTGAAAAATTGGTTCGCCTGCCCACCAGCTAATGTGTAATTGAGTTGAACTGTTGGTTTTTCAGCATCGACATAAAAACTTCTAGTTTTCATGAAGGTTAACGGCTTGAAAAATACTTTATAACCAACTCGTGCATAAATTGTGCATGTTGTAATGGTTATTACCAACGGCACATAGAATGGAATAATTGTATTGAGCCAGCACAATAATGACCACACCAGCACTGAATCCAGTAGAAACCTGGCAATAGAGTTGGCCTGCGTTCTGCCCGCTACCACCATAATGGGTATAAATTTAACCATGAAATCCACCATAGTTATACTTGTTTACACCATCTTATAGACAGACAAATTTTCTCCGACTTTTTTTGAACGCAAAACGACCCCGAAAAACGGACATTATATGGTCAGGAATTTCGATAGTTTAAGAGAACATGGTAAATTTTTTCTATCGAAATTTGTGGAGAATTGAAATGAGCAGTGATGCCACTAAGATGGTTGAAGCCTTTGTTAAAGACCCATTAAGTTACGATAGATTTGGGCCAGAGCTTATTTCAAATCAAAAATGTGTCCTCAACATCAATGGGCATGAAATGTCAATTGATGAAGCAGTTAAGATGAGTGATATTGAAAAGTCGCTCTTAGATGAAATTTACCATCTCATAGACGCAATGACAAAAGCGGAAGTCAATTTCTCAAAGGGAAAAAAGAATCTTTTTCGTCGGATGTTCGATCATTTAACAGGTTCCGAAATCTTACGGAAAGCCCAGCTAGATATTTATAACAAAGTAGTTATGAAACTATGCGAACGGATACCTGATCATTTCAAAATGCTAACCGCTCATGCTGAAATCACGAAGGGTTTGGAGGCAATCTATGCGCAAGATATTCATCAGCTAGAGGTTTTCATAGATGTTGTTGAGTCATATCTGAAAAATAAGAACGAGTGTGACTATAGTGTCACAAGCAATGAATATATGGCAATTAACAGGCTACGGATAAGAGTTAATAACTTTCAGGGAGTTCTTGTTGGTTTAAAACTAAGTCAGGTTCAAGCACAAATGAGCTATGAAACAGCTGTCGATGTAAAAGATAGCCTTCGAGATATTAAAGATAATTTATTACCTATGTGGGAAGGGCAGGCTAAGAACATCAACGCCAGTGGTGTTTGTAGTGGTATTGATGAAGTGGCTCATGAAAAATTCAAGAAGCTGGTCAATAAATTAAATAAGAACATAAGGTGAGATAACATGAAGATCATAAATAGTATTGATATATTAGATGTCAAAGTGGCTAAGGAATTTGATAAATATGCTGTTGATGTAAGTATGGAATCATCAATAAAAGATGCAGTCAGATCTTTCCAGATTGGTGATATTGATGCCGCGCATAACTTTGGACGATTGGAGGACACTACTGATATTAATTATCTTGATAACCTCCTTCTCAGCGTCAGCTCATCATCTCAGGGCAAGAAGGGAGAGACTCTGAATGAGATTGTTGCACTGGCTCGTGAAGTCAGTAATGCAGTCGAACCAAGTTATCTTCAAAAGAAACTGTCACGGATACCGTATGTTGGGCCTTTCATAATGAAAGCCATCGGTCTTCATTTTAGTGCAATGTCAAGATTTGATTTAGTTAAAGGACAAATCGATATTTTAACCTCGGATATCGAAAGCATATCGGAGGGGTTGTTTGAAATGAATAAAAATATTGATGGAATGTATGACCAAGCTTTAACTAGTGTAAAAAATACAGGGGTTAACATTGTAGCTGCCTATTACATTCTGGAGAAGTTACAAACAGTTCAGGCTTCTATTCGTAAGGAACTAAAAAATCAGCCTGATAATACCATGCTGAGCATGGAAGCAATGAATATTGAACATCAAATCGCCCTCATAACAAAACGTCGAAATGACATGATCACGGAACAACAAAAGGCATTTGAAGACCTAAAGATGATGAAAATGATGAAGTTCAATAACCTCTCGATGGTAGACCAGTTTGAAACTATTATTAAAGTAACGATACCATCTTCTAAACGCAGCCATCTTATTATTGACCAGGCCGAAAGGAGTGATAAAAGCTCATTACTGATTCAGGCAATTGGTGATTCTGTAAATCAACAAGCCAGACGTCAAGCTTTGTTAGTAAAAGAGAGCAGTATTCGTGTAGCCAAAACAGCTAATCGTACTGTATATGATGTTGAGACAATTGATTACATATCAAACCAGATCAATGAGGCCGGTCGAGAAATTAAAAAAATCCACGACCGAGCCAAGACGCAACATACCCAGCTTGAAGCTCGCGCAGCGCAATGGAAGGAGAAGCGTTTTATGGTAGCAAAAGAACTGTCTTCCAAATAATAGTTAAATTTAGAGGATGTGCTATGGCTAGAATCAGACAAAGTAATCCATATGATGATGTTGAGAATGCTATTAGACGGAAGCGTGATAGAGCTATATATTTTACCTTAGCTATATCTCTAATCTTCGCTATTATATTTCTAATATTATGGTTTTGTATTCCATCAGACATGCCAGTAGATGAGCAAGTCAAACAGGTTTCTGACGATATATTCAACATTCTACGCTCCAATGAGTTAGTTCCTGAAAATGCTTTTGATACGATAGGATCATTTATTTCCATATATGGAAGAGTTGGTGTGGGTGTATGTATATTGATTGTAATACTAGGGGCAATTATTAATGGGAATGGTTTACAACTTGAGATAATGACAAGTTGCATAGTATTGTTTGTAGGGTTTAATTTATTTATTGCTGCATTTGGTGATGAGCCTCATAATTATAAATACAATACCGACAAAATAAGTACTGCTATGAAAACTGGAGACTTGGACTCTTTGTATGAAATCTATGGAGACAGAGGGAGTTTACTAAGAAAGTCAGTTGAAAAAGCACTTGCAGATCCTAAACCAGCTACTGCAAAAAAACTGGGAGATATCGATGGCCTGTTACTCAGAGGTGTAATAATTACTGCTGAAAAAGTATCTGATAGCAATTATAAAAATCATCTTGGAAACTTGGTTTTGTTAATGCCTGAATATAAAGAGGATAGTGTCAAAGACAAAAACACACTGTTTGATTCACAACTTTATAAAGCTATTGATTACCATATTTATGACATTGGTTACAAGTCTGGTGCGCTTGCTTCAAATCCTCTTTCTGCTTGGAAGTCGGGAAATGATCTTAAATCCAATTATATTAAATATATTATAAAAAGTACTGCTCTAATATTTTTTATACTTGCCGTAATTTTTGTGGTGATTATACTGCTGACGGTTAGAAATGGCCGTAGGCTTACTTATTTGATAGAGTCTAATATTAAATATCTGTCGAAATAAAATAAAACGCCCCTGCGGAGTATATAGTAAAAACTGACCTGCTCCCCGTTGATTAGTACACCCCGATGTTAGTAATGTCTTCATAAGCCACATGAGGACATCCCCATGAAGAAGCGTTTTTCCGACGAACAGATCATCAGTATTCTCCGCGAAGCCGAAGCCGAAGCTGGGGTACCCGCCCGTGAACTCTGCCGCAAGCATGCCATTTCCGATGCCACGTTTTACACCTGGCGTAAGAAGTATGGCGGTATGGAGGTGCCTGAAGTTAAGCGCCTGAAGTCGCTTGAGGAAGAGAACGCCAGACTCAAGAAGCTGCTTGCCGAAGCCATGCTGGATAAAGAGGCGCTTCAGGTGGCTCTTGGGCGAAAGTACTGACGACAGACCAGAAGCGGGAAGCCGTGATGTTGATGTGTGATGCGACCGGTCTGTCGCAACGTCGTGCCTGCAGGCTTACAGGTTTATCCCTGTCGACCTGCCGCTATGAGGCTCACCGTCCGGCTGCTGATGCGCATTTATCAGGGCGCATCACTGAGCTGGCACTGGAGCGCAGGCGTTTTGGCTACCGTCGTATTTGGCAGTTGCTGCGCCGTGAAGGGCTTCATGTTAATCATAAGCGCGTGTACCGGCTTTATCACCTCAGTGGCCTGGGCGTAAAACGCAGAAGACGTCGTAAAGGGCTGGCAACAGAACGTCTGCCGCTGCTCCGTCCGGCGGCGCCCAATCTGACCTGGTCGATGGATTTCGTCATGGACGCACTTTCCACCGGTCGCAGGATCAAGTGTCTTACCTGCGTCGATGATTTCACAAAGGAATGCCTGACGGTCACTGTTGCCTTTGGGATTTCAGGCGTTCAGGTCACGCGTATTCTGGACAGCATTGCACTGTTTCGAGGCTATCCGGCGACGATAAGAACTGACCAGGGGCCGGAGTTCACTTGCCGTGCACTGGATCAATGGGCCTTTGAGCATGGTGTTGAGTTGCGCTTAATCCAGCCGGGCAAGCCAACGCAGAACGGATTTATTGAGAGCTTTAACGGACGATTTCGCGATGAATGTTTGAATGAGCACTGGTTCAGCGATATCGTTCATGCCAGGAAAATTATTAATGACTGGCGGCAGGATTATAACGAATGCCGCCCGCACTCCACGCTGAATTATCAGACACCGTCTGAATTTGCAGCGGGCTGGAGAAAGGGTCATTCTGAGAATGAAGATTCCGACGTTACTAACTGAGTGTTGTATCTAATCGTGGGGGCAGGTCACTTGGTCGGTGCCATGACGCGACTATTTTCAGGTGATTGCTGATACAACTCACAACAGGCTTGAGCAATGTCGCTCTTTGCCGTTTCGTGGAAGTGAATAGCCCCCGTACTTAGTTTTTCAGGCACGATACCTTGATTAATGAGCTTGGAGTATTCAGGAAGGCACTGTTGCAAAGTTAGCGATGAGGCAGCCTTTTGTCTTATTCAAAGGCCTTACATTTCAAAAACTCTGCTTACCAGGCGCATTTCGCCCAGGGGATCACCATAATAAAATGCTGAGGCCTGGCCTTTGCGTAGTGCACGCATCACCTCAATACCTTTGATGGTGGCGTAAGCCGTCTTCATGGATTTAAATCCCAGCGTGGCGCCGATTATCCGTTTCAGTTTGCCATGATCGCATTCAATCACGTTGTTCCGGTACTTAATCTGTCGGTGTTCAACGTCAGACGGGCACCGGCCTTCGCGTTTGAGCAGAGCAAGCGCGCGACCATAGGCGGGCGCTTTATCCGTGTTGATGAATCGCGGGATCTGCCACTTCTTCACGTTGTTGAGGATTTTACCCAGAAACCGGTATGCAGCTTTGCTGTTACGACGGGAGGAGAGATAAAAATCGACAGTGCGGCCCCGGCTGTCGACGGCCCGGTACAGATACGCCCAGCGGCCATTGACCTTCACGTAGGTTTCATCCATGTGCCACGGGCAAAGATCGGAAGGGTTACGCCAGTACCAGCGCAGCCGTTTTTCCATTTCAGGCGCATAACGCTGAACCCAGCGGTAAATCGTGGAGTGATCGACATTCACTCCGCGTTCAGCCAGCATCTCCTGCAGCTCACGGTAACTGATGCCGTATTTGCAGTACCAGCGTACGGCCCACAGAATGATGTCACGCTGAAAATGCCGGCCTTTGAATGGGTTCATGTGCAGCTCCATCAGCAAAAGGGGATGATAAGTTTATCACCACCGACTATTTGCAACAGTGCCGGAAAACATAACCGGCTGGGGATTGCACTTCAGCTGACTACGGCGCGCTTTCTGGGAACGTTTCTTCCTGATCCCCTTCAAATTCCCTCATTCATCCGTTTTTACATTGCGGCACAGTTGAACATCAGCCGACCAGAGATCCTTTCCCGGTATGCTGAAAGAGAAAATACCCGCTGGGAGCATCAGGGGCTTATCAAGCTCTATTATGATTATCATGATTTTGGTGATTTCCCCTGGACATTCAGACTGAAGCGTTTGCTCTATACTCGCGCCTGGCTCAGCAATGAGCGTCCAGGTCTGCTGTTTGATTTTGCTACCGCATGGTTGCTGCAAAATAAGATCCTGCTACCCGCAGCCTCGACTCTGACAAGGCTGATTGGCGAAGTACGCGAACGGGCAAGTCGACGATTATGGCGAAGGCTGGCTTTGTTGCCTGACAGCTGGCAGAAAACACAACTGGACGGTTTACTTGAAATACCTGAAGGGCAGCGTATATCGGTGCTGGAGGAGATGCGAAAAGGTCCTGTCACTATCAGTGGGCCGTCATTTACAGACGCCCTGGAGCGATATACCCGACTGCGTAGCATGGAGTTTTCCCGGTTGAATTTCTCCGGTCTGCCTGCCATCCAGCTGCGGAATTTGGCCCGTTATGCCGGAATGGCTTCGGTGAAATACATTTCAAGAATGCCTGACGAACGGCGACTGGCCGTGCTTACTGCGTTTGTGAAAGCACAGGAAATTTCGGCGCTTGACGAGGCCGTGGATGTGCTGGATATGCTTATTCTGGATATCACGCGTTCTGCAAAAAATATCGGGCAGAAAAAGCGGCTCAGGACCCTGAAAGATCTTGATCGTGCCCCGCTATTACTGGCACGGGCATGCACGTTATTACTTGATGAGAACACCGATGAAGCAGCTCTGCGGCAGGCTATTTTTCGCCGCATACCAAAGGACAAACTGGCTGAATCCGTCGGCAAGGTAAATGAGCTGGCGCGCCCGCAAGATACTCAGTTTCAGGATGAAATGGTGGAACAATATGGACGGGTGAAGCGTTTCCTGTCCGCGATGTTGCGTGACTTACACTTTCAGGCCGCCCCGGCCGGGGAGCTCACGTTGTCAGCAATCCATTATCTGGCCGAACTGAGTGGCTCAAAAAGGCACTGTTGCAAAGTTAGCGATGAGGCAGCCTTTTGTCTTATTCAAAGGCCTTACATTTCAAAAACTCTGCTTACCAGGCGCATTTCGCCCAGGGGATCACCATAATAAAATGCTGAGGCCTGGCCTTTGCGTAGTGCACGCATCACCTCAATACCTTTGATGGTGGCGTAAGCCGTCTTCATGGATTTAAATCCCAGCGTGGCGCCGATTATCCGTTTCAGTTTGCCATGATCGCATTCAATCACGTTGTTCCGGTACTTAATCTGTCGGTGTTCAACGTCAGACGGGCACCGGCCTTCGCGTTTGAGCAGAGCAAGCGCGCGACCATAGGCGGGCGCTTTATCCGTGTTGATGAATCGCGGGATCTGCCACTTCTTCACGTTGTTGAGGATTTTACCCAGAAACCGGTATGCAGCTTTGCTGTTACGACGGGAGGAGAGATAAAAATCGACAGTGCGGCCCCGGCTGTCGACGGCCCGGTACAGATACGCCCAGCGGCCATTGACCTTCACGTAGGTTTCATCCATGTGCCACGGGCAAAGATCGGAAGGGTTACGCCAGTACCAGCGCAGCCGTTTTTCCATTTCAGGCGCATAACGCTGAACCCAGCGGTAAATCGTGGAGTGATCGACATTCACTCCGCGTTCAGCCAGCATCTCCTGCAGCTCACGGTAACTGATGCCGTATTTGCAGTACCAGCGTACGGCCCACAGAATGATGTCACGCTGAAAATGCCGGCCTTTGAATGGGTTCATGTGCAGCTCCATCAGCAAAAGGGGATGATAAGTTTATCACCACCGACTATTTGCAACAGTGCCTAATAAAATGCTGAGGCCTGGCCTTTGCGTAGTGCACGCATCACCTCAATACCTTTGATGGTGGCGTAAGCCGTCTTCATGGATTTAAATCCCAGCGTGGCGCCGATTATCCGTTTCAGTTTGCCATGATCGCATTCAATCACGTTGTTCCGGTACTTAATCTGTCGGTGTTCAACGTCAGACGGGCACCGGCCTTCGCGTTTGAGCAGAGCAAGCGCGCGACCATAGGCGGGCGCTTTATCCGTGTTGATGAATCGCGGGATCTGCCACTTCTTCACGTTGTTGAGGATTTTACCCAGAAACCGGTATGCAGCTTTGCTGTTACGACGGGAGGAGAGATAAAAATCGACAGTGCGGCCCCGGCTGTCGACGGCCCGGTACAGATACGCCCAGCGGCCATTGACCTTCACGTAGGTTTCATCCATGTGCCACGGGCAAAGATCGGAAGGGTTACGCCAGTACCAGCGCAGCCGTTTTTCCATTTCAGGCGCATAACGCTGAACCCAGCGGTAAATCGTGGAGTGATCGACATTCACTCCGCGTTCAGCCAGCATCTCCTGCATCTCCTGCAGCTCACGGTAACTGATGCCGTATTTGCAGTACCAGCGTACGGCCCACAGAATGATGTCACGCTGAAAATGCCGGCCTTTGAATGGGTTCATGTGCAGCTCCATCAGCAAAAGGGGATGATAAGTTTATCACCACCGACTATTTGCAACAGTGCCGGATTGAGCGGCGTGGCATGGTCAGTCTTCCCGCAGGTACTGGTACAAGGTTTCGCGGCTGATGCCGAAGTCACGGGCCACCAAGGTTTTCTGGTCGCCTGCCGCAACTCGCCGTTTCAACTCGGCAATTTGTTCGCTGTTCAGCGATTTCTTTCGTCCCCGGTAGGCCCCGCGCTGCTTAGCCAGCACGATTCCCTCGCGCTGACGTTCGCGGATCAGAGCGCGCTCGAACTCAGCAAAGGCTCCCATGACCGACAGCATCAGATTGGCCATCGGTGAGTCCTCGCCGGTGAACGTTAGCCCTTCTTTGACGAACTCCATGCGCACGCCCCGTTGTGTCAGCCCTTGGACGATGCGGCGCAGGTCATCAAGGTTGCGTGCCAACCTGTCCATGCTATGCACCACCACGGTGTCGCCCTCGCGGACGAAGGCCAGCAGCCTTTCAAGTTCGGGACGTTGTGTGTCCTTGCCTGAAGCCTTATCGGTGAATACCTTGCCGACTTCTATTTGTTCCAGTTGTCGATCAGGATTCTGGTCGAAGCTGCTGACGCGAACGTAGCCGATACGTTGACCTTGCAAGATGCCTCCAAAGGTAAAAATGTCAGGATGAAATCTATTACCCTTGGCTGAATGTGTCAATAAATATAAATTAATACCCTACTCTGACGTTGTTTGTGCTCAACATCTGACATCAGGTTAGGGTATGCCTCAATCTGACGGCTGCGAACCGCCAGGGACAGGTGCAATGTCAGATTCTGTCGCGGCCTTGGCGCGTGCCTGGAAGCGTTCATAGCAATCCAGCCCGCAGAAATGTTCGACGTATTCCGCGCCTTCCGGGGTGAAGGCGGCATCGAGCGGAATTTCTTTGCAGCATACGCAGCAGGTGGTGCAACTGGCAGTGTTCGGGGCGTTTGCGTTCATGGTGGTACTCCTCCAGATTGGTAGCGAAGCTCAAAGCTGCCCACTCTCGGCTGGCTGGGAAGCGGTCATGATCTTCCCTTGAAGGCCCGCAGCAGCCGCGTCACAGACAGGACAAACAAGCCGGTCAGCGTGAGGGCTGCAATACCCCAGTGCTCCCCGATGAACGCGCCGGCCGTCGTGCCGGCTAGCACAATGGCGAGAATCGGCAAATGGCAGGGACAGGTGAGCACGGCCAGCGCGCCCCACAAGTAGCCGGTGATCGGTTTGTGCGTCTCAGACGGCAAGTGCTCTGGGCTGTTCATGGCAGACTCTCCGCGTGCTGTGCCGGTTCGGTTGGCATGGCGGCCAGTTGCATTTCGAGGCTGGCCAGGGCCTCGCGCCGACGCTCGACGAGTTGCCGCAACACGGCAAGCTGCGCAGACGCACCGTCACCGTCCGCAGCATCCAGCGCCCGGCACAGCCGCGCCAGTGCGTCCAGGCCGATACCCGCTTCGAAGGCAGCCCGTACAAAGCGCAGCCGTTGCAACGCGGTGTCATCGAACAAGCCGTAGCCGCCCGTGGTGTACGCGACCGGCCGTAGCAATCCGCGCAGCAGGTAGTCGCGCACGATATGCACGCTCACCCCGGCATCAAGGGCCAGCCGGGACACTGTGTAGGCGCTCATTGAACACCTCCTTTTCCTCATCCGGCGCAGCACGAAAGCTGCTTCACGTCCTTGCTGAAGGTCTGCGCCGCGAGCTTCAGCCCTTCGACCATGGTCAGGTAGGGGAACAATTGGTCGGCCAGTTCCTGCACGGTCATACGGTTGCGAATGGCGAGCACCGCCGTCTGGATCAGTTCACCCGCTTCCGGGGCCACCGCTTGCACGCCGATGAGCCGTCCGCTACCTTCCTCGATGACCAGCTTGATGAAGCCGCGTGTGTCGAAGTTGGCAAGCGCACGCGGCACGTTATCCAGTGTTAGCAGGCGACTGTCGGTCTCGATCCCGTCGTGATGTGCTTCCGCCTCGCTGTAGCCCACGGTGGCGACCTGCGGGTCGGTGAACACCACGGCCGGCATTGCGGTCAGGTCCAGGGCCGCATCGCCGCCAGTCATGTTGATCGCCGCACGAGTGCCGGCCGCTGCCGCCACATAGACGAACTGCGGCTGGTCGGTGCAGTCGCCGGCCGCGTAGATGTTCGGGCTACTGGTGCGCATGCCCTTGTCGATGACGATGGCCCCCTGCGCATTGACGGCTACCCCCGCCGCTTCCAATGCCAGGCTGCGCGTGTTCGGTGTCCGGCCGGTGGCGACCAGCAGCTTGTCGGCGCGCAATTCACCGTGCGTGGTGGTCAGCACGAATTCACCGTCCATATGGGCGACCTGGCTGGCTTGCGTGTGCTCCAGCACCTCGATGCCCTCGGCACGGAAAGCGGCTGTCACCGCCTCGCCGATGGCCGGGTCTTCACGGAAGAACAAGGTATTGCGCGCCAGGGCCGTGACCTTGCTGCCCAGCCGGGCAAAGGCTTGCGCCAGCTCCAGCGCCACCACCGACGAGCCGATTACGGCAAGGCGTTCGGGAATGGTGTCGCTCGCCAGGGCCTCGGTGGAAGTCCAGTAGGGTGACTCTTTCAAGCCCGGAATCGGCGGGACCGCCGGGCTGGCACCCGTGGCGACCAGGCAGCGGTCGAACATCACGACGCGCTCGCCACCCTCGTTCAAACTAACGATAAGGCTCTGGTCGTCCTTGAAACGCGCTTCACCGTGCAGAACGGTGATGGCTGAATTGCCGTCCAGGATGCCTTCGTACTTGGCATGACGGAGTTCTTCGACACGGGCCTGCTGCTGGGCCAGCAGCCGCTCGCGCAAGATCGTCGGCGGTGTGGGTGGCATGCCGCCGTCGAATGGGCTTTCCCGGCGCAGATGGGCGATGTGGGCGGCGCGGATCATGATCTTGGACGGCACACAACCGACGTTGACGCAGGTGCCGCCGATGGTGCCGCGCTCAATCAGCGTGACCTGCGCGCCTTGCTCGACGGCCTTCAGTGCTGCCGCCATCGCGGCTCCACCGCTACCAATGACGACGACCTGCAACGGGCGTTCGTTGCCACTGGGCTTATCAGCGGCCCCTATCCAGCCGCGCATCTTGTCGAGCAGGCCGGCGCGGTTGTCCGTCGGTGGCGCATCGGCAAGCGTTGCCTCGTAGCCCAGTCCGGCCACGGCGGTAGTCAGCGCATCCGATGACGTGCCCGCCTCAATGGCGAGTTGCGCTGTGCCCTTCGGATAGGACACCAGCGCCGATTGCACGCCGGGCACTTTCTCCAAGGCTTCCTTGACGTGAGCCGCGCACGAGTCGCAGGTCATCCCGGTGATTTTCAGGGTGGTCATGTATTTTTCCTTTTCTGTGGTGGCTACGGCTGTTGCCGTCAGCCACGTTGTTCTGGCAATTCACAGCTGTCCGGCCCGCAGCGGCGATGTGCTGGCGAGATGAAATCCCAGACCGACACCCCAACCATCAAGGCCAGGCCGACATAGAGCAGTCCACCGCTCTGCCAGCCGTAAGCCCGCATTAAAAACACCGCTGCCAGCACCAAGATCGGGCCTATCGTGCCGAGCGCCGTGCGTCGCCACTGTCGATGATTGAGCCAAGCGATAGCATTGGCGAGTAACGCGATGCCGGCGAACATCGGCAGCAGGATGCCAATGAATAGCCCCTCGTACTGGCTCAAGAAGCCCAGTCCGATGGCCGCGCCAAAGCTGGCGATGGCAGGAAAACAGGCGGCGCAGCCCATCGCGGAAACGACGCTGCCGAGCGCGCCGGTTTTGCCAGCGATGCGCGTGATGAGTCCCATGTGTCGCTCCCGAGTTCGGTTAACGGATCAGCGTTTGAGGCTGGACGGATAGCCCGCGTCCTCGGTCGCCTTGGTCAACTTCTGGACGTTGGTCTTGGCATCGTCGAAGGTGACGACGGCCTGGCGCTTGTCGAAACTTACGTCGGTCTTGCTCACGCCCTCAACCTTGGAAAGCGCGTGCTTGACAGTGATCGGGCAAGAGGCGCAGGTCATGCCAGGCACGGACAGCGTGACGGTCTGGGTGGCGGCCCACACGGGGGCAACAACGGCAGCGAGGGCGAGGGCGGCAAACAGTTTTTTCATGATGAACTCCTGTGATTAATAGAAAAATGGCATGACGTAGGGAAATCCGAGCGAGACCAGGACCAGCGCGGCCACGATCCAGAAAATGAGCTTGTAAGTAGCTCGCACTTGGGGAATCGCGCAGACCTCACCCGGTTTGCAGGCTTGCGCCGGGCGGTAGATGCGCCGCCAGGCGAAAAACAGCGCGACCAGCGCTGCGCCGATGAAGATCGGGCGATAGGGTTCCAGCACCGTCAGGTTGCCGATCCATGCCCCGCTGAACCCCAAGGCGATCAAAACCAGCGGCCCCAGGCAGCAGGCCGACGCAAGAATGGCGGCCAGCCCACCGGCGAAGAGCGCGCCGCGCCCGTTTTGTGGTTCAGACTTTTGTGGTTCAGACTTTTGTGGTTCAGACTTTTGTGGTTCAGACATACGCTTGTCCTTTCAAATTTGGTTTGGATAGCTTAAGCTTACTTCCGTAGTTATGTACGGAGTCAAGCGATATGCAAATTAATTTTGAGAATCTGACCATTGGCGTTTTTGCCAAGGCGGCCGGGGTCAATGTGGAGACCATCCGGTTCTACCAGCGCAAGGGCCTGCTGCCGGAGCCAGACAAGCCCTATGGCAGCATTCGCCGCTATGGCGAGGCGGATGTAACACGAGTGCGGTTCGTGAAATCGGCCCAGCGGCTGGGCTTTAGCCTGGACGAAATCGCCGAGCTACTGCGGCTGGAGGATGGCACCCATTGCGAGGAAGCCAGCGGCCTGGCCGAGCACAAGCTCAAGGATGTGCGCGAGAAGATGGCCGACTTGGCACGCATGGAGGCCGTGCTGTCTGAACTGGTGTGCGCCTGCCATGCGCGGAAAGGGAACGTTTCCTGCCCGCTGATTGCGTCACTGCAAGACGGAACGAAGCTCGCTGCATCGGCGCGGGGGAGTCACGGGGTGACTACGCCTTAGCGTGCTTTATTTTCCGAATTCTGAGACGACCCCTTTAAGGATAAAACAATGCGACGTTGTCTGCGGATAGTGTGGGGAACTCTGTTTATTTTCGCCTTTGCGGTACAGGCGGAAACAAAGGTTTATGGCGAACAACGCGTCAGCGGCTGGTGGAACTGGCTAAAAGACGATGTCTCGCAAACCTGGAATCAGCCGCAAAACTACGACCTGTATCTGCCATTTCTCAGCTGGCACAACCGCTTTATGTACGATAAAGAGAAAACCGATAACTACAATGAGATGCCGTGGGGCGGGGGATTTGGTGTCTCAAGATATAACGAAGAAGGTAACTGGAGCTCACTCTACGCGATGATGTTTAAGGATTCGCACAACGAGTGGCAGCCGATTATCGGCTACGGCTGGGAGAAGGGCTGGTATCTGGACAGTAGTCGCGATTTTCGCCTGGGGCTTGGGGTGACCGCCGGGATCACCGCCCGAGAAGACTTCGCCAACTACGTACCGCTACCGATTATTTTGCCGCTCTTTTCCGCCAGCTATCGCCGCCTGAGCGTGCAGTTCACCTATATTCCCGGCACCTACAATAACGGCAACGTGCTGTTTGCGTGGCTGCGCTACGGTTTTTAAGAGGGCATCAAATCGTAATCACCTTTTTCACCAGCGAATTGGACAGCGCTAGCATTGAAATTAACACCGAGGCGATGAACGTCAGGACAATCAGCATTAACTTGGTTCCCAGCGAGCTAATTGGGATAAGCGCGGTCAGCAGATGAAAAACGGAGTAGTGAAGAATATAGACGCCGGTCATCGTTTTGCTGATAGTCGCCAGAATGGTCTCTTTAAACTCGCTGTTTTTACGAAACCGCACGCCGTTGGCGGCAATCACCAGCGCCACCACCAAAATATAAATTTGTGATCCGGTAAGAATGAACGCATTTCTGTCAGCCTTAAACAGGGCGAAGAAGAAATGGCGCTCGTAAAACCAGGTGAAGAGATAAATAAACGGAATGGCGATCATCGCGCCTTTCACCACTCTCTCGCGGGTCAGCCAACTGGCGACCAGCGGATCGCTGAACAGCTGGCCGGTCAGGTAAAACAGCAGCCAGGTCCACAAACGGTACTGCGGGGCCAGGCTCAGCGCATGAACATCAGGATACAGCGCGGACAGCAGATCGTAGCCATATGAGAGCAACAGCAGCGCAAATACCACGCCGAAAAATAGCTTGCGTCGCTGGCTGAGCCACTCGATAAGCGGATGAAAGGTGTAAATCACAATAAAGGCAAAAACAAACCACGGCTGGATAAGATAACCGCGCTGGTAGGGTTCCCAGAGATAGTACACTGTCATCCAGAACAGGAAGACGATAACTACGCTTTTGATTTTACCCATTTGCCACTGCGCATCGTGCCGTGACTGCGAATCCAGATAGCCCGCCACCACAAAAAACAGCGGCGTGGCTATGGTCGAAATAAACGTCAGAAAACCGAGGATCCAGTGATAGTCGTAATCATAGTGATCCCGGGTGTTATAAATGGTGAAGAAGGTCACCGCCGTCATGCATCCCAGCGTTTTAATAATATTTAATCCGGTACTGTTCATTATTGTGGCTTCATATCCTTAGAGCCTATCCCATTAGGCTATTTTATTTGCCATTTTGGTCCTGGGCAGTGCTCACAAGCCTCACGTACTGCGTGTACGCTTCGGTTGTTGCGCGCTGTCCGTGCCCAAACTGGCTGCAACAATATACGCCTACTGGGATAGGCTCTTATTATGGAAACAGGCGTAAATCACTGGCAGAACCAGCAGCGTCAGAATAGTAGCAAAACCCAGACCAAACATAATAACTACCGCCATACTCTGGAAGAAGACATCCAATAATAAAGGGGCCAGACCGAGAACGGTGGTGAAGGCGGTCAGCAGAATAGGGCGCAGACGCGAGGTGGCGGCATAAATAATGGCTTCCTGCTGCGCTTTTTCCTGCTTCTGCTGCTCAATTTCCTCAACCAGCACGATGCCGTTACGAATCAACATCCCGCTCAGGCTAAGCAAGCCTATCAATGCCATAAAGCCAAAAGGAATACCGGTAATCAAAAAGCCTGGCGTTACGCCAATCAGCGCCAGCGGCACCGTCAGCCAGATAGCGATCGCGTTTTTCAGCGAGCTGAACATCAGCACAGTGATAACAAACATCACCAGGTAACCCAGCGGCAGGGTGGTGAACAACCCCTGCTGCGCTTCGCGGGAATTCTCCGCGTCGCCGCCCCACTCAATACTGTAGCCGTGCGGTAGGGCGAGGGCATCGATTTGCGGCTTCACGCGCGCCAGAATATCGCCTGAGGTTTGATTGCTCAGCGGATCGGGGTCGGTCTGCACGGTCAGTACGCGGCTGCGGTCGCGGCGCAGGATCAAAGGATCTTCCCACTCGAGATTAAAGCCGCTGACCACGTTACTGAGCGGGATATACTGCTGGCGGTTTTGGCTCCAGACCAGCACATTATTCAGGTGGTTAGCATCCTGGCGCTCGGCGGCTGGTGGGCGAACCACCACCGGCAGCAGGTCAGCCCCTTCGCGATAGAGTCCCGCACGGCTACCAGAGAAATTCATCTCCAGCGCGTTATCGATATCCTGTTTATCTACTCCCAGTTCGCGGCCTAAGCTGGCGGAATATTGTGGGCGGATAACCTTGCTGCGGTTCTGCCAGTCGTTGCGCACGCCGTCGGTGGCCGGGTCTGCGGAGAGAATATCGCCCACCTGGCTGGCGAGCAGGCGCAGGCGGTCGGGATCCGGGCCTTTGATGCGCACTTCAATGGCGCTATCGCCGGAAGGGCCGAACATCACGCGTTTGCTGCTGGCATTAACCTGCGGATAGTTGCGCGCAATATAGCTGTCAACATGCTGCGTCAGAGCGTTAATACTGCGCTGGTCGTCCATGCGTACCATGATCTGCGCGTAGTTGCTGTATTGCCGTTGCCCGCTGTAGGTGAGGATAAAACGCATACTGCCCTGACCAACGGTGGCGATGGTGGTGACAACGCCCGGCTGGCCGTTAATCGAGGTTTCAATATCGCTGGCCATCTTTTCGGTTGTCGCAATATCAGTGCCATAGGGAAGCCAGAGGTCAACAAAGAAGATAGGCGTGTTCGATGAGGGGAAAAAGTTCTGCCGCACCGAGCCGAATCCCCATATTGAAGCTGCCAGCAGCGCCGCCATGACGGTCAGGGTGATCGCTTTGCGCATCAGTAGGGTGTGCAGAATCTGCTGATAAATGCGATAAAAGCGCCCGCTGTAGGGGTCGGTATCCGAGGTTTCAGCAGGCGGCTGTTGCCCTTTGAACAGCCACCATTTAATCAGTACTGGCGTGATGGTTAACGCTGAGAACCAGCTCAGCATGAGTGAAATCAGCAGCACCTGGAGCAGTGATTTGCAGTATTCTCCGGTGGAGTCCTGCGACAGGCCAATCGGCGCAAAGGCGAGAATAGCAATCACCGTCGCCCCCAGCAGCGGCAGCGCCGAGCGGCGAATCACATAATTAATCGCCGTGAGCAGCGTCGACCCCTGCTGGCGGGCAATGAGTACCCCTTCGACGATGACGATGGCATTATCGACCAGCATACTCAGGGCGATAATCAGCGCCCCCATCGAGATACGCTGTAGCTCGATGCCCCACAGATACATAATCAGCAGCGTACCGAGCACGTTAAGCGCTAACGACAGGGCAATAATGATACCGCTGCGCACGCCCATAAAGATCAGCAGCACGCCGACGACAATGGCCAGTGCCATCAGGAAGTTAGTGATAAAGCCGTTCACCGAGTGAGCCACTTCTGCAGCCTGGTCGTAGAACAGGTCAATTTTGATCCCTGCCGGTTTTTCCGCCGACATCTGATCCAGTTTGCTTTCCAGCGCGCGACCAACGTCAATGACGTTGACGCCGGGAATAAACGACACCCCCATAGTGACCGCCTGGCGGCCATTAGCGTGATAAATGCTGGAAGGAGATTCGCTGAGTCCGCGCGATAGCGTGGCAATATCGCGCAATCGCGTCGCTGAACCTGAGCCGTGCGGGCTGATTAACAAATCGCCCAGCTCGTCGAGATTTTCAAACTCCCCCGTTGGATGCAGGCGAATTGACTCGCTGCCGGATTTAATCTCACCGGCGTTAGACACTACGTTCAAGCGACTGAGGATTGCCGCCAGTTGGTTGAGCGTGATACCGCGGGCGGTCATTTTTGCCAGCGAGATATCGATATTGATTTGTTGTGGGATCGCACCGCCGATAGCGACTTTGCCAACGCCGGGAACCAGCACCAGTTCGCGCCTGAGCTGCTCGGCGTAGCGGACCAGCTCAGGGTTGGTAAAGCTCTCGCCGGAGATAGCAAAGAAGAAGCCAAAGACATCGCCAAAATCGTCGTTCACAAAGGGGGAGGCCACGCCGGGCGGGAACATCCGGGCGGCGTCTCCTACCCGACGGCGCAGCTCATCCCAGATTTGCGGCAGCTCGCTGGAGTGATAATTCGAGGCGATATTGACGGTGATTTGCGACAGACCATTGGAGGAAATTGAGCTGACGTTGTCCAGATAGGGCAGCTGTTGCAGCGCGTTCTCCAGCGGCAGGGTGACTTCTTCCTCAACCTGCTGCGCCGAGGCTCCCGGATAGTGGGTGATGACCACGGCGGTCTTGATGGTAAACGCCGGGTCTTCCAGGCGACCGATATTCAGCAGGGCGAAAATACCCCCGATGCCCAGCAGTAAAATAGTCAGCCAGACGCGAATCGGGTTGTTAATAAACTGACGAGAGATATCCATTACAAACCTCGTTCACGCGTCCAGATTCGAACCGGTTGCTGCGCATGCAGTTCACTGACGCCTGCCGCCACGACGCGCTCGCCGACGCTAAGCCCTTCGGTAATGACCACTCCCTGAGAGGTGACCTGGCCGACGCCAACTTTTCTGTCCTCAAGCTGTAGCTGTTCGCCTTCGCCTTTAACTACCCAGACGTGGGGCTCATTGCGCTGGCGATTATCCGGATTAAATACCGCTTCAACCGGCACCACGACGGCTTTATCGCCCGCGCTGGCGGGCAGGTTTGCCAGATTGACCGTCACGGTCCCACTCACGCCGCCCACTGACGGAAAATCGGCCGGGCGCGGCATGGTTAAAATGATCTGCCAGGTCAGAGTGTTGCTGTCGCTGCTACCGGTATGTTCTTTATATTCGGCGGTGAACTGACGGTCCGGCATAGAGTTGATTTTCACCACCGGACGATACTGCGCATTGCGGATATCAATAGTCGTAAAAAGATTCTCCGGAATGCTGAACACCACGTCGAGCAGATCGGTTCGCGTCAGGGTGACGATCGGCTGTCCGGCGGCGACAACCTGGTGATTACGGATCGGGACGCTGGCGGCAATACCGCTAAACGGCGCGGTGAGCGTCATTTGACTTAGCTCTTCGCGGGCGATTTTTAGCGCAGCGTTGGCGGAATCACGGTTGGCCCGCTGGATATCCATTTCCGCTTTTGAAATGGCCTGGCGACCGGCCAGCGTCTGGAAGCGGTCGAACTGCCGCTGAGCGAGGGTTGCTGCGGTCTGCCGTTCGTTGACGCGTTGCTGCGCTTCCCGGGCGTTGAGCCGGGCGAGCGCTTGCCCCTGAGAGATACTGGCTCCCTGACGCACATCAAGGGATTCAATCTGTCCGCCGCGTTTGAACGACAGATCGGTAGAATCCCCGGATTCAATACGGGCAGGAAAAATGCGCTGCTGTGAATCACCAATGGCGACGACATCCGCAACTTTTACCATCCGCGGCAGCGGGGTAACTTGCGGTGCTTTCTGATCGCAAGCCGTTGTTATTAAAATAACAACGGGAATGAGAGAAAAATAACGGTTCACTGTATTCCCCTCGGTGCTAAAGGTTTTATTTTACATATTTTTCACAAATGCCGGCTTTATTCAGCCAGCGCTGAGACCACTAAATAGGTAAATAACCCGGAAGCCGTACAGGCGATTATTGCCAGGGCAATAAACAGGCTCAGGCGAAACAGGCTGTAGCCGAACATTGCTCCTCCTCTGGTATCAACCTTGTGCTAAGTAGATTCTTATCTACATAATTGTTGAATGGTTTTTAGAGGCGCGCAGGCCTCTGATAATGAGCATAGTCGTTGAAAAAAGGAAATGTTAAAAAGAGTAAAATTTGCGGTAATGTTGACGATTTTGCTGGGTTTTCAGTTGAATTGTCTGAGGTCGACTGAGTCTGTGATATTTTTCAATATATTAATTGGCATCTTAATAATGTTAATCGCCGTGTGCTACGTTTAATTATACCCATCATACTTCGAATCGAGATTTCTTCCTCAGCGCCATTGTCTGCGCTGTTTTCACCACCTTTTTTTATAGGTAATAAAAGGATTGTCTCTATGTATAAAAATATCCTCGTCCCGGTTGATGTGTTTGAAACCGGCCTTGCGGACAAGGCTTTGTCCCATGCTCAATTCCTCGCGCAAAGCTCCTCCGGGCAGATTCATTTACTCAACGTCATCCCGACATTTTCTCCTGCACTGACGCGCGGATTTATTTCCGATGCGCGAAAAATGGAAGACTATCTGGTTAATAATTCAAAAGAAAAACTCGCTGAACTCATCAATAAACTCTCTCTGAAGGAAAGCGATGTCCAGATTCATATTCGCAGCGGCAACGTCCGCGATGAAGTGACGAAACTGGCAGATGAACTGAAGGCGGATGTGGTGATCATTGGCTCACGCAATCCCAATATTCAAACCCATCTGTTGGGTTCAGAGGCGGCAAGTATCGTGCGTTATGCCCATGTGCCGGTTTTTGTGGTGCGCTAAGGGCAGCCTGAGGCTGTCCTGATTTCCGTTACAGGAGTGAGGAGATAACTATGAATACAGAAAAACCGGGCGGCCCGTTTTATCAGCTCTCCGTGGATGAAACCCTGACCAGCACCAACAGCACTCCCGATGGCATCAGCAGCGCTGAAGCGACGGCGCGCTTACAGCAGTACGGTGAAAATGCGCTACCGCAAAAAGCGGGTAAACCGGCATGGCTGCGTTTTCTGGCGCATTTTAATGATGTGCTGATTTACGTCTTGCTGGCGGCGGCGCTATTGACGGCGGTGATGGGCCACTGGGTCGATACTCTGGTGATCCTCGGCGTGGCGGTGATCAACGCCCTGATTGGTCATATTCAGGAGAGTAACGCCGAAAAATCGCTCCAGAGCATTCGCAATATGCTCTCCAGCGAAGCGGTGGTGGTTCGTCAGGGGAATCATGAAACCATTCCGACCACGGCGCTGGTTCCCGGCGATATCGTGGTGATCCGCGCCGGCGACCGCATTCCAGCAGACCTGCGGGTTATCGAAGCGCATAACCTACGGGTGGAAGAGGCGATTCTGACCGGTGAATCAACGGTGGTGGAGAAAAGTACCGAAGCGCTTAGCGGCGAACTGCCGTTGGGTGACCGGACGAACCTGTTGTTCTCAGGCACCACGGTAAGCTCCGGCGGTGGCAAAGGCCTGGTGGTGGCAACCGGTGGCGATACCGAGCTGGGCCACATTAACCAGATGATGGCGGATATCGAGAAACACCGTACTCCGCTGTTGGTGCAGATGGATAAGCTCGGCAAAGCCATCTTTATCATCATTCTGGTGATGATGGCTGCGCTATTCGTCTTTAGCCTGCTGTTCCGCGATATGCCGGTTTCTGAACTGATGCTGTCGCTGATTAGCCTGGCGGTGGCGTCGGTACCGGAAGGGCTGCCGGCGATTATCTCGATTATCCTCTCGCTTGGCGTGCAAACCATGGCCCGGCAGAAGGCGATTATCCGCAAGCTGCCGACGGTCGAAACGCTAGGGGCGATGACGGTTATTTGCTCGGATAAAACCGGGACGCTGACCATGAACGAGATGACGGTTAAGGCCGTTATCACCGCCGATAAAGTCTATCGGGTGGAAGGGGACAGCTACGAGCCGGTGGGGAATATTCACCCGATCGATGAGCCGGACCCGATAACCGTCGCGCCGGGCACGCTGCTGGAGCGCTATCTGCGCACCATCGACCTGTGTAACGACAGCCAGCTAATCAAAGATGAAAGCGGGTTGTGGAAAATCACTGGCGGCCCTACGGAAGGGGCGCTGAAGGTGCTGGCGGCGAAAGTGACGCTTTCGCCGGCGAGCACCGAACTGCGCAGTAAGATCCCCTTTGATTCGCAATACAAATATATGTCAACGCTGTACCGCATCGGCAATGAGGAGACGATTTTAATTACCGGTGCGCCAGATGTGCTGTTCCGCCTGTGTCAGCATCAGCAAACCGACCATGGGCTGGAGCCGCTGGACCAGCCGTATTGGGAAGCGAAAATTGAAGAGTACGCGCGGGAAGGGCTGCGCATGGTGGCGGCAGCGTGGAAACCGGCGGCTGACGGGCAAACCGAACTCACCCATCAGGATTTGCAGCATGGCGTCATTCTGTTAGGGATCGCCGGGATGATGGACCCGCCGCGACCAGAGGCCATTACCGCTATCGGCGACTGCCTGCAGGCGGGGATCCGCGTGAAGATGATCACCGGGGACCACCCGCAAACGGCGATGAGTATCGGCAAGATGCTGGGGATCGGCAACGCCGGGAACGCCATTACCGGGCGCGAGCTGGAGGTGATGGACGATACCCAACTGAGTGAAGCGGCGCAGAAATTCGATATTTTTGCCCGTACCAGTCCGGAAGATAAGTTCCGTCTGGTTCAGGCGCTGCAAAGCAGGAAAGAGGTGGTCGGGATGACCGGTGATGGGGTGAACGACGCCCCGGCGCTGAAGCAGGCCGATGTTGGTATCGCGATGGGCATCAAGGGCACCGAAGTGACCAAAGAGGCCGCTGATATGGTGCTGACCGATGATAACTTCGCCACCATCGCCAGTGCAGTCAGGGAAGGGCGGCGGGTTTACGATAACCTGAAGAAAACGATCTTGTTCATTATGCCAACCAACCTGGCGCAGGGGTTGTTAATCATTATCGCGCTGCTGGCGGGGAATTTGATTCCGCTGACGCCGGTGTTGATTTTGTGGATGAACATGGCGACGTCGGCCACGCTGTCGTTTGGTCTGGCGTTCGAAGCCGGTGAAAAGAACATCATGCGCCGTCCGCCGCGCGATCCTAAGCTGCATGCGATGGACGGCTTTGCCATCTGGCGGGTAATTTTTGTCGGTTCGATGATCGCCGTGAGCGCCTTTGTGCTGGAGGCCTGGCTACAGCCGCGAGGCTACTCACCTGAGTTTATCCGCACCGTACTGTTGCAGACGCTGGTCACCGCACAGTGGTTTTATATGCTCAACTGCCGGGTGGCGGATGGTTTCTCACTGAGCAAAGGGCTGCTGGCGAACCGGGGTATCTGGATTGTCAGCGGCGTGTTGCTGGTGCTGCAACTGCTGATTATCTACGCGCCGTTTATGCAGATGCTGTTCGGTACCGAAGCGCTGCCGTTCCGCTACTGGGTGATCACCTTTATTATCGGTTTTGTGATGTTCCTGATTGTGGAAATTGAGAAGCCGCTGACGCGCAAGTGGCGCACGGCCTGAGTCATTCCCGGAGGCGGTGCTGCGCACCTGTCCGGGCTACCAGACAGCCGCATAATCGGTAGCCCGGACAGACGCAGCGCGCCGCCACCGTGGAAAACCAAAAAACAAAAGCCGACGCATAACGCGTCGGCTTTTCCGTTTCAGACAAAGAACACGATCTTAATCGATCAATCTTTGAGTTTAACCGGGTTATTACGATAGGCCGCCAGCTTCGCGCGCATCCAGCTGCTGCTGTTGTTATTGACCGCGCTCACCACGCCAGTGGTGGCACCGCCGCCGACCTGCACATGGAAAATACCGCGTGACGGGAAATCCACATATTTTGGTTCAGTGAAATCCCACTCATGACGCTTGAAGGGGTCGGTTCCGGCTGAGGGCGAAATGACACCCTAAGCGTTAGCTCTGTGTCGTTGCACGATGTCAGCGACGGTATTCTTGCTGATACCGAGCTCGCGTGCGATCCAGCGATAGCTGCGTCCC
This sequence comes from Citrobacter sp. RHBSTW-00859, assembly GCF_013729795.1. NCBI lineage: Bacteria > Pseudomonadati > Pseudomonadota > Gammaproteobacteria > Enterobacterales > Enterobacteriaceae > Citrobacter > Citrobacter sp. RHBSTW-00859. Next base: position 133,535 of record NZ_CP056285.1, on the reverse strand, counting down.
TCGGCCCTCATCGCAACCACCTTAGGCAAAAGTCGGTCTGATTTTGGTCGCACTCCGGCCTGACGACCAAGCCTCTTACCACGTGCCTTCGCAACAGCAAGGCCTGACTTGACCCGCTCGCTGATGAGATCCCGCTCAAACTCCGCAATGCCGGAAAGAAACGTCGCCAGCATTCGTCCATACGGCGACGAAAGATCGAACGCCATTCCATTCATGGCTATCACGGAAACCTTCCAGTTCTCCAGTTCACGTAGCGTATTGAGCAGATCGAGCGTCGAGCGCCCCCACCGGGAAAGCTCAGTGACCAGGATTGCATCAATTTGTCTGGACTGGGCAAGCGCCAGGACTTTCTTTCGCTCGGCCCGGTCGAGTTTAGTTCCTGAACCTGTTTCCTTAAATATTCCCACCACGTCGTAGCCGGCACGGCCGGCGAAGGCTCGCAGATCAAATTCCTGGCGTTCACAAGACTGATCCGCTGTTGAAACCCGGCAGTAAATGGCGGCACGATGTCCCAATTGAACCCTCCTGGATTTTTGTATCGGAACGCCCTGATTTATATGGGCTGGCTGTTGTCCAAAACAGACTATACTTCAAAAGGGACGAATTTGTATGTCACGACGCCATATTTTCACCGAACGGCAGCGAGCAGCGCTGTTCGATCTGCCCACGGACGAACTGTCGCTACTGAAGTTCTACACGCTGGGCGATGATGACCTGGAAAACATTAGGCAGCGCCGCAGACCGGAAAACAGGATTGGCTTTGCCCTGCAACTTTGTGCCTTACGATATCCGGGCCGTGCACTGGCTCCTGGTGAGATGATCCCGCGTGAAGTCCTTTCCTTCGTCGGTGCTCAGCTTGGAGTTCCGGCTGATGCGCTTCTCACTTATGCCACACGGCGCCAAACCCGTCAGCAGCACATGGACACGCTGCGCGAAATTTACGGCTACAAGACCTTCACGGGCCGTGGTGCCCGTGATCTGCGGGAGTGGACTTTCGGCCAGGCCGAAGATGCCAGATCAAACGAGGATCTTGCTCATCGTTTTATTGTGCGGTGTCGGGAAACTTCCACCATTCTGCCCGCAGTATCGACAATCGAGCGCTTGTGCGCGGATGCTCTGGTCGCCGCTGAGCGGCGGATTGAAACGCGGATTGCGGAAAATTTAACAGCGGATGTTCGCGATCACCTGGACAAACTTCTGAGTGAAATGCTCGCCGGCAATATCAGTCGTTTCATCTGGCTTCGCAACTTCGAGGTTGGTAACAACTCGGCTGCTGCTAACCGTTTGCTCGACAGGCTCGAATTTCTGCGTACCCTGAATATCAATCATAGTGCTTTGGCCAGCATACCTGCCCATCGCATTGCCCGGCTGCGTCGGCAGGGTGAACGCTACTTCACCGACGGTTTGCGTGACATCACTTCGGACCGCCGCTGGGCGATCCTTGCCGTCTGTGTTGTGGAGTGGGAAGCGGCGATTGCTGATGCCATAGTCGAAACCCATGACAGGATCGTAGGAAAAACCTGGCGGGAAGCGAAGCGCCAGCATGACGAAACAATTTCCGGCTCTAAAGCCACACTCACGGATACGATCCGTACCTTCACCGCGCTGGGAGCTTCGTTGCTTGAGGCCCGCAGTGACGGAACCCCGCTGGAGATGGCTGTCGCCAGTTCGGTTGCATGGGACCGGCTCGCTCAACTGGTAGCGACAGGGACTCAACTCAGCAACACGCTAGCCGATGAGCCTCTTGCATATGTCGGGCAGGGATACCATCGCTTTCGTCGTTATGCGCCCCGCATGTTGCGCAGTCTGAAGCTCGAAGCCGCGCCGGTCGCCGGACCATTGGTAGCAGCAGCTTTGTCGATCGGAGAGATGAAAGGTGTTGCATCGCCAGAAAGGCGTTTCCTGCGGCCCAGCTCCAAATGGAACCGTCATTTACGAGCTCAGGAAAAAGGAGATACCCGTCTTTGGGAAGTGGCGGTACTCTTTCACCTCCGGGATGCTTTTCGTTCCGGAGATATCTGGCTCGCTCATTCGCGCCGCTATGGTGACCTCAAGCAGGTACTGGTGCCGATGATCGCGGCGCAGGAAAATGCAAAACTGGCCGTGCCTTCCAACCCACAGGATTGGCTGGCAGACAGAAAGGCGCGACTCACGATCGCTCTTAAGCGGCTGGCCCGGGCTGCCCGTAACGGCACTATTCCGCACGGTAGCATAGAAGATGGAACGTTGCGGATCGACAGGTTGACAGCAGACGTGCCGGATGGTGCCGAGGCACTCATACTGGATCTGTATCGCCGAATGCCGTCCGTTCGGATTACCGACATGCTGCTTGAAGTTGATGCAGCCCTTGGTTTCACAGATGCGTTTACCCATCTGAGAACCGGGGCTCCATGTCGCGACCGGATCGGTCTGCTCAACGTCCTGCTCGCTGAAGGGCTCAATCTGGGCCTGCGTAAGATGGCGGAAGCTACAAACACGCATGATTACTGGCAGCTCTCACGCCTTGCCCGCTGGCATGTTGAAAGCGAAGCCATGAACCAGGCATTGGCAATTGTGGTGGCCGCGCAGGGTAAACTGCCGATGTCACGCGTCTGGGGGATGGGCACGTCAGCATCGAGCGATGGTCAGTTTTTCCCGACAGCGCGGCATGGCGAAGCCATGAACATGGTCAATGCCAAATATGGTTCTGTTCCCGGCCTCAAAGCGTATACTCACGTAAGCGACCAGTTCGCGCCATTCGCTTGTCAGTCGATCCCGGCGACCGTGAGCGAGGCACCGTATATTCTCGATGGACTACTGATGAACGAGGTCGGTCGCCATGTTCGCGAACAGTATGCCGATACAGCAGGATTCACCGACCATTTGTTCGGAGCCAGTAGCCTGCTCGGCTACAATCTCGTTCTGCGAATCAGGGATCTGCCATCGAAGCGGTTGTACGTATTTAATCCCGATACGACCCCCAGGGAGTTACGCAAGTTGGTAGGTGGAAAAGCCCGGGAGGATCTTATCGTTGCGAACTGGCCTGATATTTTCCGTTGTGCCGCGACGATGACCGCTGGCAAAATCAGGCCCAGCCAACTCCTGCGCAAGCTCGCTTCTTACCCACGACAAAACAACCTTGCAGTTGCGCTTCGTGAAGTTGGTCGTATTGAACGGACCCTTTTCATTATTGAGTGGATCCTGGATACGGACATGCAGCGGCGTGCTCAGATCGGTCTTAACAAGGGAGAGGCCCACCATGCGCTCAAAAATGCGCTCCGTATCGGGAGGCAGGGGGAAATTCGCGATCGCACGACAGAGGGGCAGCACTACCGAATCGCTGGGCTCAATTTATTGACTGCGGTGATCATTTACTGGAATACCGTCCATCTTGGTCATGCCGTCACGGAGCGGCGGAACGAAGGGTTGGATGTTCCCCCTGAATTTCTTCCCCACATATCCCCATTGGGCTGGGCGCACATTCTACTGACTGGCGAATATCTTTGGCCCAAGGAACCGAAAGCTTAGGGTGTCATTTCGCCCTCAGCCGGAACCGACCCCTTTTACTGCAAACAGGCACTTCCAACCATAAAATCGACTACTTAACCATAATTCAACATAAGGTTCATTATGCGCACTTAGATTGTAATGGCTCAATAGTAATGTCCGCCTGTGGCTCAATTCAGATGTCCGCGCTATGGTAAGCTTCACTGGTCCGTTTAAACTACCGGGAGGCATATCATGAGCGCAGAAAGCTCAGGAGTGTTTACTTTGAAAGAGATCAACCGGATCAAGATTATACAGGACGTCATTGAACGTCGCATCACAACGCGCCGTGCGGCCGAGCACCTCGGTATCAGCGACAGGCAATGCCGCAGACTTCTTGCCCGTTACCGTGAAGGCGGACCGCTTGGTATGGCCAGCAGACGATGTGGCATGCGTGGTAACCGCCAGTTGCCACCCGGGCTCGCAGATCAGGCTCTGGAACTGATCAAGACGCGTTATGCTGATTTCGGTCCGACTCTGGCGCGTGAAAAGCTCGAAGAACTCCACGGACTGTTTCTTGGCAAAGAAACTGTCCGGCGCATCATGGTGCGGGCTGGCTTATGGGTTCCCCGTAAACAACGTGCCGCAAGGATCCCTCAACCACGGTACCGGCGTCCGTGTACTGGTGAGCTGATACAAATAGATGGCTGTGATCACGACTGGTTTGAAGGCCGTGGCCCGGCCTGCACCGCGCTGGTCTATGTTGATGATGCAACCAGCAAACTGATGGAACTGTTGTTTGTTAAATCGGAGTCCACGTTTTCTTACTTCGAAGCCACGCGGCGCTATATCGATAAGCATGGTAAACCGCTGGCACTGTACAGCGATAAAGCCGGTGTTTTTCGTGTTAACAATAAACACGCCACAGGCGGAGACGGGCATACTCAGTTTGGGCGAGCCATGCATGAACTGAACATCCAGACTATCTGTGCAGAAACCAGTCCCGCCAAAGGGCGTGTAGAACGAGCTCACCTCACTTTACAGGATCGTCTGGTCAAAGAGCTGCGGTTACAGGGCATTTGTTCAATGGAGGCTGCAAATGACTTCGCTGAGGCCTATATGGCTGACTATAACCGCCGTTTTGGCAAAGTACCGCGACATGATTTTGACGTACACCGTGCTGTAGAACATGATGAGGACCTGGGGCTTATTTTCACTGTTCGTGAAAAACGTAAAGTCTCAAAATCGTTGACGATACAATATGATAAAATGTTGTACCTGATTGAAGACAGCGAACTGAGTCGCCGTGCAATAGGTAAATATATCGATGTGTATCACTATCCTGATGGCAGAAAAGAGCTGCGCCTGAACGGTACGCTACTTCCCTACTCTACCTACGACCGACTGTCAGAAATCGACCAGGGCGCGATTGTCGATAACAAGCGTCTTGGCCGAACCCTGGAGTTTATCAGTCTGGTGCAGAGCAAGCGGGATAACACGCGCTCTCAGTCAATTCCCGCTGGAGATGGCCCTTCCCGACGACGGCCAAAGCAGGAAGGGAAGAAATCCCAGCGCTCACTGGATAATGATGACATGCTCGAAGCACTCAAACAGCTTCAGTCACGTTCAGAGGACATTTTTGGTAAAAGAGCCCGCTGATGGTACTCACTGGCCGGACAGTGGTTGCTCACCAGTTGATATTGTCCGGCCAGACCCATGATGTATTATTCATTTCGTTCAGCATCTTTATGTCCTGCTTTTCACGGGCATACTTACCCCATAATGAATGAAAAGAACGAACAATACTGATTAACTGCTTTTTTCTTTGCTCCGGAGATAGGCTGATAAAATAGCAGCACCTGCTGTCAATATTATCCTCAATGAAATTAAAATCAGAGTCTGATGCATATTTTACTGTTAGCATAATATCATTCGACGTTGTTCTCTCAGACTCTGTTAATGCTGATTCTATCAGGTATTCAAAGGCATACATGACAGACAGCTGGTTTTTGTCTGTCTGAATATAACCCATTGAGTTTCTGAGTATTGAGGACTGTACCAGGACCAGAGGCCATAAAAGCTCAACACCATAAAGCTTATATGTATCATGTTGATCATACTGATGTTGCTCAACACGACGATTACCTTCCCGTGCTTTACGAATATCATAGGCAAGGGATAACATAAATCCGTCTTTAACTTTAATCAGTGGGCTTTCATCCACGATGTAATGAATGAGTTCATGTAATTCATTCAGGGCTTCTGAATCTCCCCACAGTATAAAACCTGCATTGTTCGGCGTTAACTCGTATCGAAGCATGGGCTCAATCATCCTGTTGTTTCAGTCGGAGGAAAGTCTATCAGTAAAGAGAATGAGAGATCAAAGTGGTCATTTTAATTGAGCTGGATAACGGACATTTCAATTGAGCCTTGACATAGATTGTAATGGCTCAATAGTAATGTCCGCCTGTGGCTCAATTCAGATGTCCGCGCTATGGTAAGCTTCACTGGTCCGTTTAAACTACCGGGAGGCATATCATGAGCGCAGAAAGCTCAGGAGTGTTTACTTTGAAAGAGATCAACCGGATCAAGATTATACAGGACGTCATTGAACGTCGCATCACAACGCGCCGTGCGGCCGAGCACCTCGGTATCAGCGACAGGCAATGCCGCAGACTTCTTGCCCGTTACCGTGAAGGCGGACCGCTTGGTATGGCCAGCAGACGATGTGGCATGCGTGGTAACCGCCAGTTGCCACCCGGGCTCGCAGATCAGGCTCTGGAACTGATCAAGACGCGTTATGCTGATTTCGGTCCGACTCTGGCGCGTGAAAAGCTCGAAGAACTCCACGGACTGTTTCTTGGCAAAGAAACTGTCCGGCGCATCATGGTGCGGGCTGGCTTATGGGTTCCCCGTAAACAACGTGCCGCAAGGATCCCTCAACCACGGTACCGGCGTCCGTGTACTGGTGAGCTGATACAAATAGATGGCTGTGATCACGACTGGTTTGAAGGCCGTGGCCCGGCCTGCACCGCGCTGGTCTATGTTGATGATGCAACCAGCAAACTGATGGAACTGTTGTTTGTTAAATCGGAGTCCACGTTTTCTTACTTCGAAGCCACGCGGCGCTATATCGATAAGCATGGTAAACCGCTGGCACTGTACAGCGATAAAGCCGGTGTTTTTCGTGTTAACAATAAACACGCCACAGGCGGAGACGGGCATACTCAGTTTGGGCGAGCCATGCATGAACTGAACATCCAGACTATCTGTGCAGAAACCAGTCCCGCCAAAGGGCGTGTAGAACGAGCTCACCTCACTTTACAGGATCGTCTGGTCAAAGAGCTGCGGTTACAGGGCATTTGTTCAATGGAGGCTGCAAATGACTTCGCTGAGGCCTATATGGCTGACTATAACCGCCGTTTTGGCAAAGTACCGCGACATGATTTTGACGTACACCGTGCTGTAGAACATGATGAGGACCTGGGGCTTATTTTCACTGTTCGTGAAAAACGTAAAGTCTCAAAATCGTTGACGATACAATATGATAAAATGTTGTACCTGATTGAAGACAGCGAACTGAGTCGCCGTGCAATAGGTAAATATATCGATGTGTATCACTATCCTGATGGCAGAAAAGAGCTGCGCCTGAACGGTACGCTACTTCCCTACTCTACCTACGACCGACTGTCAGAAATCGACCAGGGCGCGATTGTCGATAACAAGCGTCTTGGCCGAACCCTGGAGTTTATCAGTCTGGTGCAGAGCAAGCGGGATAACACGCGCTCTCAGTCAATTCCCGCTGGAGATGGCCCTTCCCGACGACGGCCAAAGCAGGAAGGGAAGAAATCCCAGCGCTCACTGGATAATGATGACATGCTCGAAGCACTCAAACAGCTTCAGTCACGTTCAGAGGACATTTTTGGTAAAAGAGCCCGCTGATGGTACTCACTGGCCGGACAGTGGTTGCTCACCAGTTGATATTGTCCGGCCAGACCCATGATGTATTATTCATTTCGTTCAGCATCTTTATGTCCTGCTTTTCACGGGCATACTTACCCCATAATGAATGAAAAGAACGAACAATACTGATTAACTGCTTTTTTCTTTGCTCCGGAGATAGGCTGATAAAATAGCAGCACCTGCTGTCAATATTATCCTCAATGAAATTAAAATCAGAGTCTGATGCATATTTTACTGTTAGCATAATATCATTCGACGTTGTTCTCTCAGACTCTGTTAATGCTGATTCTATCAGGTATTCAAAGGCATACATGACAGACAGCTGGTTTTTGTCTGTCTGAATATAACCCATTGAGTTTCTGAGTATTGAGGACTGTACCAGGACCAGAGGCCATAAAAGCTCAACACCATAAAGCTTATATGTATCATGTTGATCATACTGATGTTGCTCAACACGACGATTACCTTCCCGTGCTTTACGAATATCATAGGCAAGGGATAACATAAATCCGTCTTTAACTTTAATCAGTGGGCTTTCATCCACGATGTAATGAATGAGTTCATGTAATTCATTCAGGGCTTCTGAATCTCCCCACAGTATAAAACCTGCATTGTTCGGCGTTAACTCGTATCGAAGCATGGGCTCAATCATCCTGTTGTTTCAGTCGGAGGAAAGTCTATCAGTAAAGAGAATGAGAGATCAAAGTGGTCATTTTAATTGAGCTGGATAACGGACATTTCAATTGAGCCTTGACATAGATTGTTAGAACCATTTAGTAATGTCACTTTTTATCCAGATAGAAACGTCACCTTAGAGTAAGCTAAACTGAATGCAATTCTAAGGGGCTCAACGCATGTTGGTGACCATGTCAGATAAAGAGATCCACCGCCTACCGGTGATACAGGCAGTTTGTGAAAAGCGTCTACGCCGTCGTGATGCAGCATCACAGCTTGGCATTTCAGAACGTCAGGCGCAACGACTTATCAATCGTTACCGAGTTTCTGGTGCTGAAGGACTTGTCAGCCGCAAACGCGGCCAGCCCAGCAACCGCCGGTTGACCGAATCTCTCAAACTACGAGTACTCACGCTGATACGTGAAAACTACAGTGACTTTGGGCCCACACTGGCCGCAGAAAAACTCAGAGAGCGCCATAATATCCGGCTTTCAATCGAGACCGTCCGCAACTGGATGACGTCTGACGGACTCTGGGTCCCGCATGCTCGCCGTAAGTCACGGGTTTATCAACCCCGACATCGGCGTGATTGTCTGGGTGAACTTATCCAGATCGACGGCTCCCACCATGACTGGTTTGAAGGCCGTGCGCCAAAATGCTGCCTGCTGGTCTTTATCGATGATGCCACCGGGCGTCTGATGCATTTGCGGTTCAGCGAGTCAGAAACAGCCTTTGACTACATGCTGGCAACCCGGGAATACATCGAGCAGCATGGGAAGCCGGTATCGCTGTACAGTGACAAACACGCAATATTTCGCGTCAGTGGTCCGGAGAAACGCAATACCACCGTTACCCAGTTCGGACGTGTGCTTTATGACCTGGCAATCGAGCTTATTTGTGCCAACAGCTCTGAAGCTAAAGGCCGCGTGGAACGTGCGAATCAGACACTTCAGGATCGGCTGATCAAAGAAATGCGTCTGGAAGGTATAACCGGCATTGAGGCCGCAAATGCCTGGCTTGCCACTTTCATCGCTGACTTTAACAGCCGGTTTTCACGACCGGCTAAGTTCCCCAAAGATTTGCATCGTCCGGTGCAGGAAAGCCCCGATGAATTAAGAGACATCTTTGCCTGGCATGATGTTCGTACCGTGTCGAAATCACTGACCTTCCAGTACGATAAGATCCTTTATCTCATGGACACCACAGAAGAAAATAGCCGTCTTGCCGGTGAAAAAATTAAAGTACTGGATTATCCCGATGGCACCCTCGCCTTCCTCTATGGGCACCGGAGCCTTAAGTGCCAGGCATTTGATAAGCTGGCCTGTGTCGACCAGGGGCAGATTGTTGATAACAAACGTCTCGGGACTGTACTCCGACTGGCTCAGGTAAAACAGGATGAGCGGGAAAGCGAAGGCAAACGGGAACGAAGCAAAAAATCGCCCAGCCGTAAGGCTCAGGTGCGCATCCAGGAACAGCTCCGGGCTATCAATCCCGTTCTGGCAGACCCGAGCTTGTTTGTGGCAAGTTCAAAGCGATAGAATCGACCATCAGTGCTGCAAAGTACCGGAACAGTGAGTCCCCAAAAGGATACTTGAGATGATTAAATTCCCGACTACAAAGCGCGTTGATTTGTATAAAACTGCTGTCAGCTCTGAGCAATTACATCTAGATCTGGTTGCGGCTCAGGAGTTCATGTTCGATGCCTGGGAAAATGATGACCTGGAAGTTGTGCTGAAACTCATCAGAAAAGCTATCAAGAAATCCCCGCTCTGTGCTGACGCATACTCATTCTACTGCGAGATATCTCAAGAACCTCCTGAGTCAAAAATCGGGAAGCTGGAGACTGCTTTGTACGCAGCCAGCATTGCACTTGGCGAGGATTTTCAGGAGTTCGCAGGACGTTTCTGGGGATTTGTCGAAACACGTCCATATATGAGAGCAAAAGCAGCTTTGGCTGAGGCCTTATGGGAGTCTGGTAATTTTTATCCGGCTATGGCTCATAGCCGCGAAATGCTGAAGCTCAACCCGAACGATAACCAGGGGATTCGTCATTTATTAGCGAACTATTACCTTGAGCTTGAAATGGTGGATGATCTGGCCTTGCTACTGGACGATTATCCTGGGGATATGCGTTCGTTTTTTCAGTATACACGCGCCCTACTCGCCTACCGACAGTCATCCCCGGATGCCGATGATATCGCTAAAGCTGCGATTGATTCTAATAGACACATCCCCGGCTTGTTATCGAAGTGCAGATTACAGATCAAGTCTAACAGTGGATATATCACGTTAGGTGGAATGGATGAAGCCATTTATTATGTGAATCATAATATAAAGCCTTGGATTCGCACCTCTGGCGCAATTGATTGGATTGTAAATAATTCATTAAGTAAAATATAAGGATTTAGTTTTAATGTTTAATCTAATTATGGGCGGAGAACCTGACTATTTTGAACATTGGCCCATGTATGAACGGGTTAGTGGGAGTTGTGATTTTCCTATATCACGTATGTTAGAAGGCACCTCTGATGACATCCGGTTGAAGTTAACGCCTTTGAATGATAAAGCATTATCTTATATTGAGAAATTACCTACGCTTTTTATGTCAGAACTTTATTCCCGAGACAATGTTGAATACATTACTTTGCGACTTGGTGTAATTTCAAATCTACGAACAGTTAACAAAAATGTTGAGTTTGATTTCAGAATCACTCACTCACAAGATGATGTCGTAGTGATAAACAAAGAGTTATATCAAACAGCTTTAGAATTAGGTGCATATGGGCTGAAACGGACTCACTGGGGAATAAAAGCACGTGATTTAAATCAAACATTAGCACTTCTAAATATAACGACAAGAAGTACACCACTTCCTCCTACTGAAGCACTTCCTGATGAAGTTGATAACTACCCAATAATAGATAATGTTCAAAGTTTCATGGCGCGTGTTTTAGAACAAGATCATGAAGAAGATGCAGAAATATTTTATCGTGGACATTCTGATGTATCTTACGAGTTGGCTCCATCAGTTTTCAGGAAAAACAAAAAAGGTAACTTCAAGCATTTGCACAGTGAATCAAATTTAGTCCGTGAAGCCCTAACAGCAAGGCCAACTGAGTTTGTTGATGATAAAACAATGCTAGACAAGTTAGTAAGGATGCAACACTACGGACTACCAACTCGTTTGTTGGATATAACATCAAATCCACTAATCGCTCTGTATTTCGCTTGTTGCGACATTAGTAATAATGAAAATACAAATGAGGTTGATGGACATGTTATTATTTTCAAAACAAAAAGGGATCGTATAAAATTCTTTGACTCTGATACAGTAAGTTGCATATCAAATATATCAATGCTAAGTCAAACACTGAAAGATCAGCTGGATTGTAAAATGGACAAGGAGGCTTTCAATAAAACTGAAGCTTGTCAAAAACTCATACATTACATTAAAGATGAAAAACCTTATTTTAAAGATGTAATTATACCATCAGATTTGGAAAGGTTAATTTTCGTTAAAGGAAGAAATAATAATGAAAGGATGTCATCACAGTCAGGTGCATTCTTATTATTTGGGAATAATGCTGTTTATCCCGATTTAGTTTCAAACCCTGATGATGCTATGCAAGAGTTTAAAGTAGAAAAAATAGTGATCAGAAACAAAGCTAGAATACTTAAGGAACTCGCAAGGTTAAACATTACAGATGCGACAGTTTATCAAGGCATGGAAAGGACAATGAAACTAATTGCGGCCAAATTTTCCGCAGGAGATTGATCTTCATGTGGTTTTTTGACACACTAGCCTGTCGCTACTGGCATTGGTCCCTTGTATGCTAAGCATATGAACTCTGGTGTGTGTTGGACAGGAGCAATTAACCAGTCGTATAGTAAAATTTGAATGTAAAAATATAAAACAAGGAGTTGAGAATGAACCCCATTACTTTGAGTGAAATGAGTGATGAAGATGAAGAGGTAAAAATCATTTCTTCATATGAACCTCAAGATGATGAGATTGCGATCGTTTTTGATAGTTCAAAAATTACTGGAGGTAATGCACTGGATTTTTTCCAGTTCACCAAGCAATCACATTCTAATGTTAAAGTGTACGGAGATTCTAATGGTGTTTCGTACCTGCAATTAAACAGTATAACGTTAGCGTTAGGCACTTTCTTTGCCACATCAGTAATGATACCTTTTTTAGTAAATCTTGTTTCAAATTATATTCAGAAAAAAATTGATAACTTTGGAACTAGAGATATAGACGTTAAAGTCTCTATAATTAAAAAAAATAAATCAGGAAAACATGTGAAATACACTGTTTCTGGAAAAGTAGACGATGTTTTAAAAGTAATTAACAAAATCAAATAAAAATCTATATAGATATTATGAATATTCACGAAAAGTTAAAGCGTTGGATGTGTATTACTCAAGAAGATAGTGCTATTCTTGATTATCTTAATGCTGAGTTAAAAAAAGCTCAATCCTTGAGCTTGAATAATGAATCAAACAGATTGTTTTTATACAAAACAATTTTACTAGCCCATTTAAAATATATTCAAGTCATTAATTTACTTACAAGAGGTGATTTTTATGAAGCATGGGTAGAACTTGAAAGGATAGAAATAGATTTAATACATATTAAAGAAAATAATGAGTTTCTGCCTGAGGTTAATTTCTATGGTGTTAACTTCTTAGCGAGAATGGTATGTAATTGGCAGGCGTTATTCCCATATAAAATCTTCGGTAGTTCTCGTGAAATAATAAAAGAAGTGAAATGTTCAGTATGTAATACAACCCGTAGTTTTATTAATGATTGTGGTCATGTTAAAAATAAACTTTATAATGGAGTTCTTTGCTTTGATGAAGTGATCGATTTTGAATTAATTACTTATGACATAGTTAGTAATCCCGTTAACAAATGTAGTGTTTTTTTCTCCAATGATGGTGATCATTATAACTATTCAACTTTAATTAGTGTTGTCAAATACATACAATCCCCACATCAAATTTTCAATATTACGACCTGGAGATTTAAGGCGAAAGAACATGATGGAGTATTATCGCCAGAAAATATTTGTCCATGTGGAGATTCTTTAAAAAAATATGCAGATTGTTGTTTGCCACGTAATGGTATTTATAAAAAACATATAGATATTTGGTTTCCCTTCCCGTTGAATGTAGAACCTATTTAGAACCAGATATTCAATAACTAAAGATCCCGTTGACACAGATATTTCCATATTAAGATGTTTTCGTTATATTTTTATTCCAGTCTTTCATATTTAACTTTTGCTTTATTAATTGGTTGAGTGGGATAACGCAGCAGTCACATTAATATGATTACATAGGCTGAAAGTGCCCTTTCTATCTTGCACAAAGAGGTGACATTTTAAACTTGCTTTGACAAACGTAGATAAAGGCTGAATCTGATGTTTTATGGTCATCCTTGTGCTGGCTGTGTTGCCCGTACTCTCTGTTGCGCATAACGATTGAAATGTCTTGCGGCCTTCACTGAGATTACCGGGCGTCCTGATAATTTTCTTAGGACCTGATTCGAATGAAACGATTGATACCAATCCTTACCTTTGCCGCCAGTATGACCATTCCGGTTACTGCAATGGCAGACAATATTGTTTGTCATGATGGCTGGAGCATTGAGCGACACGTTACCGGTAGTGCCAGTAGTGGATTCATGAGCTACATGAAAGACGCTGGCGTCATAAAGTTACTGCATCACGGCAAGCTCATCTCACAAAAACGTATTCAGGATATTCAGCAATCGGTGTATCAGACCAGTGGCGCTCCACTTGTTAACTACGAGTTTGATGTTGATGAAAACAGTTTCTATATCCTTGCTCTGGATATGAGCACTCAGGGTGCATCAGGTGGTGAACCGGATATCAAGCTTTGGGGTACTGATGCAATGGGAATTGATTGTATTTTACAGGGAGGTGCTGAATGAAAAATTCAACCACCCTTCCCTTATTGATATCAATCGCCGGTTTGTTATTTGCAAATCAGTCACTGGCGATTACGCAATCACAGATGCAGATGAGAGTGACTGCTACATGTGATTCTTACGCAAATTTTTCCAGAATTGCCAACCCGGATGTTATTTATGGCGCATGTATAACCGGAGCCAGGGACGCAATACAGCATCGCAATTCCGTCTGTGAGAAGAAAATAAAGAAATTTAATAAACAGACGGAAAACTTACGAGGAATGGAACGAGCCGAGCATATTGAAGTTACTCAGGCATATCGCGCCGGATGCAACACTGGAAAACAAAACTAAAAAGGAATACAAAAAAATGAACAGTTCATTTTTGACAAAACATCTTTCAAAATTAACGCTCGCTATCAATCTTACAATAACCATACTGATTTGGCTCTATTTTATTGGAACTGACAACCCGTCATGGTATTCGATACTTCAGGGGTATGCTTTCATCAGCTTTGATACGGCAAAAATCATTATCACCGTTGTCTGTGCTGCATGGATAATCAAAAGCATTACATCCTATGAGCTAAAAACAGTTCTGTTTACTCAGGCGGACATTCAGAAGGAAATACTCAAAGAGCTTCAGTTATTAAGAAATGGAAAGCAAATGAATAATGCCGATGCCATGAAAGATGATTTCAGGATAGACTTTGATAAAGTAGATTGCTGATATTTCTCTGATGCTGACATGTAAGGGTCTTCATTTTGGTGGAGATTCTTATTTTTTTATTCTGATTCTTTGTTAACTCAAGCCGTATGGCTCTCCTGCGGAGGGCTTAATATTGGGATAATATTGAGAGGTTCAGAGTAAGTACAGAAAACCGATTAAGAATAAATATATCATAATAAGGGTTTAACCCCGGTTGGCGATTTGGCGATGGTAGCATGGATATTTGAATCTGTAAATTGATTATATTTATTTTTATTTTACCACCCTATCGGGTGATTCCGGCACAGCACATCAGCATAACCAGAAGCATATAACGCGCTACAGGCCATCAGGGGAATGCAGTCGGTGCAAAGCCATACTTCAGCCCTGAAACAGCCCACAATCACGCCAGTGCAACCTCCGGTCACAATCTGCACTAATTTCATTTAACTGTATAAATGAACAGTGGTGCATATGCCGGAATCCTGCCATCAGACAGACTCTGCACACCCTGCCCTGACCCGTATTTACAGTGCCTGTAGCGCATTCTGAGCGCACCAGTGCATGATAAGGCAGGGTGCTGAGCCTGCTTTGTGACAACCTCAGATTACTGCTGACAGAACGACACGATACCTGTCACATTGCATTGTCTGTATTATTTTAAATTTTATTTTTTTGAATGGATTCTTAAATTTAATTCCTGACCTCCACCCGGAGTGCTGGCCTGACAGAAGTTAAAGGGGAAAAACAGGACCCGACCCGATTCTTTTTCTCCCTCCAATTCTTTACTCAGGAAATATTAAATGACGCTTTTTCGAAACAAGAGATACCACCAGAACTACAACCATAACACGTTATTTCCCGGTGCTGTATTTACCACGAAGCATAATGGTGAATGCTCTGTTCTTGGTCGCTCCGAAGATAAATCAAGACGCGGATATTATGTTGTGCAATTTAAAGACAGCGGCATAATCAAAGAGGCCTACGGTACGCATATTAAATCAGGTGCAGTCTCAGGTGACGCGTTCCCGTCCTCAGAAGATGAACGAATAACACTGTTGATGAAGCCCCGTTATTATGATGTGGGATATATTGGAAATGGAAAGCATTCCACAATTGAAAACACCCGAAGCCATCAGAGAACAAGAGCGTTCATTCTCTGGCATAATATGTTGGCAAGGTGCTACATGACAGTTAAAGGGAAACAATATTTTAAAGGATATAAGGGAGTGACGGTTTGCGAAAGATGGCATAACTTCCAGCATTTCTGCGATGACCTTCCAAAACTTAATGGCTATGCCCGCTGGAAAAATAACCCCGGAGAATATGAGTTGGATAAAGATTTTTCACATCGTCGTTTCTATTCCCCGGACACAGTTTCTTTCATCAGTACAATGGAGAATGCAAAGGAAGCAGCATTACGACGCTCAGCAATGAAGATACTGAGCCAGCATTATCACGAAGTGAATAAAATACGAAATGAAATAGTTATGGATACGGAGGATGAACTTAAGAAAAACAATATTGTTTATGAAATTGCATATAACGGGAATACTAAAATCATTATCTCAGAAACACCCTATGGTACGGTGGCATTCTATCCCCTGACCAGAAAGATTCAGCGAAACAGTTACATGACGGAGGGTGATACACAGATTTATGTATCCTACCTGAACTGGCTCAGGCTTCAGTGGGAAATCAGGAATCCCTTCATTAACTGCATTGCTGTAAAATGATGATAATGCTATAAATAGCTGCACTATATACTTAACAAATAAACATCAGGGCAATCTGTAAAATCTGAGTTTCAGTGATGTTGCTGCATCAGAGACGATATTAACTGTCTGAAAGTTCATCGCTGAAGGCTAAATGTCTGCACTTCATGCAGCCATTTAACATGTTCAATACATTAAGCGCACCAAGGTAAGGTGTTGATTGTTAAGGGTTTATCAGGGGGTTCTCTTGACTTGTTGGTATCCTCGGACTCAGGCTGTTACGTATCCTGTGACTAACTGAGCCCCGTCCGTGGTGACCAGTTAACAGATTCTCCAAGGAACCTTGTTAACGCTGCTTTAGCATACTGAGGCTTTGAGTAGTATCTGGGAAACCAGCCATCATAAGTTTGTGTGCCATTGCGCCGGTATTCTGGCCTGACTGACAGCTTACATCCATTACCATCAGTAGAAATACAAAAAGTGTACCCATCAACAGAATCAGAAGTAAGCAGAATGGATGTCATTGGGGATACCTCATTATTGAACTAACCAGAAACTACAATGGTGATCCGACATGGTTTCCTCGATTTTACCGACTGAGCTGTCATATAGCGATACCTTTTATTCTTAGGTTCTCTTGCAGTATTGGCTATCGATTGTCACAATTTAGTCTGGTGGCACTGGTTCATTTTTCGGGTGGTTTGTTACTTTTTCCGTTGGTGTTCCAGGGCTACCGACCTCTGCATGTACGTATACATCCCTCTTTCTCGTTTACCCCGCCAGATTTCAATCCGATAGAATCGTTCCTGTTTTACTCACTCGTAATTCACTTTTCATAGTCATTTTGTGGACATTAAACGTGCGCTACAGGTGCGCATTCCTTGCTTCAGGATGGCTTACTATCTAAAATGGCAGAGATTTTTGATACTTTTGAACATTTTAATGAGGTATATACCATGATGAACATCGCTTGTGATGACGGCTCAACGAACGTAAAACTTGCCTGGATTGAGAATGGTGAAATCAAAACTCATGTTTCGCAGAACGCCTTCCGCGAAGGCTGGGCTACTCCACTCGCATTTGGTGGTAAAACTATCTACAACTATCTCATTGATGGGCGGAAATTTACTCACGACATTGGTTCAACATCTGCAATTACAACAACGCATACCTCTTTCCAGTTCGACGCTGTAAGTCGCGTAGCAATTCATCATGCCCTTTTGACTTCCGGTCTTGAGCCACAGGATGTTGAACTTACAGTGACACTGCCGGTGGCCATGTTCTTCACGAGCGATGCGCAGTTGAACGAAGCTAATATTGAAAAGAAAAAGGCCAACGTTATGGGCCCAATAACCCTGAATAATGGCGAAACTTTTCATGTTGTAAAAGTTAACGTAATGCCTGAATCAGTACCTGCGGCTGAATATCTGATTGATCCTAAAACAACCACGCAGCTTACACGAACCCTGGTTGTCGATCTGGGGGGAACAACCCTAGACCTGGCCATCATTCAGGGGGCAATGGAGGGCATATCTGATATCTTTGGCAACAGCGATGTTGGCGTTTCACGAGTGACAAAAGCTGTTATGGCTGCGCTCCAGGATGCCCAGTCTCCAAGTAGTTATGCCATTGCGGATATCATCATTAAAAACCGTCATGATAGAGCGTTGATTGCTTCTGCGGTCAATGATCACTCTAAAATTGATGCCATCATTGACGTTATCGATTCTGAGTCGAAAAATCTGGCCGAAGCTGTTGCAGCTGATATACGTCGTCAGAACAGCGTCCACAAAATCATACTGGCCGGGGGCGGTGCTGAGCTCATCCATTCTCATATTGTCGAACTATTCCCTAAGCTGGATGTCATCAAAGCGCCTGACGCGCAGCTCGCGCTCGTCAAAGCAATGGCAAGCGTCTAAACGAGGTTATGTGATGGAAGAAGATAAACGTTTACTCGTCTGGCTCCGCCCCGGCAATAATCCAGAAGACGGTAAAGCTCTTGATATTATGGAGCGCTTACCCCGCCGATCCCGGGGGGAATTTTACCGTAAGGCACTGGTAATTGCGTCTGCCTTGCATGAGCTCGACCCTCGGTTAATAAATTTGCTGGCCGCACAAACCACGACATCGTTTAATGCCGAAACGCTGAGCAACATTCTGTCGCAAACGCTGGGCATTGCCGTTGAACGGAATTCTTCACCAGTGGAAACCCAGGCCACAGGTATCCGAGCAACAACCATCATTGATTCGGATAAGCCTGCTGAGCAGAAAGAACCAATTCCTAAACCCTCCCTGATGATGCAAACCCTCAAACGTTGAATCCGAACCGGCTACTAGTAGCCGGTTTACTCACCTTGCTCGGTTAACAAGCTGAGATAGATCCGCAACCCCTTATCCAGTGACTCTCTAATGGCATCTGCTGCTGCCCCTGCATCCCTGTTTGAAAGAGCGAGTTCAAGCGACGAGAAAAATATTGGCCATTTATCCTCCGAGTCAGATTCGAACGTGTAACTCAGAGTTGGCCACAGGTTAATCCACAGTTGGGTTACAATTTTGAAAAACTCAGGCAGACCGGCGTATATGTAAAGCTTCAGCCGCAGAGTGAGGTTTAGCTGGTGCGCCAGATAAACATCCCTACGTTCATATGCGGAACGCAGCTTTTGGCACAAAGACAGGCATTCTTCAAAGCCATTGGCATCCATTTTCAGTACGGCCTTTTCTGCCAGTTCTGGCTCAATCAATCGCCTCATTCTCATGTACTCGTTGAACTGCTCACTGGTGATGATGGGAACAAAAAAGGCATGTGATGGAGTCAAAGCAAGAGCACTACTGGCAGACAGACGTATCAGGCTTTCACGGACGGGCGTGACGCTCATTTTCATAGCATCGGCGATGTTTTTTGTTACCAACTTATCACCGGGCTTGAGGTAGCCGAGGATAAGGGCGCATTTAAGGCGATCTTCAACTCGTCTCGTTAAGCTAGGTCTGCCTGACGGAGAGTAACTAATTAGTTCCGGTAAATTCCCGGGGTTTTTGAGGAAGCTTTTGTAATCATCAATCATATATCACTCATACTGAACTTTTTGACCACATAGAAAACAGAATATTTTTAATCACACTACATAGTAAGTAGATCCCTCTACCTACATATTTCAAATAGTTCCAGTATGCACATCCATAAACTGGCATCCGCCAGAACAGAGAAGGTAAACGGTTATCATTCGTTTTACTCTACCAGCATGTCTTACATTTTCAATAACGGATCTATTACTACCCATATTTTATGCTTAACAGAATCCATTATAGATGCATGGTTAATTCTTTCTAATGTGTTTGTTTGCTATTTGTGCAAGGTCGAAATATATTCAGCTTGTGCGTCAATGACATTAATCTTTGTGGATGTATAGGTCAGGTTGTCCGGTGTGTGTATACGAAATGTCTGAAATCAACCTTCCCTCAAAATCGTGCCAATCCCATTCCTTTTGAATTTTTTCTCCCATTAAAACACGATCCATCCTTTGAAGTTGCCAATCCATATAAATCAGTAAAAGAGCCATTTCTTCTTTTTCATTATTAGTCATGCCCTGCCCTAATTTATAAGCTTCTTTTGTGAGCTGATAGATCTGAACAGAGTTTTCAACAATGTATTTAAATATTTTTTCTACGCAGCCGGAAATGGCAATTGAATTTTGGCAATTAATGTCATTAACGAGTTCGCGTGTATCTATTTCCCAGTTCCTATATAAATCAATCTCTGCGGTATAATGTTGATTTGTGTTTAAAGGAATACCACCAAAGATTCGACAATAGAGTTCTACTGCATCGGCCTGTTCCAGGCAATTAGCCATGTAGGGAAAATCAGGCAACGTGGAATGAATCAATTGGAGATAAGCTAACCTCTGAACAACCTTTTCATATGGCTGGTTAGTTTCTACGCCATAGAACATGTCTTTATTGATGTCATAACGATGAGTGATCCTGATCTTCGCCATTGCTAGCCTCTTAATTCAGATAATTGATATCAGCATCGTCCGCACGTGCGGCATTACCAGCTACTAGCTGAGCGCATTTTGCAACGCGGACTGAGTGGTCAAGGTTGACCTTGTCGAATTCAGCCTTCAGTTGCTCATCTGGCTTAGCTTCGTTAACAGTTACCAGAATCCGACTAGCATACTCGCTACCCTTGGCTTGATTGCCTACCATCTTACCCAGTACACGGCCAGCTTTTGATTTCGCTTCAGTCAAACGTTCCTCGCCATTTTCGAGGTAGTCTTTACATGCGATAACAGCAGCAATCTCGGAAGCATGAACTTTCATCACGTCATTCAGTTCGTCACGAGATGGAGAGCTTTCCGCTGATATTGCGAAACTTGAAGCATTAATTGCAAATAAACAAACAACCGCATTTAATATTATTTTTCTCATCACAGGTTTCCTTTTTATTGGTTACGAGGCAATGCTGCTTCAGACAGCTGGTAATTCAATATTGATAAGTAGGCCAGAGGTATAGTTGCTGCCGGGATTAACCATTCATACCTGAGCGAAAAGTATGACCACGAAAGTAAAACAACACCAGAGATAGCTGAAAATGCGAACAACGGCCCAATATTCATAAAAGTACTTTTACAAATGACTGGTATACTTTTCAGCAGAGAACCTTTACACCGCGTAACTGTTGGTATGAATAAAACGAGCATTGGCGTAGCGATAAATACGCTCAAAGTGGCAAGGGCGTACATATTGAAATACACTATTAGGTTGGAGTAAGCCAGACTAATGCTTGTTAATGTTGGTTGTTTATATTCAACATGGTTGGTTTCACCCGCAACCGCTGAAGCAATCATAAATTTGACCAACCACAATATTACGATCATTAGTACGGTCAGGAATAATGCATAAACTAACACAACGATAAAGTTGCGTAGTTCTTCCCAGATATTCAATCTTAGCTCTGAGCTTTGATATCGGCATAAGATAGCCGTAAGGTAGAGGGTGAGTACAACTGGCTGTAAGATAAAAAATGCAAGCCCCTCCATTGTCACATTTTTCATGATGAGTGTCAGGAGTCCACCACCAGCAATTATCGGCAAGAATATTGCCAAAATACCATGAAGAGATGCCATTGTTTTCATGGAGGACAACATTATTTGTTTGGTATCTTCGAAAGATAATTTATTGATGAGAAATGCTGACATTGTGTTTCCTCTTCATGTAGTTGGCTCAATTGTCGCATGTTGAAAAATTTGAATAGCATTTAACATCGACAAACTGACGGCTTTTTCTCTATCTCATTTTTTCTGTTCAGTTACGGGTGACGAAATTAACTCGACCAGCTCTTCCTTTCCCCACTATTCATGGGCATCAACGGAGAAAAGTTTTATGGATTCTGCGGTTCCTTCAAAGGCGTTGTCATAGCAACCCAGAATATTGATGTCGTAACCGGGCCCAGCTTCTCGGGTTAAAAGATGCTCCTTTGCGCTCCCTGGCAGTATTGCTATCAAGCGTCCTCCCGGTTTCAGGAATCTCATCGCATGTTGAAAATGTGCAATCCAGCGTGAGTCACTAAATGGAGGATTCATCAGAATTCTTTCAAACAAGCCGGTATTTTCAGGCTTGACCAATAGAAAATCATTAAGGGTGACGTTCCAGCGCAGGCCAGTAATTGCAACAGCTGCGGGGTGTATATCAAAACCAGTAACATCCACCCCCTCTGGTAACCCTTTCAGTAGCGCACCAAGACCGATATTCGGTTCCAGCAAACGCATACCTGAAGCCACCATACATTCATCAATTGCTCGTTTCTGGAGTTCTCCGACCGTTGCATAGAACTGGTGCGTATAGCGGTCAGGTATAGAACCATGTAATGCCAGAAGTTTGAATGCTTCAACGGGGCTAAAGTCAAAGTCATATACTTCTCTATATCTTCTGACAGCACCCAATGACTCCCATATGTTCACCAGTTCTTTTTTCTCACTAACAGACTGGTTGTCCCGCAGGATAAAAGTGTGCGGCCCCGGTGACAGGTGTTTGCCCGCGTTCAAATGGTCAGTGGCATATGATATTAAGGAGTTAACAGCAGAGAATGATATCAACTGCGACCGATATTCATTGGTTTTTACAGTTCTTGCGGAGTTATGGCCGATGGTGTATCGGCGATCGAGAGGAATGCAGCCTGGCATTAAATGGGATAGTACCAGATTGAGATTGTCACAAGTTTCCTCCTCAATCAGGATATGCACATTGCCGTTAATAAACCCCTTCACTTTAAGACTATCGTTATCAATACTTACCCATTCGCCAGGGTTACTCATCATGTACTCTTTGACCGCAGCCGAATTCACATCCTCAGCACCGCTTCGTCCATACATCAGTCCAATAACCTTACGAAGGTCATTAAAATAGTTGAGATAGTCATAGGATCTGCGGTTATCTCTACTTGGTAAGCAGCTGGCTATGATGAGTTTGTTGCTGAAGCCCTGGGCACGGTTAGTCTTATGCAGAGCGGAGAGCTTTTCAAACACACCATGAACCATCTGGGCGAAGTAGTCTTTTTTCTCTTCATTCAATGCGAATGCGGTAGAAAAGATACTTTCTTCGTTGAAGGGTACAGGCTTAAGCTTCTCAAAATTTGATTCTGATGATTTTCGCCATGCCCTTAATCCTTCGTTCCAGTCATCGTATCTTTCGGTGGGCATAAATGGTTTTACGCCGGTCAGATCGAGCAGCTTTTGCCAGTACTTTTCATCGAGAGCACAGCGGGCCCGTTCTATACAGAACAAATTTTCTACAGCCAGCGTATATTTGATGGAATTGTCACAAGAATCACAGAACATGCGCCATGCTTCATCATGCCGGTTCCGCATCACTGCATCATACATGGCCTGCATGTGCTTCAGTGTTGTGTTGTATTCCACCAGCAGATCGCGCATGGCATTTAGTTTTTGAAAGCCGTCATGTTCAATGAGGCCACTTTGACTGTCTACGGGATTAGCATAAAGGCTGAGGACGTCTGATTCATTTTCATCGTTATTCGCTAATACAGCTGTCGGTAGGTTCATCAGATTTCTCCAAATAGAGAAATTATGAGACAGGTATGGCAGGTGACGAAGCAAATCGACGAACTACATAAGCCGGGATATTTGGGGATACCGTGAAGTACATAGCACGGCGGAAGTCCAAAAAAAGAGACCCCAGTAAGGGGTCTTAAATGAGGTATATATAACTATCAGATCACAGAGCCCGAAGCAGACTACTCAACGTCCTGAATTTCAGGAAGCTTCAACCCTTTCGGATAGAAGATTGTATGAACAGTCAGGTCAGCCAGGAACGTAGATTTGATAATTAATTTTATTATAGGGTTAATACTATCCCAAGAATCGGGCGAATTCCAGATAGTGGCATCACAGCTTTCAGGATACTGGTTAACTCCAGGAGCATGGCCAGCCGTGCAGCGCATTGGGTCGGTTGATTCATGCTCGCATTTAGGGCAAATATAGCGCCGCAGCTGGTGTTCACCTAGGTCTTGGTCAAAATCGTGAGGAGTTTCCCAGCAATGAACATCTTCAAGCTCAGGTAGCCTGGACGGAGTGTAAAAAGCCCACGGCACTTCCGTACCTCGCAGTACCTCAAGTGCGTGTATCACCCGCTCAGGCTCGATTTTAAGCACGTCACTGTATGCTTCTATTCGATCACGTAACAGGCTGGCCATTACAGAGATTGTATGGATATCGATACCGGCTGCTTGAGCGTCCCTTTCCAGCTGCTCAATAACGACATCAATACTTGCTGGTGGTGCAGACATAAATAACTGCGTTGCGGCTTCTTGTCGTGACATATACGAAGGTTCCTTCGGTTACCGGTGACAGTAACCGATATTTTCCCCTCGCTACAGCTGGTCACGAATTTTTTCAGCTTGTACATCGGATACCAGAACACAATCACCTGTTGCAGAATTACAAACGTAATATTTTCCGTCCTGATGCTGCTGTAATTTCAGTTTTGTACCCGTAAGTGACACTGTAACGCCACTTGCTTCAAACTGCCCTTTGTTGGTGATGAAAAAGTTGTTTTTTGCGAGGGTTCCGGCTTTCAAATCAACGCCTCTGATCACTTCACCCAGGTCCCATTCGTTCATTACTGAGCGTTGTTTATGGATCAAGGAGCCAAGACAGACAAACACCACGACACTGATTGCAGCAAGACCCATAAGGTTTTTAAACGAATGGTGGGCTTTCAGGTCAAGCGTCTTCGCTTCTACCAGCTGCTCGGACGTTAACTGGACAGCTCGATTGTTACGCGAAGGACGTTTACGTTGGTTAGCAGTCATGGTTCACCTCTGTTTGAAGGAGAGATAATTTTAAACCTGCCAGTATATAAGCGATCTGAATTGGGTGAAGCGAATCATCAATGCTCATGGCCAGTCTACCCTTCTGATTGGTATCTACGGCTTTGCTGCCTCGGTACTGGTATCCATATCTCTTCCTGGCAAGTTCCAGGCCAGCCAGCATGTACTGGACTTGCTGTAACGATAATGAATCAATTTGCAGAGACTTGAGCCTGTTTTTTTGCTGGCACAGACCAAATAACTCCCTCGACTCGAAATCGTCGGGGTAAGAGTGTAGTAACCCATCAACTGAGCAGGCATTCAACTTATCGAATTCACGTTCAATACCCTCGACCGAGAAATGTCGGTCTCGAACGGACTCGACTCTACATTTGCTGAGCTGGCCATCTGGTGTGGCTACAAATATAGTTGCGCCTTCGGTCAGGTCTCCAGTCCAGTTTGTATGATTAGTCATATACGCTCCGTAATGGGCCTACTAAACAATATTATCACGGCTGAATATTTGACGAAGCAGTGCGCGATACGCGCCATGATAATGTTAAATTAGTCGTTTATTTGATAGCACCATTTTTCTCTGAATACTGTTCAAACCAGAAAACAATGGGTTTCTCTACAATGCTTATCTGGCCGAATCTTTCTGCCGTTCTGAAATTCATACTACTCTTCCGTGCCCTTTCAACCTGTAAACTTATTTGTTTGCGGAACATTTCCAGTGAATATGTTGTTTTGAGCAGATTGCAGGGCGCACAGGCTGGGAAAAGATTTTCTAAGCAGTTGGCACTTTCATTAAACACTTCACCGGTAGCCTTAAGCTTAAATTTCCCTCTGGCCGCAGCTTGCATATCCTGGACGGATTTCCTTAGCACAGGTTCTACGTGATCAGCGTGCCAACCTTTTTCTTTCAGTACCTCGCCACAATATGCACATCGACCACCAAATTTAGCCCTCAGTACTATTCTTTGTTTTTTTGACAGAGACATAATAAATTCCTTGTGGAACTAAGAGAATCGGCCATCGTCTATTGATTCAGCGATGTTGACTGCCAGGGCGTTATCGTCCAAGCCTGACAACGTTTCATAGCGAAAGACAGGAATGTGAGTTCTTTTAAAAAGGGCAATAATGAACTCTCCTTCAGGCTGAGCGCTGATAGCATCTTCATTGATCATTGCTAGCACTAGTTCCCCGGTATGCGCATCGGAGAGAACAAAATCGAACACGAATTCATCTGCGTACTGTTGCGCCTGAAGTACGTCAACCGGGGCAACCGGTTCATCTTCGAGCTCCAGCTCTACTAAGTCCCGGGCAAGCACCTGGGGTGCGATAATGTACTGACCATTGAACACCGCACTCAAGCGCACATAAAGATCCATCAGGACTTTTGGCAATATCGAATTTTTTTTGATGAAGTACTCGCTCAACCCATCAAGTGCGGCGTTCTCGTCGGCATCGGCATTAATATCTGCCTGCTGATCATGCTCGTCCAAAGGTTGCTGAGTTTGTTGTTGTTCTCGTTTTGTTCGACTCGCGTAGATAAGTATGAAAGCTGCAAAGCACACAAATGTCAGAAATATTGCGAGAGCGATTATATATTTTAGAGTCATGGGTTCATTCCTATAGTCTGGAGATACTCAGGCTCCTTGAACTTCATATTTTCGGGTATATGCCGCATCACCTTTTTGATGTATGGTTGTTCAATTCTCTTAAGCGTATCTAATTGAGATTGATAATCCTTAGTTCTCAAATCATGCTCAGCACCCAGTTGTCCTAATAACGTCTGAAGTTTCTTTAAGGCTTTGCTGCACTGCACTTCGGCATTATCCAGCTTTTCAATATTTAACCAGGAGAGAATATCGATAACAGGATTTATAGTCAGATCGACAAACAGATCAAGCGTGTCATCTGGTAAATTTGAATCAATAGGTGATTGCCGGGCAGGCATTTCATCTGCTAATCGCTTAAGCGCACCCATAGCTCTCTTTAACGAACTACTCGCAGAGGATGTGTCTATTGCTGAAAGTATGGATATTGCTTTACTGGTAGTAACCATATCCAGAAATTCAGTTGTGGAAGCACTATTACATTCATCCTTTGCTGTTTTTAATAGTTCACGGGCATTTTCTGCAAGTTTGAGTCGTCTGCCTGACTCGTTATATTTTATCTGAGCTTCTTTCCAGCAGTTGACTAGATGCTGATAAATCTCACAATCTGGTGATTTCGAAATTTCTTCCAACGAGGACATAACTACGTATTGAAGAAAGATGCTCCTGCATTTTGGCAGCAGCAGGTTAAGATGCAATTCACATTCGTTCAGCTTTTTTCGCGCCGGTGTCTCTCTGAAGAGACCAATAAATAGCGCCCACAATGAAAACTGACGATCTCTTGTCTCTTTAACCAACTCTTTAACTGCCAGGGCTCGGGCAATGTTAGCATTTTCAACCTGGCGTGATAACTCTTGGAGTTCTGTAGCTGTAATCATCTCTCAGCCCTTTAATGGAAGGTTTTTTCTGGTTGTTTGGCTTCTGCCGCGACACCTTGTTGTTCGTCTGACGGCGTTGTGATGAGTCCTGGGCTTTCACCCCCGAGGGCTTTTATCATTGTGTCCAGAACCTCCATAACAACAGAGGTAAACAAAACGAAATCGGCATCAAATCTTTGGGCGTGATCTTCTGGCGAAATGTCATCGTTCTGTTCAATAAGTTCTTCCGTAAAGGTCAGTCGTGAAAAGATGAAATTGTCATTCAGGATGAAAAACATCTGGTTCATCCAGCCCAGTGCAACCTTTGTCACAAGCTTTCCGGCCTCGATGTGATGAGCGATCTCATCACATATCAAATCCTGGCGTTTTGTTGTAACGACCCCCCCGTTTTCGAGCACATCTTTGAGCGTGGCTTCGTCGCATAAAGCTAGGCCAGGCGGCAGACTTCCTGTTTTGACCCACTCTGTTAACGTCAGTTCTACCGGCGTTTCCAGCGTGAATGGGATAATTGGAAGTGAGCCAATAGTTTTACGTAGCAAAGCTGTTACATCATCTGCTTTTTTATGGCTGGTGGTCTCAACAAGCAGTAGACGTGATTTAGTATCCACCCAAATGTTTGTAGTGCTGTATTTGCTGAAAGCCTTTGGTATGAGCTCAGCGAGCACGGCATCGTTGACGGCCTGGATCTCCATTTTCTTTAGCCTGCGGTTTTGCTCTTTCTCCAGTTTCTGAACCCGGGTTCGCACAATTTCTTTGATGGTCGCGGGAGGAAGTATTTTCGATTCGTGCTTAACAGTCAGAAGAATGAGATTATTCGACTCATGCTTTAACAGCTCGACATCTTCACCCAATGGCGGGATCCATCCTGACCGTGCCATATCATTAGGCCCGCAGGGAGTGTATTTCAACTCACTTAACTGTTCATCCAGCTTGTCTAATTCCAGAGCTTTTTGGATGCGGTAGACTACAAGGCTTTTGGGTTTAAATTGGCTCATCGTGGCCCTCAGCTGTTGCTTGATTAATTTTAATAAGGTCAGAGACACGCTCGCGGATCACGACACACTCCCAGTAAGTTAGAGGCTTAGAGCTCAGCACTTGTTTAAACTGCGCCACGGCAATATCAGGTGCTGTCCGATATTGTTCGGCGATATCCTGACAAAATTTCTCAGTCTCTGGGTTATGCAGCTTTTCAGAACAATGGAAGCGTTTCATGCCGCAGCTCCCTTTTTCGAGTTATCCGCTAATTTGACCGCGAAGATTTCTGAAGCTTTTTTCCCATCCCCGCTGCCTTTAAATATGCTTCTCCGGGCAGTCACACCATGAATAGCGAAGGCTTGATAAAGCTCACGAATATCAGGCGCATCGTGGCATGATGCGATGACATGAACCCCGCGTTCAGGCAGCAACTGGAGCAGTTTGGTAAGCTCAATCTGCATAGCGGGTGTAAAACCGCTGGCATGGTAAGCCGTGAATCTGCCGGGATTAACATATGGTGGGTCGCAATACACCACATCACCCGGGCGGGCCATTGATAGCGTGGTCTGGAAGCTGGCGCAAAGTAAAGTTGCTGAGGACATTTTCTCAGCCATTGCGTATAACTCTGTCTCTGGGAGATAGGGGTTGGCGTAATAACCCCAGGGGACGTTAAAGATGCCTTTCCGGTTGTATCGGCATAGTCCGCGATGGCCAAACCTATTCAGATAGATAAACAGAGCAGCTTGAGTGTCACTTGCACTATCATGATTATTGAACTGGCTTCGCAGCTCATAATAGGCGTCCTCAGAACGCCCGAGACAGTAAAGGCGTTTAAGCTCAGAAAGTACCTTTTCAGGCGACTTAAAAATACTCTGGTATGTATCGATCAGGTCGCTATTAATATCGGCCAAAATGTATTCTGGGTAATTCGTATTCATCATTACAGCGCCTGAACCGCCAAAGGGCTCAATAAGCCGACCACCTTTCGGTAGTACATGCTTAAGACTTGCCATAATGTTGTGTTTGGCTCCTACCCACTTCAGAACGCTTTTCATTTCATTCTGGCTCCAGAATATTAGGACGCAGTGATCGCGACCAATGGGAGCGAGATGGCATATAGCCATCCCGTCAGGAAGCTTGTTTTAACGTTATCACGCCCATGAAATTGGCTATTTCGAAAAGGCCGACAAAACGAGAGCGTTTTGTCAGACACGGACAGGCATGATGATGTCGTAATTGTTTTTGTTTACTGAAATCAATATGCCGGTCGTTGTATCACGCAAAGCAATCTGTGCGGCTTCTCCTTCTTCCGAACACGCCCCCAGGCTTGCCAGTGATTCCAGGAGGTAATCGGCATTCATACCGATATCAACAATTGTTTCGGGCTCGCCTGCCTCTTTCGCAATGTCCATCACCTCTTTGCAACTGATTGCATTTGAGCCGGGCGACTTAAGCTGTAGGGCGTTGTCTTTGAATGACATCACACAAACACTGGTGTTGTTTGGCGAGCCCTCTTTAAGCAATGGGGTTGCGCGTTTTAGTGCGGTGGTGAGTTCAGAAGGATCAACCTTAAACAGTTCAGTATTTTTGGCTACCGTGCTGGCCACGCGCTTCCAGTCCGGGTAACGGCCATCGACAAGATTTGAAATGACTGTATGGCTTCCGAGCGTAAATGTCAGGTTACGGTTGCTGTAGTCAATTTTGAATTGACCCTGGCTACCGCTCAGGATTTTATGGAGCACGGGGAAAACCCCGTTGGGTAAAATCACACCTGCATTCGTGTTACTGATAGAGGTAGGAGCTGTCGGAGATTGAATCTCATCGCCCACGTCATCGCTGAAGTCGATATCATGAGAACTGACGGCCATACGATGTCCATCAGTGGCTACAGCAATAAATTGGCCATTATCGATACCGAGGTAGACCCCATTCATATAAAAGCGGACATCGTTCTGAGCCGCAGCGTGGCTGACACGCTTGATAATCTGACTCAGCATCTGCGTTGGAAAGTAAACGCTGTAATTATGTTCCAGCGTCTCAGCCTGAATTTCGGGTATATGGTCTAAGCAAACCGGGATGTTATAGGAGTTTTTGTCGGTGCGAATGACAAGATGGTTTTTTGCCGCATGGAAGCGGACGTTAATTTCATCTTCGCCGCGCATGTTGCGGATTAAAGAAAAGAGTTGTGTTGCAGGTACTGATACGTCCATATCACCATTGCCCCCCGATACCGTCCCTTTACTGGTAATTTGGGCAGAGTTTAAGTCAATGCCAAGGGCAGAAAGACAATCCCCACGTAACCGCAGCGTGATCATCTCCAGTACTTTCATTGCAGGAGACCGGCGAATAACCATACACGGCATTTCGATAATTTTGAGAAGTGCTTCAGCAGAAATATCAAACCCTGGAAGCTCTTTAAATGATAAGCGTCTTGCCTTTGGTTGAACTGCGTCTATTGTAGATGCGTCTGTCATTTTACTGTCTCCCATAATTATCCGTGTTAAATTAATCGTACCCCCGGTCAATCAAGTGACGAATAGCAAATTATGAAAAAATGAAGTTTATTTGTGGTGACGGCGATAACCTAATTCAAACGCGAACTGCCATTGGTATTCATTTAAAGCACATCCAAGAGATGTGATGGCCTCAACAATTTCCTTTATAATGAGGTTGCCTGAATTCAATCTGTACTCGTAGTACCAACCTATATCAAATGCGATAAGCTGGAGGCGGAAAAGATGGATCTGAGGAACGTAACCAGTAACGCCGCTAAGCGCTTTTATATAAATGAGTTCCCCTTCCATTTCTGATAGAAAAACCATGTCAAGAATATTGGACGCGAAATTCGTCATGGTGAACATAAATTGAGCCTCTTTATTGAGCCTCGCGTAACACATCGGATGCCTTAAAGTAGCCGAGTCGGTGCATCATTTTATTGATCTGACCTACTTTGCCATCAGACCCTTCATACTTACTCAACCGGTGAAGTAAGATACGCATGGACATCAACACACTGTCTGATGCGTTATCACCACGGGTAAGTAGTTTATCAGTACTATCTGAGTATGACCCCGTAAGTGCCGCGCTCACCAAATCACCGGCAATAGCATCCGGGTGGCACAATGCCATCAAACCGATAATCAATGCCTGCCGATTAAGTTCCGTTTCTGTCAGGCCTGTTTTTGAAGTGAGTTCTGCTAGTAAATTATCAGTGCTCATTATCATGCTCCTTTTGCTTATGTTCTCCCGGTTGAATGGCGGAAGAGTCTTTACTACTGCGTGAAAATACATCCGCGACCAGAAATTTAGCTTTCTCTGAAGGACTCATAAATTTCCAGAGTTCATCAGGATATTCATCGTCATGCTTTTCAGATTTTTTCAATCGGGAGATTCCTTTTAATTTTGCAGCCATGCGGCTCCGTCCATACGGACGGATTGGCATTGTAAAATTTTGCTGCGAACTATCAATCAGACCAGTAAAGTGACGACCCATATAAATACCTCTAAGTGCAGTAGTTATTTTTTCCCGATTCAAAGCTCCGCCTTTAACGTCATACTACGGGATAGCATTACTGCAACGAAATATTCAGGGATTGTTTACGGCGTTTTGAAGGTGTTATCCATTACCGTTTTACTTCTCGCTACCCAGTCGTTTGCATCACTGCAATTGATGTTTGACGCTACGACCTGACGGGCGGATGTATAGATTGGACTTGCATAACCACCATTCCCGGCAACTACCAGACGGATACTGTTGAGATATGCGTAAACAGGATCCTGTAGGATTGTAGAATCGATGGATGCCTGCTGTTTACAGCTATCGCTACGCATCTTTACTACATCAGTTGCGACCATGACGCATTCAGGACATTCATTTTTAAGCTGAATGAACTGAGTTGGTGTCTGCCCCGCTGCTGGACTTCCATCTGCTCTAAGAGGAATATTGGCTTCAGCAATATTGATGCAGAAAGTCGATCCCGCAATTAGCGCCAGCAATAATTTCGTTTTCATATAACCTCGCCTTATTTAATTCAGATTTATCGAACTGAGCTTACTGCTTTAAGTGGTGAGTAAGAAAAAAAAAGGGTGACAAAACGGGGGGTGTTTTTTAACCTTAATCATATCCCATATGATTAGGTTGATTATGAACAATGCCAATATGCAGGGAGATGGTACTGAACATCGCCTGGAGCGCTTTTCCCGTATTCAGAAGGATGCGTTGGTACTTCTTCTTTTGTGCAAAGAAAAAGGCACTGCGATAGTGCCATTCACCAGGTTGCTGGGGTTTATTAACTCTGTTCCAGACAGCCAGGATGTAGCTGAGCCCAACCTACGTAAGTCACTCAAAACATTGCAGCAAAATGGCTATGTATGGAAGTACCGGAACAAAAACGATCTTACAGTTTCATTTGAGTTAACTTCATCAGGAGAACTCCAGGCAACTTCATTTCGGGTGCGAAGATTAGAGGCATGGGGCCAGGCAGACGAGTAAAACTCGTCTGCTGGTGGTTACACAGAAAGATACTTTTTACTGATAGTTAAAGCGCTGCGTCGTTTTAATGCAAATGGACGATTATCAGAAAGTCTGGAAGCATTACCGGCGCGAATGAATATGCGTTTCATCCTGCGGTCAAAATGTTCTTCTGACCAGCCGAAGGGATACGTACCCTTAATACCATCTATTGGCCCGGCAAGAATGCGAGCGGTTTCGCTACGAAGAGTACTTCCCCTTAAACCAAATGAGCTAAGTTTATTTCTTATCAGACTTAGGTAATGACTCCAACTTACTGATAGTGTTTTATGTTCAGATAATGCCCGATGACCTTGTCATGCAGCTCCACCGATTTTGAGAACGACAGTGACTTCCGTCCCAGCCTTGCCAGATGTTGTCTCAGATTCAGGTTATGTCGCTCAATGCGCTGAGTGTAACGCTTGCTGATTACGTGCAGCTTTCCCTTCAGGCGGGATTCATACAGCGGCCAGCCATCCGTCATCCATACCACGACCTCAAAGGCCGACAGCAGGCTCAGAAGACGCTCCAGTGTGGCCAGAGTGCGTTCACCGAAGACGTGCGCCACAACCGTCCTCCGTATCCTGTCATACGCGTAAAACAGCCAGCGCTGACGTGATTTAGCACCGACGTAGCCCCACTGTTCGTCCATTTCCGCGCAGACGATGACGTCACTGCCCGGCTGTATGCGCGAGGTTACCGACTGCGGCCTGAGTTTTTTAAGTGACGTAAAATCGTGTTGAGGCCAACGCCCATAATGCGGGCGGTTGCCCGGCATCCAACGCCATTCATGGCCATATCAATGATTTTCTGGTGCGTACCGGGTTGAGAAGCGGTGTAAGTGAACTGCAGTTGCCATGTTTTACGGCAGTGAGAGCAGAGATAGCGCTGATGTCCGGCAGTGCTTTTGCCGTTACGCACCACCCCGTCAGTAGCTGAACAGGAGGGACAGCTGATAGAAACAGAAGCCACTGGAGCACCTCAAAAACACCATCATACACTAAATCAGTAAGTTGGCAGCATCACCTCAGACTTACAGAAAATTTCCTGGGTTTTAAAACACCCTTAATACAGTACAGATGTTTACTCATAGCATTACCCTTTTATTATGGGAACGATTAGCTGCGCTGCATAAAGTCGATGGATTGGCGTTTGTTTTCTTCGATTATCTTCATTGCCTCTTCAAGCCATCCAGCATCTTCACCCCGGCTGGTTAGCTCTTTGTGCTTTAGTTTGAGTGCAAATACTGCGTCATCAGCACCGGCAGTAAACAATTCTTGTCTGACTTGTTGTGTGCTGGTTGTACCATTTATAACACCAACCATATAATTCACGATATCAATAACTTGGGGGAGTAAATCTGGATCCTCATGATTAATCTCCTCGATACTGACAAACGGCAGTAACCGGTCAATCAGCATATGGGCTAGGTTGGTGATATTCAGCAGGAATAGGTTATCGTTCTCGGTGTCGCTTTTGCTTTTTACTTCTGATGCGGTAAACGACTGAACCCGGCGATTGTATTCGCACTGCCACTCCTTACAGGCACTGATCATCCAGTTCTGTATCTCTTCATCAGAAGCGTTGGATGATGGAATGTCCATCGCAGCAGGGAGAACTTGATCCCACGGGTAAACATGAGAATCAATCATCACGCCTTCCGCGTTACGCATTAACTCAGATAAAGCCACTATGATGCGGCGCATCAGATGGTTTTCAGTGAGGAGAGTAAACTCTTGTTTCGATGCACCAACGAGCTCGACGTTGAGTCCTGTCAGCGAGTCGTTAGTGTTTGGCATAGTAACAGGCCTCCTGCCCTAAAAGATGATTATGAACCAGTCCGTGGTCGCAGGGTTTAGTAGTGCCAGTCAGCGTATCCGATTTTACGCTTTCGTCTTGATCACCAGTGTTCACTGAGGGTAGTAAAGTTTTGACGACGTTTTTCATAAAGACCTTATACTGTCATGACAGTCGTATGTAATTTTAGATAAGTTCTATAAGACATCTCAAAAAATAATGGTAATCCGCGAGCAGATTACCATTCAGGCATTCATCAATCATAATATGCTACGGTTATTATTTTATAATACCGCACTGCTTTGCTATCTCGATAACATCGCCATTTTTTATGATGATACCCAGAGTTTGCGCATCCTCAATGTGTCTAGTGGCGCATCCACCGACAGCTTTAACCTGCTCGATGAGACGGTCTGAGGCAGCAGCAGTATACGCCAGTGTACTGTCTGGAGTGTTGAGACTGAACAGATAAAAGCCTGAGACAATTCCCAAAATTACCAGTAGTCCACTTCTGAGTATCGCCGAAAAAAGGGCCGCAACGCAAATTGCACCACCGGCATAAATAGCAGCCTGGCCATATGACATAGACCCATTTTCCAGTATCGTCTGGAGTGCGTTATTGAATTCATTCACGGCAATAATTCCCCATTAGTTATGATACAAATTAAAACAGATATGCTGCTAATCATTAAAAGGCTATCTCAGTTCCATAAGCACCAGTGCTTCCTGGAACTTCATCCTGATTTCCCAAATAATAATTTTCCATTGTTGGGGGCGAGTTGCGTGGTGTTGCTGGCCTCGCGTTCGTGTTTTGTGGCCTGCGGCTATAACTGGTATTCTGCCGGTGATCCTGCCCACGGTTCTGCTGGAGGTGACGACTCACCAGTTTATTACCGCCTACATTGACTTTGCGAAGAACATGCCCCTTCACGGGGTTGACAAGTACGTCCATAAAGAAGCGTTCTTTACCATCCTCCTTGATTAGGCGGGTACGCAATTGGGCCTCCAGGTACACTCCTGTCCCGACATGAAGATGATTGCGGGCCACATCAGCAAATTGACCAAGCAAAATGATCTGATAGTGTTCTTCCGTAATTTTCTCCAGACCAGATTTATCCTCCATTGAGGACTCAGATGTTGTTACATAAATCTTTGCGTAGATGCCGTGGGTAGGGTGTTGTCGGATTTCAGGCTCACGGCCTACAGTACCTTCGATAATTACTTTGCTATAGCCACGATTAGTCATACACCCTCCCCAGCTCTGTATCGGATGACATTATTATCAGCCTGTCCGGTCTGGTGACGAATGGTAATTCGTTAAATAATTGCACTGCACATCCATAAAAATAGTCAGGATATTAAGTTTGTGGTGAGAAGGACGGCACATCAGACAAAAAAAATCCCGGCCAGGCCGGGAAAGGTGATCTTTATGCCAGCGTACTCGCCAGCGTTCTCTTTGTTATGTCCCCATACTAAACATGTATGGCCCAGAGTGAAACAATTTTTGAAACCTGCAATGAAAATACATTGTGTTTCCATTTTGTTTACCTGAAAAGAGACGAAATGTATTATTGCTTGAGATGCCTTTTTGCCATACGTTTTAGGGTTTGGAGTATTGTTTGGTAAGCAGCGAGTTCATTTTTGTACTCAGCAATCTCCGTCTCATTCTTAACATAGTCGTTTTCAAGCTTAGCTATAGTATCAGTGTATTCTTGCATACTCTGTTCAACTTTTTTTGTTGCTGTACGAAACGCAGCGCTTTTAGTCGTTCTGATACCAACGGGGAATGTTTTCCCGATTTCCACGTCATGTTTATAGAAACTGCTGATGCTTGTATTCCAGACGCTTGGCTTTTTGTCGCTAGGCCGAATTTTGATAAATGTGATTCCAGGGATTTTATCCACAAGAAAAACAGTTTTTTCACTGCCTTCTGCCGCATTCTTTTTCATTCGAATTGTTTTTACGCCAACTTCTATTAATTCGACGCTGGTTTTTATTTTCGACGGGTTGTCTACGTCCATATCAATAAATACCCGCCAGCATGACTGGCCCTCTTTTATCGATGAAGGACACGCTTGTGGAAAATGGTCTTTGTACATGGTAAACCCCAACAACCTGAAATATGTAGGATAAAGATTAAGGGCATTTATGCTGCTTACGAAATTCGGGGCGACTCACTAATCACAGGGTGCGCTGGATTGACTCTGCGGCCTGTTGCCTTAGTGCGTTGCTGATACCAATTGCTTCAGCGAGATAAGCAAGATTATCCACCAGCACACATCGTGTCCCGGAACTGAGATCTCCAGTTACTCCCCAGCGGAGCATTTCACCAGGAGCCGGTTCATAATTATCCAGTTCACACTCAGGAAGGTCTACTGGCTCTCCCAGATAATCAATTAAGACCGGCCTGATATCGCTATATTCGGCATCAATACCAAGTGGCAGATCTTTCCTGACATATTGCCTCAGAACAAATAAATCCCTTTCGCTACATTGAGGGAAAATTCCAACCGGCAAGTTTGTGATAAGAATAGCTGCACCTTTTGAATCGCCAATTTCCTGAACGAGTTTTGCGGCGCACCAGACCGCCCCCTTCAGGAACTCCAGATTTTCATGCGATTGCTGTAATGACATATAACCTCTTTCTTATTGTCTGGCCCGCTTAAATCCATCGTTGCCATATGATTTAAAATACTCAGTAAACCCCTTATCGCTTTCACGAGTGTCGGCTGCGGCTTTCGAATTTGCCTCTTGCATGTCTCTTTCGCCTTTTTCCTGGCTGAGTTTCATGAAAGTCTTAATGTTATCGTCATTAGGGTCAGCCAGTACTTTCTGATAAGCCTTCTGGTAGCGCTCATCCAGGCTTAACCCTATTCCGAGACTCTGGCATCCGCTAATGCCGGTTATGAAAGCAATGATCAGAAACTTTCGTAGGTACGCACATTTCATCATTACTCCTACCGGGATGACCCGAGCATTTTGTTCCAGGCCGTAATCAGTGACTGAATCCCAGAAGTGGGCACAGGAGCAACCCATTTACAGCAGCTGAACCACAGGCGGTTAAACCGGTGAGGCATTTTCGTGATGTAGTTTTCCTTATACTCAAAGTTGTATTTATCACCAACGATGCGCGGAACTTCTTTGCAGAACGGACAGCGTTGAGCACCCGCGCTCATTTCAGGAACGATGATGAACTCGGTTTCCCCCAGCGTATCTGGATCCCACGGTTCGCGTTCACGCCAGCATGTGCCTTCTGGGAGCACGATATTCTCGTCGCATACGATGTATTCAAAGGTGGGAAATAACAGTTGATGAACACCGTGTTTACGCCAGCGCACTAACGCCAGAAACTCAATATGTTCTGAGCTATCGGCTTCCCGGGGAACAATAAAACGGTATACACCTGCTTTAGTCGGTAACCCTTCGCCCCGGATGCCAACTGGAGTCCAGCTTGGTTCTGTTGAGATACGGCGTAGTGCAGTCATAGTTACTCCCATTAAATTTTCTTCGTTCAATTTCCAGAATGAATCGATCTTTAAATCACTCTAACGGTAACTATTCCGATTACGAAATTCCGTTACCTTTAGGAATGATCGTGTTAACAGCCAGCATTGCATTTTTGAAGAAGTGTGCATTGCTACTTCTTAACTTAACAGAAGCATTAGAACTGACCGGGCTCAATGCCAGTAATGCGGTGCTGCGTCCCAGCCAGCGATAATATG
Organism: Citrobacter sp. RHBSTW-00859; assembly: GCF_013729795.1. Classification (NCBI taxonomy): domain Bacteria; kingdom Pseudomonadati; phylum Pseudomonadota; class Gammaproteobacteria; order Enterobacterales; family Enterobacteriaceae; genus Citrobacter; species Citrobacter sp. RHBSTW-00859. Next base: position 95,244 of record NZ_CP056285.1, on the reverse strand, counting down.
AGAATAAACCCCACGAATTCAGGAATTCTCGTTTCATAATTGACATCAATTCAGATCTATCAGTCTGGTTAACTTTTGGGAACGTAATGAAAACTGCGCTATCCGGGTTCCGGGACAACCAACTGAAAACCTCTTCATTGGTGTAATAATACTTACCTTGCGTAAACACTCGCCCATTAAATCCTAATCGCACGACTGAGGACGGTATAATGTTATGGCAATAATCGAGCATGGGATATCCCATTTTCATCTGAGCGATATCAATGCGATTATCGCTCGGAATGCTTGCAGGTGCATTTGCATTTTTGAAACCGCGAGTACTGATCGAGTAATGACCGTCATCTGCATTCTGATAAACCCAGAATGGCTTGCAATACTCTTCTGAGTCTATAGCGGCTGTAAGATACGCTTCATCATAACTTTCAAATAACTTTTTTACTTTAGTCTGGTGGTCTGCAATATTTCTGGATTGAAGGTCTGGCCTGATTTTTAAAGGAATAGAATACACCGGTTCAAATGCCTTGACCGTATGGCCAGAACTCGTATGGTTTAGCAAATACCCAACCCACTCACGTTGAATTCCTTTTCCTATATACTCGCCGCTGTTCGCCCCTGCGTTGGTATCAAAACGCACGATAGATGTTCCACGCGCAGAAAGCATATTTTCAAATTCAGCACGGATAATGTTGGTATTTTTGCTAGTTAACGAATTCTGGAGATCATGCATATGTAGCCACCATTCATGTTTCAGCTTCGACTCTCACTATAATCACATGTTGAAATTTATTGTTACAGTGAGAATGAGGACGTTTTGCACCCAAAAATAAATAGCTTTTTCAACCGCAATTTGTGGGCATAAATGGTTTTTCTTAGCGTAAAAAAATAGCCGACTATGTCGGCTATTGTGACGATTCAACAGCTGATGGTCAGAAAATGCACATCGAGGCGTATGCCGTCTTCTGGGAAACTTCAGTAGGGTTACGACCAATGAAAATACTACGGTTATTTTCTTTCTCGCTACGCATGAAGCGGTAGAGGTGGATGGCTACTCCATGAGCTTTCTGCACATCACGTCGGTGCAGCACAAGGTGCATTCTTTTTGGTGGTATGTGTGGGAAACGTTTCGCCAGAATTTGTCCAAGCACGTTAAGTGATTCACTGTTCTCGCGTAGCTGGTAAAGGTCTTCCACGATGAAAAAGATGTTATTCCCCCTGTCGAGTTCGTCAGGTACGGGGCACACTTTTAATCGGCACTCGATGACTTCACAACTCCAGTCACGATGAGGCAGAGACATGATGATGTTTTCTTTCTGCAAGACATTCGACATAAATCCCACCTCACGGTAAAAGCTGTATCAGTTTAACTCCCAAAACCCTTCGGCTGTGGGTTCTGCATTACGCACCGGCTCTCAGATTCCTTAAGGCTTTGATCCAGTATTATTCTTGAGAAATTTGAGTTCAGAACTACCCGGCTTCCCTTTTTGGGCCGTCTTGATAAATTCCCGCTCTTTGAAATACCACCGTTCAACAATTTGTGAAGATAGCGTATTGGATTCCAAGGCATAAGCCTGCAACTCCCTCCATGCAGCTATGTTATGCGGTTTGTATTTTGCCAGCTTAATATCCAGTTCTTCTTGCCAAGATCTGGCGCGTTTTGTAAAAACCTTTCGACCCAGCATTGGGAAAACCAAGAGCCCTGCTATATTGCCGACGAACTGTACAGACCAGTCAGAGGTTATGTAAAACCATATCCCGGCATTAACCGAAACCAGAACCAATAACCATGTTCCATACGCTCGCTGAAATGGAGGGAAGCAGTTATCTCGCCACATTCGAATACTTTTTCCAATGCTGTTCAGCAGGTTTTCGTTTGTTTTCATCAGTTATCTCTGTTCCTCTTCAGCATAGGCCGTTTGTATCAATTCAAACCTGTTCACCCTGACTACTTGAAGAACTATCTGATCGGTAATGCACCTAACCGGCGTAGTGCATCAGTAACCTCGTCTATGCCGAATAAAGACATTGGCGGGACTTTATCTCCAGAGATTGAGCAGGCTGTACACAATGCATTGTATGAGCTTACTCGTTCACGATGTAGAGACTGAAGGCTTACGATCAACAGATCTCGCTCTGGGCCCGTGGTAGCTCCTATAAGGTCAAATAAACTTTGTTTAACCACTTACGTAATCCTCCGTCAAAATCAGTCAAGAGTGCGCTCATTCTCCTCAGTTTCATTTTTTAATGAACGGAAAAGGTCGACAAATCAGGCGGTATTAAAGACACCATCGTCTTTTAGTCCCATCCGTGTGTATACATCATTAATATGCTTGTGAATATATTGAAGATCACTTGCCTGCTCATGCTGTCTGATACGGTCTTCATGGCGAGAATTGGATAACCGAATGCAACGTTCCCGTTGTTCAACAATGTACTCAGTACACTGGGTATGTTCAAACATGACCTCTCCCCATTGCCTGGCAGCGCGGAGATACAACCCTCTTTCTTCCAGGTCCCGGGCAAGTATCACCGATTTGGTCGCTGGTATCTGGTACATTTCTTCAGCGAGCAGGAACGCTGCTGCACATTTTCTTTGTCCCATATCTACCTCTACCCTTTGTATAGAGTCGACATCTGGGCAGAAGTGAATGAGATTAACTCTTCAACCTGCCATTCGCTGATACTCTCCTGGTGGATAACCGAGTCCAGAAGTGAGCAGAAGACCCGACCTTCACAGAAGGCATCGAATAAGGTTTGCCAGGCACCGGCGAATCGCCCGGCCAGTTTACTTCGCTGACGTTTACTGCGGCAGCGATGCAATTCTTGCTGAAACAAGGATTCGTTTTCCGCACTGCTTTTTTCATGCAGAGCATCCCATAACTGGTTGAACCGTGTTTCAGTACAATTTCTGGCCGTTACCATCGTCATAATATTTCCTTCAGAGGCGGTTAAGCCTGTATCAATGTTGCTATTTGATATCTATTTTCCACGTAATATTCAGGTGACGAAATCTCAGCTATAAATCGCTGATGGCTAATTAGTCTGACCCGCATTTCTCCCGGTTGTACGCCCCACCAGGTAGCACCCATTCTTTTGACATGTTAATGACGGGCAATGTATAGACCGGATTTACCGCTTGCAGCAGCGCTTCCTCATCCGTGATATTAATAGGAGAAATATTCTGGCTTAGATCCAGAACATTTATTCGTTTACGACTGATAGTGACCCCAAAGCGGTTTTCATAGTTGGCCATTGCGTGAATACGCTCGGGGAAATAATGTTTGATGGTTGCCCATATGCGAGCACTGTTGTATATACACGTTAAGCATGAACTGCGACCCCATCCAAGACGATACGGTACTGGGGCTGTAACACGATGTTTTGCTAAAATCTCCCAGACTTGTTCTTCAGACCATTCAAGTACTGGCCTCCAGGCATCAACTTGTCTTTTTTTGCAACTGCTGGTATGTGGCTCCAGTTGTAAGTAATTGAATCTATTAGAGCTTTCCGCTCTCCTTTCCCCCGTAATAAAAAGCACCTTTTTTCCGTCAAAGCGTCTCTGATTTGTGAGTGCTCGCCGACCAACATCAATTTTTAGTGCTGATGAGCACCAACGTGTTTTAAGGCTTGGTGATTGCTGAGGGAACCGAAGTCGCGTGGCGGGAGTGCTTCGCTGGATATCACGTTCCGCGATTATTAATCCATCTGGGGTTTCGATACATTGCGGGCGACTGTAGCCATTCTCTTTCAGCATCTCACCTTCCATTCCTCCCTGAAGCCAGGAGAACATCAACGGTATCTGAAATGTTGAAGCTATTTTGCGGTTGTAGTCGGCCATAAATGGCCAGTCCATTAAAGTACTTCCCTCGCGGCCATCAACATCGTGATGCCAGAGTTCCACCCTGGACAGATCGACCCCGATGTCAATTAAGTGGAGAAGGCAGGCTATGGAGTCTTTTCCGCCGCTAAGGCAAATGATTATCACGTCATAGCAAGATATGTCGATATCTGGAGCGTTCCTGTACGTTTGTCCTGATAGTGGCGTGGTGATGCCTGCTATGCTACTCAGTGCAGGAATAATAAAGTTATCGTCGATTAAATCACTCACTTGCCGCGCTCCTGCTCTGAAGTGAATTTGTCAGAATCGCAGCAAGTCTAGTCTCGCCTAATGATGAGGCCAGATCTGATAGCGCTAGTTTACCTGCTGCTTCCATACCAAGTGCCTTTACTCGACTGGTATCAAGAACTGCAATTCTTTGGCCTGTTGCCTTACAGACAAGCGCATATCGACATACGCTTAATGTGCGATGGATGATGAATGAGAACATTTGATTGTCGATTTGTGCGCTGAATTTGCAGATCACATTTACTTTATGCGTCAACCCATTCTGGATTATGATTGTTGCAACATCGTCTTTAGGCATATCTACCTCCGGCTTTTTACTAAGGAAGGTGCGAATAAGCAGGTCATTTCTTCCCAAGCTGACTCGCTGATTAAAATTTCGCGGATCTGGGCCGATTTTTTTCCCGCAAACACATCGAATCAGCCTATTTAGGCTATTTTTTCCACCATTTCTGGCGTTATTTCCGGTTTTTACTGAGATCTCTCCCACTGACGTATCATTTGGTCCACCCGAAACAGGTTGGCCAGGGTGAATAACATCGCCAGTTGGTTATCGTTTTTCAGCAGCCCCTTGTATCTGGCTTTCACGAAGCCGAACTGCCGCTTGATGATGCGAAACGGGTGCTCCACCCTGGCACGGATGCTGGCTTTCATGTATTCGATGTTGATGGCCGTTTTGTTCTTGCGCGGATGCTGCTTCAAGGTTTTTACCCTGCCGGGACGCTCGGCGATCAGCCAGTCCACATCCACCTCGGCCAGCTCCTCGCGCTGTGGCGCTCCTTGGTAGCCGGCATCGGCTGAGACAAATTGCTCCTCTCCATGAAGCAGATTACCCAGCTGATTGAGGTCATGCTCGTTGGCCGCGGTGGTGACCAGGCTGTGGGTCAGGCCACTCTTGGCATCGACACCAATGTGGGCCTTCATGCCAAAGTGCCACTGATTGCCTTTCTTGGTCTGATGCATCTCCGGATCGCGTTGCTGCTCTTTGTTCTTGGTAGAGCTGGGTGCCTCAATGATGGTGGCATCCACCAAAGTGCCTTGGGTCATCATGACGCCTGCTTCGGCCAGCCAGCGATTGATGGTCTTGAACAATTGACGGGCCAGTTGATGCTGCTCGAGCAGGTGGCGGAAATTCATGATGGTGGTGCGATCCGGCAGGGCGCTATCCAGGGATAATCGGGCAAACAGGCGCATGGAGGCGATTTCGTACAGGGCATCTTCCATGGCACCGTCGCTCAGGTTGTACCAATGCTGCATGCAGTGAATACGCAGCATGGTCTCCAGCGGATAGGGCCGTCGGCCATTGCCCGCCTTGGGATAAAACGGCTCGATGACAGCGGTCATATTCTGCCATGGCAGAATCTGCTCCATGCGGGAGAGGAAAATCTCTTTTCGGGTCTGACGGCGCTTAGTGCTGAATTCACTATCGGCGAAGGTGAGTTGATGGCTCATGATGTCCCTCTGGGATGCGCTCCGGATGAATATGATGATCTCATATCAGGAACTTGTTCGCACCTTCCCTAAGCCTAATACGACGCTAACAGCTGACGAAATTTGCTTACAGATATAACTTTCACTGCAAATATCGTGTTATGAGTGACTGATTACTGCTTTGGAGACAGAATGGATTTTTCTAAAACTACTGTAGTGAAACCCGGTTTAATTGGTGATAACAACGCGTATTGGGCGATGCACTTTTGCTCAATTATTGAAACCCTTTATGATAATAACCGGATGAAGGTACGTTTTAATTCCCCTCTCATGGGGAAACATACACCAACAATGAGAAACCTAGTTTCATTAGCTGGTGAAGGATATTTTTCTTTAATTAAAGATCAGTTCAGAAACTTCGGTCTACAAAATTTGCTCTGCCACTATCTGATGAGTTATGAAGGTAGAGAAGTCTTAAATACTATACTTATTAATTTGTCTGATTATCGCAATGTCGATATCCTCGCTAATATGAGCCAGTTTGGTGTATTCATTAGCTGCCGTGACTTTAGAAGTGGCACTAATTTTGCGGTAGAGCATAATCCTTATCTACTTGGCCATGAGAATGTCTTTTATAATTCAGTTTATAATAGCTTAAAGTTTGCAGATCTATGCATTCTTTTCCGTATGAGAACGAATCCTAACCAAGAATCAGCTACTTTGTTTGGCATTCTTGGAGAGGTCGAAGGAAACAATGGTCAGGACTTGAAGAGACCGGCCTTCTGGGGAAGGAAAGGTTTGTATTTGTCTTTTGGTATTGGAGTCAATCCTAAACCCAAGGGGGAAAAACGTTCTAATCAATTTCAGCTTAATGACTGTACTTGCCAGTGGGTAAACGCTGCTGATGGTTATAAATTTGTCGCTATTTTTGAGTCAGAACACCATCTTGTTACAGATTATCTCGATGCAATAGGTACTATTGAACACCTTAATAAATTTGGCCCCAACCATCCTTTTCTAACACATTATCCAGCTCGGCACATTCTAAACATTGTGAGAGATGGCTGGGATAAATCAGTTGATATATTGATTACTGAACTGCGACGTTATCTTGCGCCTAACGAATTAGCTTCGCTAGGAACAAATCCAGTAATACCCTTTATACCCTCATTCAAACATTAAAATAAATGGGGCTACGGCCCCATTTTTTACTCACGATATAAGATGTAATAACATTTTCTGACCTGCATACTGTTGTTCAGGTAACCACAAAGTGCTTCACGACCATCCTGACTACGACCTATCCATAGGCCAGCCAAGCGTTTATCTGGTTGCTCAGACAGTATGAAAATTTTGCTGTTAATAAGACCAATGAATGGGCGTTCTACTCCCTGGGGGACTACAAAATTCCCCAGCGGTTTGTAACTTTCCAGGTTCAATACGATCGCAGCTGTCTGGTCACTGGAATTGTCAGCATCGTCCTGTTGCTCGCTGGCAGCAGGTTGTTGGTAGTTTTGAGAAGGCTGCTGAGCATAGAAATCGTTCGGATCGATCGATTCTGCGCTGGTTATGAAGGGCAATAGTGCTAAAAGGCCAAAAACAGCTTTTTTCATATGTCCACCATAGGGTTATGCGTTTAAATATGATTAGGCTATCAGTACCAATGCTGTCAGGCTAAAAACAATGGGGACAAATTGAGGGCTTTTATGTTGTGTTTATTGCTATTTTTGTCCTGCAATAGCATCTATTTCACACAATACACAGTGACATTTAGCTGGTGGCTCAAGTCGTTCGAATTGCGTCAGATTATGCAGACGTAATCGAGGTATACGTCTGACAGCATGATGGCCACACGAAAGTTCAAGAAACCAGATTCGTCCGTTACGGCTCCCGTCCTGAACCTTTACGTTTACAACTTCTCTCCATATGCGAATCATGGCTAACCTTCTGCCGGGCTCGGTGGTTCATCGTTGTCCTGGGTAATTTTAACGTAATCACCCTGATTGATAACGATTACTTCATTAAGATGAGGGCTGTAACGTACCCTCTCTACTTCGTCGAGATAGTCCACATGTCTACGCGCCTTGTTATTCGAGAAGCCGAGCGCTTTCCCTATTGCGTGAACTGATGGCCCACGGCCACCATTTCTGTTCATGTATTTTTTGACATACGTGATGATTGCTTTCCTGTCACTGGTCATGTCCGGGAGTTCGGCAATGTCATCATGACCTTGTCCTTTCGCTACGCGCAGCGTCATAGACTTTCTTTCACCATCGATAATGATTCGTCCCTGGTCATGCAACTGCCGGATACGCCGGGAAACGAGCCCTTTTGAATACCCCAGAGAAGAACAGATCTGCTCGTAAGACGGTGCTGCACCCTGCTCTTTGATTTCTGTCACAATGAAATCAAAGAGCCTGTCCAGGTGGGCATTTGCTTTTGGGGCGTTCTGTGCTTTTCCAGAAACACTACCGGCGTTGTCTTCAGTCATATCCCTTCCGTCCAGTTGGTGGTTGTTAATTAATGCGGGCTATCGACGTTCTTCGTCGAACTGAGACTAAAAGGCACGACGTCCGCTTTTACATCAGTTAAGGAGTGATTACCGCAGAGTTGCCCTTTAACTTTAGTCAGGCCCACCAGCGCATCCTCAAGCAGTTCTGATTCCTGAGATGTCACATTACTACCCAGTTCCATACCGATTTTTTCGCCCGCGTCCTTGAGGATACTGATAGCACGATCGATAGATTCACTGTACATAATCGCCACCTTGTTCGTTTTGTTAACATAGCCAATTAGTGCGTGTTCAGCTATAGCTGAGTTGTTTTATCACCTGTTTATGCGGCCCTTTTTCTTGCCAGGCAGCGAGCTAAAACCCGTTCCCTGGCTTCATGCTGCTCATCGATACAAAGCTGAATTCCCAACCCCAGGATGTAACGCTCCTGAAGTTCTGCCGGATGGAGGAAATTGAGCGCGGTGAAACCAGCTGGCACGGAACCATATTTGGCCAGGCTGTCTTCGTAACGTCGCTGGGCTATTTCACAAATTAAGTTATATTGAGCAATAGCTGCCTCACGTCCAACTTGATTGAATATTTCAACCGCCAGGACTTCCGAACATGTCTGCATTTTTGCATCCGTTTTGTTTACCTGACATCAGTATCACCCCGATGTGCTGGCTAACGAAATTTACGGATAGATGAATGTAATGAGGGGAATAGAACGTAATGGAATGTTTATACTGAACCCAAATTATGGGGAGCTTGATAATCAAATGTGGAAGTCTGTTGAGAAGCAGACTTCCAGACTTGGTATTAACTGGTTTTCTGACTATTAAGCCAGCTGATTAGCTCATCTTGCGTGTCAAAAGACGCGACAAAGGTCTGCTCCTGATCAGGACGTTGTGCATCCCTTATCGCTCTGAATGGAGCTTCACCGCTATAGTAGAATATTGGCTCCGCACGGCGTTTGACCCATGCTGATTGCTCGCGCTCTGCGAGCTCGCAGGCTTCTTCGTAATTGTCCGCTACTCCCAGCACTGTCGAACGATCCCAAGCTCCTCCATTCAGGCATCGAACAGTGATTTTCCCGTCCGGGCAAGTAATGCCATATGGATGATCCCACCAGGCATCAAGCTGAGACTTTGAGCGCTTTTCATTAGGTGTATCGTCGAAGTTTTTAGGTAATACCGGATTAAGGGGTATGCAGTTTGGCACTTGGATTCTCCCTGTAGCCTGAATCTACAAATAGGCAGTAAGCAATGTTCGTCAGGTTAACATGTACCTCCTGTTAGGTAATTAAGTACTTCGTTCCATTTTCGATATTCGCGTTATCTGACTCATTTTCTCCGACTTCAGGAGATCTCCATGCTGCTACGTAAGCCATGTGAATCAGGCTTGTTTTTCGCCCCGCTTTGACCCCATTTCCATGATGTTCTCAAACCTCGCGCTGTTACAGTAGGACAACTGCTACTGACGAGGTGAATATGACCAGATACCTTGGATACTGCGCCCTTGCGCTCCTTACCGTCCTGCCGACCGCTTCGGTATATTCTGCTGTACAGAATGATACAATGGGCCTATACGCTCCCGATCCCAGCTACACACCTGACATCCAAAATTCAGCACCTGTAACGCCTTCTCCGGGGGATGACAGTCTGTACAGTGATGACGTACCCGATTCATCTACCGCTCCAGAAAGCACCATTACCCCCCTGAATAGCTTTGATGTTATGTCTTTTTCTATAGGGCCGGTAAGCCTGCGGATGACAGCTTCTGAAGCGATCACTGCTATCACTGACAAACTTGGCCAGTCTGCTGGTGAAGAAATTCAAAAGCGCTACAGTAACAACTCATTGAATAGTATTTTCTGGGGAGATGCTCACCAGGAGACGGTGGTCTATTTTATCCCCGATACGGCAGTTGACCCCATTGAGCCGGTGGCTTACAAAATCCGCTTTTCATTCAGCAACCCTGATCTCTTACTGAAGTCGGCGATCGAGAAATATGGAGAGCCTTCAGTCTCTGATGCCCAGAGAGGTCGTTATATCTGGTGCAAGGCACTGGCGGAGAAAACGAATAAGTGTGATGACAGTAAATCTGAGCTTACGCTGACAACGCGAGAAGTTGAAGACACTGGCATCCTGACTCTCAGCGACCCAACGGTCTCATTTGATGCCTCGCGGACTGCAACGGCCACCCCGGATAAAGACCAGGCTGCGACTGAAGATAACCAGGGGCCATTGCCACAGCTCTGAAGTCGTCCGTCGCTGTCCAGCATCCTTTTGCAGGATTACTAAACCGACTGAATTCGTCAGCCGGTTTTTTTATCTGAATTTTACATTAGCGTCTGAAAGTACGCTTTCCAAACGGGCTTATCTCTTTGACGTGAAAACCCGCATTAGTCAGCATCCTGGCCATGACAACTGATGCAGGAAGACAGGATGCCTCCACTTTATGGCCGGGAGTAGCATCCAGAATACTTTGCAACATGGAGCGCCCAAATCCTTTTTGTCTTTGACTCCTGGTAACACCAAACATCCTGATTTCCAGATGTGAAGCAAGTCCATTTGCACCATTTTTGCCCGTCAGTAGGGCAAAACCTATCGCTGCGCCATTATGTTGAGCATCAAAGACAAACAAGAAATCGGCGCAATTCTCTCCCCGTTCCCGCCTGGCAATGGCTTCTGAGATCTGACTTTCGAACTGAGACAGTCCGTCATCATCATCAAAGTTAAAATACCCATCCCGCATACCGTCGCGAATCACCGCTATGATAAAGGGAACATCCTGTTTGGTTCCAAAGCGCATTTCAGGGGCAGATAACACCGTCATCAGTTTGTCTCTCGTAACCGTTATTATTCCATCAATTTGATTACATGGAGGTAAAGAGGTCAATAGAAATGAACGGGGTATTTCGCTGATGACCATTTGATCGGTGTTAGTGGTTTCAGTAGCAGAGCCAGGAGGTATATAAGGCCAGCAAAAATGCCAGCCTTTTTCATTTAAACCGGTTTTCTTATGATTCTCTTGATCGGCATTCCTGCCTTATCAAAATATCGGGTTGGCCATATTTCTTGAGGTTCTTCACCAATTGCATTAGCGATGATGATCTCGCCTCTAGGCCAGTCACGTGTCAGTGCATTTGCCAGAGTGCTGCTTGAAAGACCGTTAGCCCTACTCAGTGAGGCAAGTGACAAACCTTTCTTATGTAGCGCAGCTATGATGTCTGCCTTATGCCAGTCCTGTTTTTCCATCTCCATTTCCTTTGGTGGTGAATCGGAACATGGTTTGCAGTACCAGCTAATGACGACTGGCGAGCCGTAAGGCTCCCACGCCCCGACCCACCATTGACAAAAAACAGGCGAGCGAGTGCGAACCGTTCAAGTACATGAACGGCGTGTCATTAGTCGGGGCTGCAAATCCCCACTCTTACGATTTAGTAAGGGCTACAACAGTTTACAGCATTTAAAGGGTGTATCAGAAGTGTTAATGCCGTAAGTTTGCGAGTCGGTTTGAAATTCAGATAATAACTATGCTTAATGGCCTGTTCAGGAAAGCACTTCGATGCTGTTCATATAGCCAAAGCCGAATATCCGCTTTCTGCCGATCCCGAAAGCGTATGCCTGTTCAAGTGCGCCGACATCTTCAATCACGCATTCAGCATCGTACTGGCTCATCGGTACAATGATCTTGTGGGATGTACGGCCAACGCTCCCGGGCTTAATAATATGGAACTTGGTGCTTCGAACGATACGTAACCGTCCACAGATCACTCCGGCCCGTTCCAGGTGATAGTGGATATAATCCGGGAGTTCATGGGCAGGTGGACAAATCTCTCTTTTCCGGCCTCCAGCTTCCTCGCGTCGAATAGTGGCCAGCGAGCCGCAGATTCGAATTTTCTGGCCAGACACAAACATGATTTCCTTCATGACTTCGCCAGGGAGCCCGAGTGCAACAGCCGTTCTCAGAACAACCTGGGTGTCGGAGGCACTTTGTTTGCGAGAGTAGAAGGTGTATGGGAGTCGCGACCCAGAACGTTCCTGGACTACCTTATCCAGTTGCTGGTGGATCCCATACACGTCACCTGGGGCGATTCTGAACCTGAGCGCACATTCAAAGTATTTCACGCCACATTCCTTGCTGAACATAATGAATTTTCAATATTAGTTTCAGGGTATGGCATGGACGGCGAGTGACGAAATTATGAGGGGGGAATACGGCCAGTCCTTTGGCCGGTGTGGTCAGAGAATCATTTCGATACTTTCGCCGTGGAATATACCGATCACATCTGTCTTGAGGCGGTTACTCCTCGGCTTTACTTCATTGGCCACGAACTCTGGCAATGGCCGAATTTTCACGTGCTCATCCTGAATGATAATGAACGGCATAGATGAAGCGGCAGAAAGACGCAGTATCTGGTCGGGGTGTTCAGGATCAGCCATCGCGATGTTTGCAGCTGGATGCACTTTAACCGGACGGCGTAAGCGAAGCTTTTCTTCCGGTACACGCGCAATAGCCTTAATCAACGAGTTGAGTCTGACTGATTTATCTTCATCTTCCTCGATGTCCTTGCCCATCTTCTGGAGCAACTCGATTTTGTTAACCCTGCTAAAAAGCGTCTTTTGCCTCCAGCCGAAACTGACCAGATTGACGTTAGCATTATCAAACATACGCAGCTGCCGATAGAGATGCAGGGTCATGACACCAGGGCAGGCGCTATGCAGCGCGTTGAAGCGCATGTATTCCGGTCGGCGATCACCACCGTAGTTTTCGATGATGTGGCGTTGAATGCTCTCTTTATGCTGGTTGATGGATGTCACCAAACGGGTAACCAGCTGAGAGAATTCCGCATCTGTATTGTCGTACCATAATACGCCGGTAGTGCGCCGAGCGGACTTCTGCGAATAGCCATCCCTGATATGCAGGTCAGCGTATGCCGCGCAGGCAGCATGGACAGCATCGTGTCCCTGTTTCAGCTCAGGCATGATGTGTTCGATGGCCATATCTTCTTCGCCATCAGCAACGGCTGGCAGGACGCAGACACTCGCCTTGAGCGGAAGCCGGGAACCCAGCACTCCACGAAGTTGTGTGATCTCGCTCTCCAGCGTCTGGAAAGTTGTTGAGATATTCATTTCTATCCCCGAAAAAGGGCTCTAAACTCCCTCCGCTGCACGGAGGACTGTATGTACATACATACTCATAACAAGCGAAACCGAGTATATCAAGTTCGTTTTGTTTACAGACGAATTTTATCGATGACGAATGAAGTTTTCACTGCTGATTAGCCAATCCTGACGCGAGGGATTTCATTAATGTTAGTGAGATAGGATGGTGACAATAACTCCCGCCGCATCGTCCAGTCTTTGTCGATGCCCTGGCCCGCAAACCATAATTTCCCCCGACCTGACCGGTTAATTCTATCCATCACGCCCATCAACGCTTCACCATTGGCAAAGAGTCGGTTCTCACCAAACAAATCGAGCTGGCTGGTGGCGCTATCATAAAAGTCAGATAGCATCACTCCGGCTTTATGGTATCGGTATCCCTCCTGCCAGATATGCCGGAGCCCTGCGACCGCAGCCGCAATGATTTCCCGGGTATCGGCGGTGGGGTTTTCCAGCTTGACTGTCTGCTGGCCACTGTAAGGGGCCGTTTTCGAATAGTAACTTGTGCCAATAAAAACCGTTATGCAGCGACAGTATTGCTTCTCTTCGCGCAGCTTCTCGCCTGCACGTTCGGCATACTCACACACCGCCTGGTGCATTGCTTCGTAGTGCTCTATTTTCTGGCCGAATGAACGCGAGCTGATGATCTGCTGCTTAACCTTCCTCACCTCTTCCAGGGCTATGCAGGACTCGCCATTCAATTCGCGCTGCGTTCGCTCCAGTACGACTCCAAATGTGTTACGGATAAGCGATGTTGGCGCATTGGCCAGATCGAGAGCAGTCCTGATGCCCATGCTGTTCAGTCTGGTGGCATATCTCCGGCCCACCCCCCAGACATCGCTTACGTCAATATATGGCAATAATTTACGTTGTCTTTCTGGACTGCTGAGATCAACCACTCCGCCTGTTTTAGTCCATGTTTTTGCAGCTTTATTTGCTAGTTTTGCCAAAGTTTTAGTTGTCGATATGCCCACCCCCACGGGTATATGGGTGCTCTTTAATACGGTTTTCTTTATTTCTCTTCCATAGTCATCAAAATTATAATTTTTCTGCATTCCTTCAAACGAAAGGAAAACTTCATCAATACTGTAGACCTCAGTATTACTGGAGAATTTAAATAATGTCTCACACACCCTACGGGAGATCTCCGCGTACAAGGCATAGTTAGAACTGAAAACATGTACACCGTTAGCTTCAAAGAATGCTTTCTTCTGGAAGTACACGTCACCATTCTGGATACCTAATTTTTTAGCTTCCGCTGAACGTGCCACGACCATGCCATCATTGTTCGAAAGGCATACAATTGGCTTGTTCACCAGATCGGGCCGAAAGACTCTCTCGCAGGAGGCGTAAAATGAGTTGCAATCCACCAGGCAGAACATCACAAGGCCTTGTACACGATGAAGGTCACCACGCCAAAAATGGCCAGTTCTTCGCCTTCTTTCAGATAGATCGGTGACATCCGGCTATTCATTGGCAGTAGCGCGGGAGCCGGGCTTAGCTGCAACCGCTTAATGGTGAAATCACCATCAACGGTCGCAATCACAATATCCCCCTCTTTCGCCTCAAGTGAGCTATCCACGATGACCAGATCGCCTTCGTGAATACGTGCCTCTACCATCGATGAACCTGTTACTCGTAAGAAGTAGGTTGCAGATGGATGTTTGATGAGGTGAGTATTTAGATCAATAAATTCATCAACATAATCGGAAGCGACTGAAGGGAAACCTGCGCTGACAGGCTCAACGAACAACGGGAATTGGCCTGGTGATTGTTGTGTCACTGGGATAAGTTTCATAATGCTCTGCTCTTCGTGGTGCTGTATATCCATACAGTATTATAGACAGGAGCCAGGAATTTTCGCACCTCCTTTTCCGAAAGTTATTTTCCGCTATCACTCTTCAGGTTTTTCTTATCACTTGTCCAGAAGTGGGTAACTGCACATAACAAATTGCAACCATATGATTCCTCAGTTCATTTTCAGAATTTACTCGTGCTTACTTCGTATACAATTCGGAATTTATCCGTACATTTTATAAGGAGTAATAACGATGAAGCAGTTTACAAATGAAGCAACTCAACAAATGCTGGCCGACTTTGACAAATCCCCTTTCTCTGACGCTGATCTGGCCGCAATGGATGTGGATGCTCGACAAATTATTGAGCAGAACGCTGAAAGGGATCGCCAACACCCGGTAACAGCAATCTGGCGTGTTGCGGTCGAGGGAAGCCTGACTGCGCGAGGTGGTGTCGTAACCGCTGTTGATAGCGCCAGGGTTATGGATCTAGGCAACGGTCAAATGGTCAAAATCGCAGTGGAGGGTGATGCAGTCACTTATACCGATGGTTCATCTGCACGGATTGTTTCAAGCGCTGGCCAGAAAGCTACACACTTCGAGAAAGGGCTCGCGCTGGTGGGCAGCGTACTGGATAACGGGGATGAAATTGTCTCGACCCCGCAGGACAGATTAGTGCTGTTATCGCGCAAAGGTATGGCTGAAGCCCCCGACTTTCTGGCAATACCCGGAGGCGTGACTCATGGGGTATCGAACTAACAATTATGGCCGGGGCCAGGCGCTCCACGGAGATAAAACCACCACAGGCGCGACCGTCCTTACTTGGGGTCAGTTTGGATATCGAAAATTATTGTACTATAAGGGCTTCCCCGGCATGTCAACGCCGGTGTTTACGGTTTCTGTCTGCACTATAGTAAAAAAATAAAGGGGAGAGACTGCGGTACTATAAACGGTCATGATGAATCGTCATCGATTCGGACCCTGATGAAAGACGCTCGTGAGGCTCTAGTTCGTTAGTCGGGTACACTTGCCCTGTACAATAAGCAGATATACCTCACGGGGTCTAACCCTTTATCATCAACGAGTTGCAGAACAGATGGTCATACAGCTTTGTACTTTAGCTGGCTGAGTACAACCTGAAATCATCACCGTAATGCAATGATGCCCAGCACAGTCTTGCATTTTTGGCAGCGATGGCAACAACAGCGCGCCAGTATCCTCTGCGTTCGACCAGTGAGCAGACCCAACGACTGAATAAATCAGTCCTTTTCTCCGCCCCGATCAGTACCGAGCGGGCACCCTGAACCAGAAGTGTTCTCAGATACGAATCGCCAGCTTTCGTTATCCTGCCAAGCTTCGACTTTCCGCCGCTGCTGTACTGCGATGGTGTCAGTCCCAGCCAGGCTGCCAGCTGGCGCCCATTCTTAAAATCATGTGCATTACCGATACTGGCGACCAGCGCACAGGCCGTTGTGGGGCCAACGCCCTTCAATTCCATCAGCCGCTGACTGCGATGATCTGTTTTGGCCATGCGGGACAAAATTCGGTCATATTCAGCGATGTTATCTTCAATGCGAGCAACGTGCTCCAGCAAATCATCAACACATTGCTGAACCTGAAGTGGTAAAGAATTCTTCTGCTCAAAAACTATGTGGCGCAGGGCATCTGTACTTTGTGGGGCGATAACGCCGAATTCAGATATCAACCCCCGGAGACGATTATATGTTGCTGTTTTCTCTTCGATAAAACCCTGTCGGGTACGATGCAGACACTGCATTGCCTGCTGGCTCTCATCCTTAACCGGCACAAACCGCATATGTGGGCGACGAACCGCCTCGCAGATAGCCTGAGCATCAGCTGCATCATTTTTCCCTGATTTACCAGCCATGCGGTAAGGCGATACAAATTTAGCGGCCATCAGACGCGGCTCATGACCATACTGCCGAAACAGTCTTGCCCAGTAATGAGCCCCGGAGCACGCCTCCATCCCGATAACACAGGGCGGCAAACCAGCAATCAGCCCGGGAAGAGCTGCGCGGGTTACTCTGGATTTAACCAGAACGGTTTTGCCATTCTGGTCAACGCAATGAACAGCGAACACATTTTTAGCAAGATCGATACCGACAGTAGTAATGGTCATAACGAATCCCTCCGGGGTTGTGTTTACCCCATGATTGCACAAGAGTTAATCAGGCGCATAATCAGGGGAAGTCCCTTCCATTCGTTAAGCCTGTTTTTTGAACAGGTTAAATATCGCAATAGAGTCAGCTACAAGCTACATGCCGTCCGACTGGTGTTATAAGTAATGAACTACTGAATGCGCGAGATCTTAAATGAGATAGGCACTGGATTTTAAATTAAATAGTCTCCTGACCGCATCGGTAAAATACTGCGTTTAACATGCAAACTTCTGTTCCATGAGCCTTGCTTTGTTCTACAGGATGCTGAGTTATATCCCCGTAAACACGGCAAACGTGCTTACGGGGTTTATTCACATTACCAGCAGTGGTCGTAATGACCATTACGATCCCAATTATCTCTATTGCGCTCACCTTGATACGGGCGGGCTGACTGTCTTTCTTGTTGCATTTTAGCTGAAAGAGAATCCAAATCTTTAATTAACACTTTAGCTTTGTCATCTGTTTCGCTAACCCCCTGATCATACAATTTATTTAGTTCATACCTTTTAGCTTCGAAGTCACGAGCTAATTTTGAATAATTTTCACTGTACGCTGAATGATTACGGTTATTATATCCATAGCTATATGGACAAGCTGTCGCTATGGATGAGTACAAAAAAAACGATGACAACACAACAGGTAACAAAAATTTCTTACTCATGGCTTATCCTTTGCACCATTCAAGGTGCACTTTTTGATATATTCAATATTTTAACCCATATTATACAGAGGGAATTATCTCTCCTGTACGGCAAGTAATCAATCTTTACTACAAAAAACTGATACCAACTCGATGTTTTAAAAAAAAATACACAATAATATCAGTTATTTGCAATCAACATGTGCATTGATGGATCTCAGAGAGTTGGATGCGGCAACTGTCTCTCACTAGACTGTGAGCCTGCATCTACCGTTTACTCGCCACATTGGCCGAAAATAAAGACCCAGCCTACCGCTTCTCAGGAAGTTTTTACATCATTATTCATCGGATTGCTTGTTATCGATAATTTACCCCGCAGCCTGTCAGTTCCAGGCAATTCCCTGAAGACAAGAGTCAGAAATATCCCGATAGCTAACGGTATAATAAGTAGCATTGAGTGTGTTGAAATGGCATATCCATAAATATAATTTTCCAGACTTACCGCAATCAGAGGAAAAATAAGAAATACAAGTGAGGCCTGGAAAGCATTCGCCTTTTGCTGAAGAGCAAAATAGCACAGAATACCAAAAACACCTGCGAAAGAACCTAAATATATGGTCGCTAATATTGAGTTCGTTGAGAAAGTTGAAATCTGAGGTCTTTCGAATAACCATCCCGCAGCAGAGAGGAGTAATCCTGCAAAAAAACATGGTAGCGCATTAAATGTTATAACAGAGACGCTACAGTCTCTTTTTTTACATTGAGTGTATATTATAGCATGGATGATCACAGCTGAAACAAGAGCAAGAATACCCTGCCAGTGGCTCTCCGTAATGGTTTTTGTCTCTTCGAGAAGAATACCCATCAGTGCAGCTATTGCGATAGTTAAACCAGTGACCTGCATTCGGTTTGTTTTTTCATTCAGAAACAAAACGGATGTAATCAAAACAGCCACAGGCATATTCGAAAATATTATCGATGCCAGGCCAGAACTGACATAAGTTTCACCATAAATCATTAATGAGAAAGGGATGGAAAAATAAAAAACACAAATTATGATCTGGAATAAACGTTGTCCGGGTGGAAATAAAAGTGGTGTTTTTCTGAACCATGCAATGCTGATTAAAAATGGTGCTGCAAACATAAATCTCATCCCGGTGGCAAATACCGGAGGGATAGTTTCAGCGGCTATACGCATGGCCAGCCATGTGGTCCCCCAGGTCAGTGCAACCAGCAGGAATAATACCGATATCGTCACTCTGCGCATAAGATGCTTCCCAGTAAAAGAAATTAATGTATCTTTTTCTTGGGAGAAAAATATTGTTATTCTCAGTATTTTTTCATACGTTTAGAGAAAAATTTTCTCTATCAGAAGGGGGCGGTTATGCTGGACAAGAAAGATAAGGAGCTACTCAGGCTGTTACAGCGCGACGCTACCGTGTGTCTGCAGGATCTTGCAGCGGCTGTAGATTTAACGCCTAATCCTTGCTGGAAGCGTATAAAACGTCTTGAAGATGAGGGGGTCATCATTGGTCGGGTTGCCCTGTTGAGCAAGGAAAAACTTAACTTATCGCTTACAGCCTTTGTGATGATAAAAACACAAAACCACAGTCACGACTGGTACAAACATTTTGTATCTCAGGTCAATGGCATGCCAGAAGTGATGGCTTTTTTCCGTACCACGGGAGAATATGATTATCTTCTTCAGGTAGTGGTTTCAGATATGAAGGGTTACGACAGTTTTTACAAAAAGCTGGTAAGTTCAGTAAGTGGATTGAGTGATGTAACATCCAGTTATTCCATGGAGGAAATAAAATACACAACTCAGCTTCCTCTGTCTGGCTAATTATCCTCCAGGAATGAGTTGTTTGACCTACTCAGGCACATCAAACAACTCTGGTTCGACGGTTATCAGAAGGAAAAACTGGCCTTCAAAGAACCATCACTGATGGCCTGGAGTTCCAGTCGCTGAGAATTATTTCCCGATGCCATTTCAGAGTAAGCTATGTTCACCGGAGCGTGCTAAAGCTAACGCTCCGGGTTCTGGTAACCACTACAGATCCGCACGAATGCTATGGCCAGGCCTTTCAGCCCTTTTTCAGGAAGTATTATAAGTCTTTAGTTCATATAGCAATTAGCTTTCATTCCATTCTGACACGTCGACCCCGGTTTAAGGGATAACTCCGTCTGACTTTTTCTCAGTTCGGGCTAACCTGGTCTGATACAAACTGGAGATGATCAGACAGGTTACGCCTGCGGCAACAAACACATCAGCCAGGTTGAAGGCGGGCCAGTGAATGTCTTGCCAGTGGACGTCGAGAAGATCGACAACTGACCCGCGCAGAATGCGATCAGCAATATTTCCAAGCGCACCTCCGAGCATCAGGCTATATCCCAGTGCCTCAGGGCGTGAAAGCTGTTTTTTCAGCATGTACGCTAGCCAGGCAGAGAAAGCTAAGCCAAAAGTGATGAAGAAATAACGTTGCCAGCCCCCCGCTCCTGCCAGAAAGCTGAATGCAGCCCCCGGGTTTAAGACATGAACTAAATTGAAGAATGGCGTTACTTCGACCTGTTCGCCATAAGAATATATGCGAACGATAACGAATTTTGTTAGCTGATCGGTGATGAAAGCAAAAAAAGTCACTCCATACCAGATTAAGGACGATGCGTGGCGAGTTGTCTGCCATACAGGAGCAATAAATGCTATCAGCGTTCTTGCAATAACAATGCAGCCCAAACCTATGCACCAGCCTGCAAGTATATCAGCCGGGAATGATATCCCGGCAGCAATGCATGCCCATCCAGCGAGGACAGCATATAGTACCAAAGAGATTTGTCCACGGTACCCGACCAGCGTCCAAAGAGTGCCGACAACCAGCGCCGAATAAGTCGCATGTTCACTGGGAAAACTGTAGTTTTTCTCATGCTCACCTGCGATGCTTACCAACTCGCCAAAGACGGCTGTCGGGCGCGGGAAATCGAGCCACAGCTTCAAAACACTGGTGGCCAACAAGGCAAGAAGAATGGCGGTGCTAAAAATGATGAACCGATACCAGACCGCATTAGCCTGGGCCGGAAGGAGGGCAAATCTCGACCATCCCCACAGCCCAAGCAGCATCAATGGCGCAGTCCAGTAATTACTCACCAGACTTAAGAACCACACAAGCGGTCCCAGCGTGACAGGCATCCCCGCATTGATGGCCTCGAATAACTCGGCGTTCAGACCATACCAGTCATAGAAAATGAATTTCCAGTTCATCGGCGTAACAACCTAAGACCGTTGCCCACCACGAGCAAGCTGGCCCCCATGTCGGCAAATACGGCCATCCACATGGTCGAGTGCCCCGAGAAAGTAAGTACCAGAAATATCGCTTTAATGCCTAATGCCAGCACGATATTTTGCTTTAACGTCTTAGCCGTCACACGCGACAGACGCACGAATGTCGATATTTTGCGTAAATCATCGTCCATCAGGGCAACGTCCGCCGTCTCAATGGCGGTGTCGGTGCCCGCCGCACCCATTGCAAATCCGATGTCAGCACGAGCCAGGGCTGGTGCATCATTGATTCCGTCTCCCACCATACCGACTTTGCCCGTCAGAGTCAGTTGCTCAATCTCGTGTAATTTGTCCAGTGGCAATAAGTTACCCCGTGCACGATCGATCCCGGCTTGCGTGGCTATTGCGTGCGCGGTGTGCTGGTTGTCTCCAGTCAACATCATCGTATTGATGCCCAGTGCATGCAGCTCCGTGATAGCGCTCCTGCTGCTATCCTTGATGGTATCTGCTACCGCGAACAGGGCTTGAGCCCCCTTTGTACTCACCAGAATGACTACAGTTTTCCCTTCACGCTCCATTGCATCGATGCGCTGTTCCAGTTCAGGTGAACAATAGTCCAGTTCTTTGAGCATCCGATGATTACCAAGATGATAAGTTACGCCATCAATGCTGCCACTCACTCCACGCCCTGGTAATGCCACGAACTCGGCAACATCACGTAGCGTAATACCATCGATATTTGCTGCGTGCGCAACGGCTCTGGACACGGGATGATCGGATCGAGCCGCGAGACTCGCAGCAATACTTCGACTACTGGCCGCTGACGCTTCGCCCCATGCGGCGAAATCGGTCTGTTCAGGTTTGCCGTGAGTGATCGTGCCGGTTTTATCCAGTGCCAGCCAGCGAAGGTTACGACCTTCTTCAAGATAGACACCTCCCTTGATTAGAATTCCATGCCGGGCTGCGGCGGCTAAGCCACTAACGATAGTCACTGGCGTAGAGATCACCAGCGCACACGGACAGGCGACAACCAGTAAAACCAGCGCGCGATAAATCCAGTCCAGCCACGCGGCGGAGTAGAACAACGGAGGAATTAGCGCTACCGCGATAGCAACAATGAATATTACAGGCGTGTACCAGCGTGCAAAACTATCGACAAAACGTTGGGTGGGTGCACGACTGCCTTGTGCTGCTTCTACCGCGTGAATAATACGGGCCAGTGTGGAGTTACTGGCGATAGCCGTAACGATATACTCGAAGGAACCGGACTCATTGATGGTGGCTGCGAACACCTGATCACCTGGTGCTTTTTCAACAGGCAGGCTTTCTCCAGTGATCGACGCTTGATTTACCGTAGAACGTCCCACTTTCACTTCGCCATCTAAGGCGATTCGCTCACCAGGTTTAACCCTAACCCGGCTGCCGATGGTGACCTGGCTTGCCTCAACTTCCCGCCACGAGCCATCTGGCTGCTGCACTGTGGCCTGTTCGGGAGCAAGATCAAGCAGGCTCCGGATGGCGTTACGGGCACGGTTGAGCGATTTTGCTTCAATCACTTCAGCAAGTGCAAACAGCACCATCACCATCGCCGCTTCTGGCCAGTGGCCAATCAACATGGCCCCAGTGACTGCTATTGACATCAGGGCGTTCATGTTCAGGTTGCGGTTTTTAAGTGCAATCCAGCCTTTCTTATAGGTAGAAAGACCGCCAGTTAAGATGGCGACCAGTGCCAGAACAATGACTGACCAATGGTTGCCATTCAGGAACCAGTAGACAGCCTCCGCAGCCAGTGCAGCTACCAATGAAACACCAAGCGGCCACCAGTTGGTAGAATCCCGTGCCGATACTGCCGAAGATAAGGTGGTTCCCTCTGTATTAAGTACCTGAGCCTCAAAATCCAGAGTTTTCAGCGCATCCAGAACCTCGGGCATCGTGTTAGGAGTATGATGCACGGACAGGGTGCGCTGCAACAGGTTGAAATCGAGACGGGTCACCCCGGCTATCTTTGAAAGCTTATTACGGATTAAAACCTCTTCAGTTGGACAATCCATTTTGGCAATTACCAGTCTGGTCGTCTGTTCGCCAGAAGCGCTATCCAGGCGTTCGGTCTGCATTCCGATAGCTTTTAAAGCTTGTTCAACCGGAGATAACGATGGCAATTCGTGCCGCACGGTTAATGTCCGCTGCATCAGATTGAAGTCAAGGTCAATCACACCCGTCAATGTAGCCAACTTGCTCCGGATCAGCGCCTCTTCTGTAGGGCAATCCATGTTCTCGATTCGGTAGACGGCCTGAGCCACTTCAGCTGTTGGCTGGGCTTGCGAAGCGGGTTGGCTCATCGGTATGGTCGAACAACCGCATCCCTTTGAACTGCAGTTACTCATAGCGTTTCCTGTGATTTAGGTTTATGTGTTGTTCATTAAGAACTCTATAGCTACTATAGAGTCAAGTTTTAAATGAGGATGAGGGATGGAAATCAAGATTGGTGAACTTGCCAGGCGGACAAAATGCGAAACTGTCACTATTCGTTACTATGAGAAAGAGGGGTTATTGCCAAAGCCAGCGCGCAGTGATGGTAACTTCCGGCTCTACAGTGAGTCTCATGTCGAACGCCTGCAATTCATTCGCTATTGTCGGTCTCTGGACATTACGTTGGTAGAAATACGGACATTATTGGCGCTGCGGGACAATCCGGGTCAGGATTGCGGCGAAGTCAGTTTACTACTGAATGATCATATCCAGCAGGTGGAGGCACGCATAGAAGTATTGTTGCAGTTGAAGAAACACCTGTCCGTTTTGCGCGAAAGGTGTTCTGGCACCCGGCAGGTAGATGAGTGCGGTATCCTGCAAGGGCTAACGAATCACTCTTGCCATCCAGTTCGCATTCCAACTTGAAGGGAACCGAGCCCGGTGTTTTGATAATGCCAGTGATGAATGACATATTGTGTATGATGTTGCTGGCAGTCAATTATATACTACCGGTAAAGAACAAAATCTAATCCTGAGTCAGTAAGGGCAGAAATAATCTGGCATATTGCTTATCTGTAAGGCTAGTATGAAGAATAAACACAGAGACGCCCGCCTCTTCTCTGAGAGATATAGACAAGGGCTCCTTTTGAGGGAACGAATATCATAGTTGTCAATGTTGCTTTTTAATCAGATGTCACTTCTTTATAAAGAGCCTGAATGCGGCAAATCTGGGAGGGACTGTACCCTGTCGCATCCGCTGTTTCCCTGATACTCAGTTTCTTGACATGACGGTAGTACAGGACTTTCTGATGACGCTCCTGATCGGCCTGCTTACCCCGGTATTTTCCCAGTTTATGCGCCCGTTCAATACCCTGCTTCTGGCGCTGGCGGCGGTTCAGCCAGTCCTTATGCGACATCGCGGCCATCAGATCGATAAGCATGTTATTGATGGCGGTTATCACAGCGCGGGTGATCGGGTCAGCCTGCGAAGGGTCTTTATCTGACAGTGCCTGCCATGAGGTTGGGACATCCAGGCTGACAATCCGCAGTTCGTGTTGTTCGATCTGCTTTTTCAGCGTCCTCCAGTCGCTGTTACTCAGGCGGGTCAGGCGGTCTATCTGCTCGACCAGTAAAATATCATTACGGTGACTGTCCATCAGCAAGCGTCCCAGTTCCGGGCGGTCAAGTTTTGTACCGCTGATGTTCTCCCGGTAGTAACTGGCAATTTTATGCCCCCGCTCCTGAACGAACTGCTCCAGCATCTCTTTTGCCCGGTCGGCGAACTGATCTTCCGTCGATGCTCTTAAATAAGCTCTGATGAACATTTTTTAACCGCATTGTCGCATTTAGATTATTGCATTAATTCTATCGCATATAGGTTATGTCATTCATGGAGTATCGTCACATTTTGTTTATGCCGTCAGGGTGTACCCTTATGCGATAACCATTTTTGTTAAAAATACCGCATCGGATAATTTATGAGGGAAACTATATGGCAAGGAGGCAGATTCTTTCTCTGTCGGAAAGAGAATCATTACTGGCATTGCCAGACGATGAGTTAACGCTGACCCGGATGGCCTATTTCAGTGAGCATGATCTGGCGCTTATCTGTGCTCACCGTAAACCCGCCAGCCGTTTTGGTTTTGCCGTCCTTCTTTGCTATCTGAAAAATGTTGGCTTTGCCCCGGATAAAAAAATCCCACCCTCTGATGCACTGCTGAAACATATCGCCAGCAGGCTAAATCTTACCGGTGATCTCTGGCCTGCTTACCTTTCCGGCAGGGATACGACCCGGCGCGAGCATTTAACCGAACTGTACCGCTATCTTGGCGTGAAGGCATTTACCGGCAAAATACAGCAGGACTGTATTACACACCTGCTGTCGATGGCGACGCGTACTGATAAAGGTATTCTCCTGGCCGAAGAGATGCTGGTCTGGCTCCGGCAGAACAACGTAATAATCCCCGCGATTGATGTCGTGGAGCGTACCTGTGCTGAGGCCATGGCAGGCGGCGATAAAATCGTATTTCAGACTCTGAATGCCCCGTTAACTCCGGCTCACAGGGATGCCCTGGATCGTTTACTTGAGTCATCGGATAATCAGTCTTCCAGGCTGACATGGCTTCTGCAACCGCCGGGTAAAATCAATGGTAAGAACGTGCTGCAACATCTTGATCGGCTCAGCAGCGTTGAATCGCTGGCATTACCGGAAGGTATAGATCGTACCATTCACCAGAACCGGTTGCTGAAACTGGCGCGGGAAGGCCGGAAGATGAGTAGCCGTGATTTGACCCGATTTTCAGCAACCCGGCGTCATGCGATCCTGGTGTGCGTGCTGGAAGAAGCCAGAGCCACACTGACAGACGAAGTGATTGAGTTGCATGAGCGAATGCTGAACAGCCTTTTCAGCAAAGCCAAAAGAACACAGGCAGAGCGCCTTCAGCAGACCGGAAAGCTGATCCAGTCAAAACTGAGGCAGTACATCGATGTCGGTCAGGCGCTGTCTGATGCCCGCGATTCCGGTGACGATCCATGGCTCGCAATAGAAAATATGGCACTGTTGCAAATAGTCGGTGGTGATAAACTTATCATCCCCTTTTGCTGATGGAGCTGCACATGAACCCATTCAAAGGCCGGCATTTTCAGCGTGACATCATTCTGTGGGCCGTACGCTGGTACTGCAAATACGGCATCAGTTACCGTGAGCTGCAGGAGATGCTGGCTGAACGCGGAGTGAATGTCGATCACTCCACGATTTACCGCTGGGTTCAGCGTTATGCGCCTGAAATGGAAAAACGGCTGCGCTGGTACTGGCGTAACCCTTCCGATCTTTGCCCGTGGCACATGGATGAAACCTACGTGAAGGTCAATGGCCGCTGGGCGTATCTGTACCGGGCCGTCGACAGCCGGGGCCGCACTGTCGATTTTTATCTCTCCTCCCGTCGTAACAGCAAAGCTGCATACCGGTTTCTGGGTAAAATCCTCAACAACGTGAAGAAGTGGCAGATCCCGCGATTCATCAACACGGATAAAGCGCCCGCCTATGGTCGCGCGCTTGCTCTGCTCAAACGCGAAGGCCGGTGCCCGTCTGACGTTGAACACCGACAGATTAAGTACCGGAACAACGTGATTGAATGCGATCATGGCAAACTGAAACGGATAATCGGCGCCACGCTGGGATTTAAATCCATGAAGACGGCTTACGCCACCATCAAAGGTATTGAGGTGATGCGTGCACTACGCAAAGGCCAGGGCTCAGCATTTTATTATGGTGATCCCCTGGGCGAAATGCGCCTGGTAAGCAGAGTTTTTGAAATGTAAGGCCTTTGAATAAGACAAAAGGCTGCCTCATCGCTAACTTTGCAACAGTGCCATAAATAGTCATGCGAGAAACGTTGAAGCGCTTAGCAACTGCACCAACTGTCATTTCAGGATCAGCAAGTAAGATTCTAATTTGTTTAACATCTTCTTCAGAAAGTGACGGTTTTCTCCCTCCCACACGGCCCCTTGCGCGTGCAGCTGCAAGGCCTGAGCGCGTTCTTTCAATATTGCGGTTGCGTTCAAAGCTAGAGAATATCGCCATCAGATGAGTATAGATTTCCCCTATAACTGGCGCATTTGTGTCTATTCTGTCCTTGATGGCTATGAAAGTTATTCCGCGTTTCTTCAGGTCGTCGAGTAAAGTAATGACTTGACCCAATGAACCACCGAGCCGATCTAGTGCCCAAACTACTAGGGTATCTCCCTCGCGCAATGCTTTCAGGCAGTTCTCCAGTTCCAGCGCACCTTTTTTGTCGCGCTTTGGGCCGCTACGTGAGGTCTGATCCTGATAGATTTGCTCACATCCAGCTTTTGTTAGTTCGTCAACCTGGTGCGCCACATCCTGAAGATGCGTAGATTTACGTGCATAGCCGATTTTCATTCTTTTCTCGCTAATTAGTTATGGGGTTATTGTTATGTTGATACAGTAACGAGTTTTGTTACATGAGGGGAGTCATTTTTCGGGAGAAGTCAGGACTTTTCAAGACTGTCACAAAAACCATCGTTTGTGAGACACTTTCTGTATCAACAATGCTGACACGTTAAAGGGGGTGGCTCTACACTGGTTGTATCAACAATGATGATACGAGGGGTAATGAGTGTTTGGCCTTATGTTTCACATCATGTTTGGGATTGTTTTCATAGTGATGAGTGTGGCTTCTTTGGTTGGGCTTGTTTTACACGGCCATGAATACACGCCGGGACACTTTGGGAATATGACCGCATTGTGTATCGCATCGACTCTGGCGTGGGTTTGGGCGCTTTCAGCAGCGAAAGAAGCCTGGTACATCCTGAAGAGTCGCTAATTAGTTTTCTTTGTTTATTGAGAGGTATGTCATGACTCAAGTAATAATTAAAAAATGGGGTAATAGTCTATCTGTTCGCCTTCCTTCTGCGATTGTGAAAGCCGCTTCGTTAAACGTTGATGATGTAGTGGAGCTGTCAGTAGAGGACGGCGCAATTACTATCGTGCCCGTTAAAACGAAGGAGTATTCACTGGATGCTCTGATGGCCGGTGTTACTAACGAAAATATTCATGAGGAAATTTCTTTCGGCGCTCCTGTTGGGAAGGAGTTATTGTAATGAAAAAAGAGGATAGATCCTTTATTATATGGGGCAGCCTTAGCTATCGGGGTGGTGTGCTACGCTGCAATGGGAGTGTTAGGCTTAGGGTAGTTGCAGCGGTCAGTAGCCTGGCCGTCAATACACCTGACAAAACAAGAGTTTCGCCCTTTGGCAGCCAGAGCCAAGGGCGGTAGCGTGCCTACATTACATGTAGTAAGCCGTGATTGACCATCTCGCGGGTTGTTGAGGAATGGTATGAGGATAGTGTATTTTGTCAATGCAGCGTGGTACTTCGAACTGCATTGGTTGGACCGGTCAGAAGCGGCAATTAGCAAAGGGTATGAAGTTCATCTTGTAAGTAATTTTGCTGATGACGCCATCAAAAATAACCTGGAAAAAAAAGGTATAAAATGTTGGGATATTGAGCTTAACAGATTTTCTAAAAATGTGTTTAAAAACATTTCAATATTCACTGCATTTAGAAAGATCTGTAAGCAAATTAAACCCGATCTTATTCATCTAATTACTATAAAACCAATCCTTTTTGGTGGATTGTATGCCCGGGTTGCAGGCATCCCTTTTGTCGTGAGCTTTGTGGGATTAGGGAGATTGTTTGGCAATAAACGAGGTTGGTTGAATAAATTCATTTTCAACTCAGTACTGTCAATTTATAGTCTTTTGCTATCAGCAAAAAGCCCAGCGCAAGTAATATTTGAGCATAATGCTGACTTTGCTGAGCTGAGTAAATATATTAAATTTGATGAAAATAACATCCACATCATTGAAGGAGCCGGGGTAGACAGGTTTCGCTTTAGTTATCAGCCAGAACCAACTCAGAATAATTTCTCGGTATTATTTGCCAGCCGTTTGCTATGGTCAAAGGGGCTCGGTGAAGTAGTCGAGGCCATCGGTAAGGTTAAACAAAATGAAAATAACACAACCTTATACGTTGCGGGAATTCTCGATGACAAAGATCCGGATAGAATTGAATTAGATCAAATTTTGCAATGGGAAAAAGAAGGAAAAATCATTTGGTTAGGTCGAAGAGATGACATCCAAAATTTAATCAGAAATAGCCATGTCGTGATTTTGCCAACTAAATATTCAGAAGGCGTGCCAAGAATAATCATTGAAGCGTGTGCTATGGGCCGAAGTTGCATTGTCGGAAATGTACCCGGCTGTAAAGCCATAATTAAAGATAATTTCAATGGATGTGTACTAAAAACACATAGCGCTAGTGAGATTGCGGAGAAAATTGAATATCTTAGAGATAACATGGAAATAAGAAAAAAATTCGGCCTACGCTCAGCCGAAATTGTAAAAGAAAGATTCAGCAAAGAAATTGTTATAGATAAAACGTTATGTGTTTACAATAAAATACTAAGTACAACAAAGCGGTAAAAAATAATGATTGGAACTTTAGTAAATATTTCGAAGATAATTATCCAGAAGCGCGAGTTAATCTGGCAAATGTCTAAAAGAGACGTTATGGGACGCTATAAAGGATCCTTTCTTGGTCTGGCATGGTCACTTTTCAACCCCATATTGATGTTAACAGTCTACACATTTGTATTCTCGGTTATATTCAAATCTCGTTGGGGAAGCAGTCCAGATGCCGGGCATGCAGATTTTGCAATCATTTTGTTTACCGGACTGATTATTTTTAACTTATTTGCAGAATGTATTAACAGGTCAACCAGCCTTATCACCTCAAATGTAAACTTCGTCAAAAAAGTTGTTTTCCCTATTGAGATATTACCTATAGTAAATCTGCTGGCTGCTTTATTTCATGCCAGCATTAGCCTCATAGTCTTATTTATTGCAATACTGGTGTTTAAGCATCAGCTTCATTTTACTGTCCTGTTACTGCCAGTCATTACTATTCCACTTATGCTCTCTATACTTGGATTAAGCTGGATCCTGGCCTCACTGGGCGTTTTTGTTCGTGATATGCCACAAACTATTAGTATCATCGTAACAATATTAATGTTTTTATCTCCCGTATTTTATCCGTTATCAGCATTACCGGTGGTTTTCCAAAAAATTGTAATGTTGAATCCTCTGGCATTTATGATTGAAGAAGCAAGAAAAGTTGTTTACTGGGGAAATGAGCCTAACTGGACCATGCTCGCAATTAATATGCTTATTGGTTTAGTTATCTGTGCTGCAGGTTTTTTATTTTTCCAAAAAACAAAAAAAGGATTTGCCGATGTCATCTGATAACATTGCAATTAGCGTAAGTAACATTAGCAAATGCTATAACATTTACCAAAACCCCAGAGATAGGTTAAAACAGTTTTTCTTACCTAAAGTCCAGAGTATGGTTGGGAAACCTGTACAACGCTACTATAACGAATTTTGGGCGTTAAATAACATCAACTTTACCATCAATAAAGGTGAGTCAGCGGGAATTATTGGACGCAATGGTTCTGGCAAAAGTACATTACTACAGCTAATCACCGGCACGCTAACTCCAACAACGGGCACGATACAAACCAAGGGAAGAATAGCTGCCCTCCTGGAATTAGGCTCCGGTTTCAACCCAGAGTTTACCGGTAGGGAAAACATCTATCTTAACGGCGCCGTTCTGGGATTATCGCGGGCAGAAATAGATGCAAAATTTGATGCTATTGCCGGTTTTGCTGATATAGGAACCCATCTCGACCAGCCGGTAAAAACATACTCCAGCGGAATGATGGTGCGCCTTGCATTTGCCGTTCAGGTACAATTAGAGCCAGATATTCTCATCGTAGATGAAGCACTTGCTGTAGGCGACGCACTTTTTCAAAAGCGCTGTTTCCAACAAATTGAGAAATTAACCAGCAATGGCGTAACTTTACTGTTTGTTTCACACGATCAAGAGTCCGTGCGTACCTTAACAAACAGAGCTATTCTTCTCGATCGTGGGACGCAATTAAGTACTGGCTTATCATCAGAAGTTTTACTTGAATATCGTCGTTTACTACACCGGGAAGAAAGTAAGTATTTTTCTCAGTTAGCAGAGGAAGTTGCTGCCCACGCGGACGCCACTCGCGATATTAATCAAACCCCCACCGCGCCGGCTAAGATAGAAATTAGTGCTAATGCTGAAACCCCTGCTGTAGAGGAAACCTCGCCCTCTCGTACAGATAAACTATCGTTCGGTGAAGGTGAAGCAGAGGTTGAAAATGTTGAATTGTTTACGGCTTCTGGTGAACGTAGCAATGCCTTTAACCCTGGTGATAAAATCAGAGTTCGTGTTAATTGCAAAGTAAATAAAGATATAAACCACATTAACGTTGGCATTCGTATTCGCAATAAAGAAGGCGTCAAAATTTATTCATGGGGAACGTTAAACCAGGACATGTATGTTCGTTTCCATCAACTTAAAGATCCCCAATTTTGGGAACGTGAGTTTAAAGCAGGCGAGCGTTTTTATGTTGATATGGAATTTGAATGTACTTTAGGAACAAACCTATATGAAATACAGGCGGCGATATCCTATGAGGGGACACCTAATTATTTTTCGCAGCGCATTTTACACTGGCGTGATGAAGCCGCGTTTTTTCACGTTAATGTCCTGCGTGATGAATATTTCTTTGGTGGCATTCTGGATCTCAAGATGACTGCAGAGTGGTAAGTTGATGAATGATATTTCAATAACTGATTATCTCGGGCCTGGGGTGTATTTATTACAAAATTACCCAAAAGAAACTGAGGGCCTGATTGCAGAGAAGGGTTATAAGGTGCACAACTGCGCTGATCTGGCGCAGTGTAAAGATATTCTTAACCGCAATAAAGTTAATTTCCTTTTAACCAATGATAAAGATAATAATTTTAATGAATATGCCAAGATTGTCAGAACCGCTGCAAGACAGCTTGTAAATAAAATCGTTATTAATATCTTTGTAGAAAAGGGAAACGGTCAGAGTTTCCAGGATTTTATTAATATAACTGACAATCTTGGTTATTCGATAGACACTGTATTTTATTTGCTCAATCCTGGCTATGATGAACAATTTCGGGATGATCAAAGCCTAAAGATAGTTTTGAGTTATAGACGTCAGTCAGTAGTTTCGACAGACAAAAATATCTTAGAAACGACTATTTTTGAAAAAAAACTTGTAAATACTTTTCCCTACATACGTCCTGGGGATCGAGTACTTGTAATCATTAAGAATAAAAATTCGATAACAAACATTAAAAATATTATTGCAGAACAAACCAAGGCATCTGAAGTTGAAATTTACTCATTGGATGAAATTAAAAGTGTTCAGCTAAATGGCAATGGCTACCATTTTCTCATTACTGATAAATATGCCGATGATGGACTAAATAATGCACTCAAAGTCATTATATCTTACCTAGTGCCCGCTGGCAGGTACGTTAGTTTTCATACAGATAAAACTGTAGTTGAGACATTAAGTAATTACAATTTACAACCTGAAGTTTATTTATTTTATGAACATGGCCTTTTAAAGACTCAAATACATCAGGGAGAGGAAATTACACTCTCTCCTGAATTATGTGTTTTTATGAAAAGCCCTTTAGCCAGGTCAGAGCTTCCGTATCAGGAAACGATTTATGGCTACTCGCATCCACCAAAAAACCTATTAGCTTTTGCCAGAGATTATACTAACCCGTGGCTTATTCGCGGGATCGTAGAATTCCCATTCAGGAATAGGTCAACTTATCATCTACAGCAGTATAGCCATCAGATTTTGGAGCACAGTGCTCCTGACAGCCCCGATTATGCCGCTGCATTGGCAGTATTAGGTTATCAAATGCTAAGCGGCAGTGATGATACAGCTGACATTTACGCAAAAATGCTAGATTACTGCTCAAATGTGTCGCAGATGGATAATCCTACGCCACATCAATATCGTTGGCTCATATCTTTATCGACACTTTTAGGTCTTATTTGTAACAAAAATAATGATAAAGCTAATGCGTTAATCCATTTATCTCGTGCAGCAAACTCCAGCATTGATAAATTTAGCCCCTCTATCGGCACGAAGATTTTACAAAGCTTTTATCTTCAGTCCGTTATATTAATTTCTTTAAATAGAATCTCCTGTGCCGAGATAATCGTCGATAGAGGGATTAAAAGAGGTATACAGCTACTTTATCAACATCCTGACGAACTGGTGGGGAAAATATCTCAACCATTTAATTTTGTGCTTTATATTTACCATGATATTCTTGATTGGCTTATAAAGATGGTCAACATTAAAAACGCCATACCAGGCAGAAAATTCAACATTGCAAATTTTGACAACGGTAACACCTGGTCGGCTTTGCTTCATGAACGCATGAATGCAATAAATAATATGTCGCAAATGATAGATGAGCGTGACAGAACAATTCATGATCAAAAATGCTTAATTGATGAATGCGATAGAACTATTCACGACCAGAAGCGCCTTATTGATGAGCGAGACAGCACTGTTCTTACGCAAAAAAATTTAATTGATGAGCGTGACCTGGTCTCTGCTCAGCAAAATCAATTAATTGAGCAGAATAATAAAACTATTCAGCAGCAAATTCAAAATGTAACTGACTTAAATAGTCAAGTTTCCTCTAAGGAACAGAAAGTTGATGAATTACAGAATCAAAACATAAAATTAATTTCATTAATCGATGAAAAAGATCTCCATATTGCCCAGCTCTCTGCAGATCTAGAACGTGCAAATACCATACTGCGTAAGATTAATAGCACGCCTGTAATAAGGCATCTACTACGCATGCTAAATATAAAATAATTCTATTGTGAAAGGTTATAATGGCTAATATTGCTTGGTTTATACCTCAACTCATTGAAGGGTCTGGCGGCCACCGCACAATGCTGCAACATGCCGCTTATCTGGAAAAAATGGGTCATACATGTACAATTTTTCTTGAAGATAAAAGCGGCAAAACAAGCGGTGCAGAGGTAATTCATAAATTATTTGGTCTAAAATTTAAAGACGTCATTTATGACTGGAATAATGCGCAACCATGTGATGCTGCAGTTGCAACAATATGGTATTCTGCACCATTCGTGGCCGCTCTACCATTTGATTGTAAACGTTTATATTTCGTTCAGGATTTTGAAGCTTACTTCAACCCGGTGGGCGATGCTTACCTGATGGCTGAAAATTCATACTGTTACGGCTTAAAGCCAATTACGATTGGGCGCTGGTTACGATATAAACTGCAAAATGATTTTGCTGTTGAAAGCTATCACTTCGAATTTGGGGCGAATCATAATATCTATAAGCGCGTTCCCACCATTCAAAAAGAAAAAGCGGTTTGCTTTATCTATCAGCCAGATAAACCGCGACGTTGTTCGCGTATTGGTATTGAGGCTTTAGGTATAGTTAAACATTGCATGCCAGATGTTAAAATTTATCTTTATGGTTCATCAATTAATGATAATCTCTGGTTCGAGCATGAAAATCTAGGTTTATTAGATTTGCCGAAATGTAATGAGCTATATAATAAATGCTCCGTAGGACTCTGTATTAGTTCTTCAAATCCCTCTCGCATCCCCTTTGAAATGATGAATGCAGGCCTTCCCGTTGTTGAAGTCTGGCGAGAAAACAATCTTTATGATTTTAGCGAAGATGCTATGCTGTTGTGTAAACAGACACCTGAAAGTATTGCCGCCGGTATTATGAAAATTCTAAACGATGCTGATTTAGCCGCGAGTATGAGCTCGGCTGGTCAAAAGTTTATGAATGGGCGTACCCTGGAAACGGAAACAGAAGGCTTTTACAAAGCGTTCAACTGCGTGATGAACGAGCAGGCATACACAGCAGAAGTGATTTCACGATCGTATAATAAGCCCCCGTTTGAAGCCCCTCTTGCCAGACCTGATATTGCCAACACGTTAACATTCGCGCATCAGAGTCTGTTAAAGAGAATTGCTCTACGTTTACCGTTATTTGTGCGCACACCTTTAAGCGCGCTTTATTTTAAGTTGAAGAATTAATCCAGATGAATAAATTTAAACTCAAAACTGTTGATGTATGGGATACAATTCTGCGTCGTGATTGCCATCCAGACTTCATAAAGCGGTCAACTGCATATTATTTTTTCCTTAAATTTCATTCGCTACACAATGTTGATTCCGTCGACCAGCTATTTACTAAGCGAGTTGAAACAGAGCGCTTAATTGGTAAGAAAAACAAAGATCTTGGTTATGATGATGAGTATCTCATTCAGGATGTAATGCTTCAATGGGTAGAAAACTATATCTCTGCAGAGCAATATGATACGCCAGCGATAGCACATGAGCTATATTCCTGGGAAATTGAGCAAGAGAAGAAGCACATCTATCTGGATCCAGGTATTGAGGACTTTCTTGCGCAATATCCCTCTGATAAGACAATCTTTCTGTCCGATTTTTATACTTCATCCACTGATTTAACAGAGTTACTCGTTAGCGCTGGATTGGATCAGTCTGTCATATCAGATGGCGTTTCTTCAATTGACGAGCGACTGAACAAGAGAAGTGGACGTCTCTTCGATTTTATTCAACAAAAATATCAGTTAGCCGGCGTTGACTGGATACATATTGGCGATAATGAATGGTCCGATGTGCAAATGCCGACATCAAAAGGTATAAAAAGTATTCGGTATCTCCCAGCCCAACAGCATCAGCTGCGTGAGCAAAAAGAGTTTCTCTGGAATAAAAATGAAGATCTCACGGAAACGATCACCAATAATATTCTTAATAAATATGCAGCATCTAAAGATTTATCAGTTGATTTTCAGCTTGGCTTGAAAACAACTCCGTTAATCGCTGGTTTTTGCCTTAAAATTTTGGAACAAGCCGTCATATCAAAAAGTGAAAAAATCCTCTTTTTCACTCGTGAAGGCGAGTTTTTCATTAAAGCAATGAATATTTTGATTGGTCATCTCAAGACTAATATTAAAGAAATAAAGTTACCAGAAATCGATATTATAGAAGTCAGCCGTCTGGCTACCTTCGCTCCGTCTCTACAAGAAATTAGCATAAAAGAGATGATGCGTGTTTGGAATTTATATAGCACACAGTCCATTAGCTCTTTATTCAAGACCCTTAACGTTGCCCCTGAAACATTCCAGAGTTTCATCGACAAATATGGGATTCCTGCAGATGAACAGATCCAATATCCATGGCAGGACAGCCGTATTCAGCAACTTTTTGACGACTCTGGTTTCAAAGAGACGCTCTGGCAGCATGTGATGCAGCAAAGAGCTCTTTTGAAGAACTATTTTGCGACAAAAGGTCTAACTGATGATATCAATGCGCGTATTTGCGTAGTCGATGTCGGCTGGCGTGGCACCATTCACGATAATATTGCTCTTCTTTATCCTGATATTCATTTTACCGGCATATATCTGGGCCTGCAGAAATTTCTCAACGAGCAACCATCAAACACATCAAAAGTTGCTTTTGGCCCAGATTTGAATCACCAACTGGAGTATCCTCATTTTCTTGATTCCGTTGCTCCTATTGAAATGATTACCAACTCCCCTTCAGGTAGCGTAACAGGCTATGGGCTGGAGAATGGTAAGATAGTCGCTATTCGCAGTGTTAACGACGACGAAAACAGCGCGTGGCATAATTTCACAAAAACATTTCAAGAAGGGATCCTGGCCGGTATGGAATCCTTCTCCGCTGCAGTGTTGAGTTATGGCATTACTCACGACGTTGTACGTGGCTACGCCCTAAATATTTGGGATGTGCTAATTAGTGGTAGTAATAAATCTCTAACTGACGCTTTTAATAATTTAAATCATAACGAAACATTCGGCTTAGGTGGATACGTTAAGAAAAACCATGTACCCACGACCTTCGAGATATTAAGCTCTTTATGGAATAAAAACAACCGTGCAGCATTGATTGAATTTATTAAAGCAAATCAATGGAGCGATGGCATACGTAAAAGAGACAATCTGCCCTCGCTAAATAAATACATTTTAGCACTGACGATTGACCTTGCGGTTTTTTATAAAAGAAAATTCTATCGCAAGTATTAATTACTTTTTATTCAGGGCATCGACAGATGCTTTTTTTTTAAAGTTAGGGAAGGTGCGAATAAGCAGGTCATTTCTTCCCAAGCTGACTCGCTGATTAAAATTTCGCGGATCTGGGCCGATTTTTTTCCCGCAAACACATCGAATCAGCCGGTGATGCTGCCAACTTACTGATTTAGTGTATGATGGTGTTTTTGAGGTGCTCCCGTGGCTTCCATCTCCATCAGTTGTCCCTCCTGCTCAGCTACTGAAGGCGTGGTGCGTAACGGTAAAAGTACTGCCGGACATCAGCGCTATCTCTGCTCTCACTGCCGTAAAACATGGCAGCTACAGTTCACTTACACCGCCTCTCAGCCCGGTACACACCAGAAAATTATTGATATGGCCATGAATGGCGTCGGATGTCGCGCCAGTGCACGCATTATGGGCGTTGGCCTCAACACGATTTTACGACACTTAAAAAACTCAGGCCGCAGTCGGTAAACTCACGTATACAACCGGGCAGTGACGTCATTGTTTGCGCGGAAATGGACGAACAGTGGGGTTACGTCGGCGCTAAATCACGCCAGCGCTGGTTGTTTTACGCGTATGACAGGATACGGAGGACGGTTGTGGCGCACGTATTCGGTGAACGCACGTTGGCCACGCTGGAGCGTCTTCCGGGCCTGCTGTCGGCCTTTGAGGTCGTGGTATGGATGACGGATGACTGGCCGCTTTATGAATCACGCCTGAAGGGAAAGCTGCACGTTATCAGCAAGCGTTACACTCAGCGCATTGAGCGGCATAACCTGAATCTGAGGCAGCATCTGGCAAGGCTGGGCAGGAAGTCACTGTCGTTCTAAAAATCGGTGGAGCTGCATGACAAAGTCATCGGGCATTATCTGAACATAAAACACTATCAGTAAGTTGGAGTCATTACCGACGAAATAATGGTTTTGCCGACGCTGCCACTGTAATTGGGGTCGGTTCCGGCTGAGGGCGAAATGACACCCTAAGCTTTCGGTTCCTTGGGCCAAAGATATTCGCCAGTCAGTAGAATGTGCGCCCAGCCCAATGGGGATATGTGGGGAAGAAATTCAGGGGGAACATCCAACCCTTCGTTCCGCCGCTCCGTGACGGCATGACCAAGATGGACGGTATTCCAGTAAATGATCACCGCAGTCAATAAATTGAGCCCAGCGATTCGGTAGTGCTGCCCCTCTGTCGTGCGATCGCGAATTTCC
This sequence comes from Citrobacter sp. RHBSTW-00859, assembly GCF_013729795.1. NCBI lineage: Bacteria > Pseudomonadati > Pseudomonadota > Gammaproteobacteria > Enterobacterales > Enterobacteriaceae > Citrobacter > Citrobacter sp. RHBSTW-00859. The sequence continues at coordinate 56,856 of NZ_CP056285.1, read as the reverse complement.
CCCTGCCTCCCGATACGGAGCGCATTTTTGAGCGCATGGTGGGCCTCTCCCTTGTTAAGACCGATCTGAGCACGCCGCTGCATGTCCGTATCCAGGATCCACTCAATAATGAAAAGGGTCCGTTCAATACGACCAACTTCACGAAGCGCAACTGCAAGGTTGTTTTGTCGTGGGTAAGAAGCGAGCTTGCGCAGGAGTTGGCTGGGCCTGATTTTGCCAGCGGTCATCGTCGCGGCACAACGGAAAATATCAGGCCAGTTCGCAACGATAAGATCCTCCCGGGCTTTTCCACCTACCAACTTGCGTAACTCCCTGGGGGTCGTATCGGGATTAAATACGTACAACCGCTTCGATGGCAGATCCCTGATTCGCAGAACGAGATTGTAGCCGAGCAGGCTACTGGCTCCGAACAAATGGTCGGTGAATCCTGCTGTATCGGCATACTGTTCGCGAACATGGCGACCGACCTCGTTCATCAGTAGTCCATCGAGAATATACGGTGCCTCGCTCACGGTCGCCGGGATCGACTGACAAGCGAATGGCGCGAACTGGTCGCTTACGTGAGTATACGCTTTGAGGCCGGGAACAGAACCATATTTGGCATTGACCATGTTCATGGCTTCGCCATGCCGCGCTGTCGGGAAAAACTGACCATCGCTCGATGCTGACGTGCCCATCCCCCAGACGCGTGACATCGGCAGTTTACCCTGCGCGGCCACCACAATTGCCAATGCCTGGTTCATGGCTTCGCTTTCAACATGCCAGCGGGCAAGGCGTGAGAGCTGCCAGTAATCATGCGTGTTTGTAGCTTCCGCCATCTTACGCAGGCCCAGATTGAGCCCTTCAGCGAGCAGGACGTTGAGCAGACCGATCCGGTCGCGACATGGAGCCCCGGTTCTCAGATGGGTAAACGCATCTGTGAAACCAAGGGCTGCATCAACTTCAAGCAGCATGTCGGTAATCCGAACGGACGGCATTCGGCGATACAGATCCAGTATGAGTGCCTCGGCACCATCCGGCACGTCTGCTGTCAACCTGTCGATCCGCAACGTTCCATCTTCTATGCTACCGTGCGGAATAGTGCCGTTACGGGCAGCCCGGGCCAGCCGCTTAAGAGCGATCGTGAGTCGCGCCTTTCTGTCTGCCAGCCAATCCTGTGGGTTGGAAGGCACGGCCAGTTTTGCATTTTCCTGCGCCGCGATCATCGGCACCAGTACCTGCTTGAGGTCACCATAGCGGCGCGAATGAGCGAGCCAGATATCTCCGGAACGAAAAGCATCCCGGAGGTGAAAGAGTACCGCCACTTCCCAAAGACGGGTATCTCCTTTTTCCTGAGCTCGTAAATGACGGTTCCATTTGGAGCTGGGCCGCAGGAAACGCCTTTCTGGCGATGCAACACCTTTCATCTCTCCGATCGACAAAGCTGCTGCTACCAATGGTCCGGCGACCGGCGCGGCTTCGAGCTTCAGACTGCGCAACATGCGGGGCGCATAACGACGAAAGCGATGGTATCCCTGCCCGACATATGCAAGAGGCTCATCGGCTAGCGTGTTGCTGAGTTGAGTCCCTGTCGCTACCAGTTGAGCGAGCCGGTCCCATGCAACCGAACTGGCGACAGCCATCTCCAGCGGGGTTCCGTCACTGCGGGCCTCAAGCAACGAAGCTCCCAGCGCGGTGAAGGTACGGATCGTATCCGTGAGTGTGGCTTTAGAGCCGGAAATTGTTTCGTCATGCTGGCGCTTCGCTTCCCGCCAGGTTTTTCCTACGATCCTGTCATGGGTTTCGACTATGGCATCAGCAATCGCCGCTTCCCACTCCACAACACAGACGGCAAGGATCGCCCAGCGGCGGTCCGAAGTGATGTCACGCAAACCGTCGGTGAAGTAGCGTTCACCCTGCCGACGCAGCCGGGCAATGCGATGGGCAGGTATGCTGGCCAAAGCACTATGATTGATATTCAGGGTACGCAGAAATTCGAGCCTGTCGAGCAAACGGTTAGCAGCAGCCGAGTTGTTACCAACCTCGAAGTTGCGAAGCCAGATGAAACGACTGATATTGCCGGCGAGCATTTCACTCAGAAGTTTGTCCAGGTGATCGCGAACATCCGCTGTTAAATTTTCCGCAATCCGCGTTTCAATCCGCCGCTCAGCGGCGACCAGAGCATCCGCGCACAAGCGCTCGATTGTCGATACTGCGGGCAGAATGGTGGAAGTTTCCCGACACCGCACAATAAAACGATGAGCAAGATCCTCGTTTGATCTGGCATCTTCGGCCTGGCCGAAAGTCCACTCCCGCAGATCACGGGCACCACGGCCCGTGAAGGTCTTGTAGCCGTAAATTTCGCGCAGCGTGTCCATGTGCTGCTGACGGGTTTGGCGCCGTGTGGCATAAGTGAGAAGCGCATCAGCCGGAACTCCAAGCTGAGCACCGACGAAGGAAAGGACTTCACGCGGGATCATCTCACCAGGAGCCAGTGCACGGCCCGGATATCGTAAGGCACAAAGTTGCAGGGCAAAGCCAATCCTGTTTTCCGGTCTGCGGCGCTGCCTAATGTTTTCCAGGTCATCATCGCCCAGCGTGTAGAACTTCAGTAGCGACAGTTCGTCCGTGGGCAGATCGAACAGCGCTGCTCGCTGCCGTTCGGTGAAAATATGGCGTCGTGACATACAAATTCGTCCCTTTTGAAGTATAGTCTGTTTTGGACAACAGCCAGCCCATATAAATCAGGGCGTTCCGATACAAAAATCCAGGAGGGTTCAATTGGGACATCGTGCCGCCATTTACTGCCGGGTTTCAACAGCGGATCAGTCTTGTGAACGCCAGGAATTTGATCTGCGAGCCTTCGCCGGCCGTGCCGGCTACGACGTGGTGGGAATATTTAAGGAAACAGGTTCAGGAACTAAACTCGACCGGGCCGAGCGAAAGAAAGTCCTGGCGCTTGCCCAGTCCAGACAAATTGATGCAATCCTGGTCACTGAGCTTTCCCGGTGGGGGCGCTCGACGCTCGATCTGCTCAATACGCTACGTGAACTGGAGAACTGGAAGGTTTCCGTGATAGCCATGAATGGAATGGCGTTCGATCTTTCGTCGCCGTATGGACGAATGCTGGCGACGTTTCTTTCCGGCATTGCGGAGTTTGAGCGGGATCTCATCAGCGAGCGGGTCAAGTCAGGCCTTGCTGTTGCGAAGGCACGTGGTAAGAGGCTTGGTCGTCAGGCCGGAGTGCGACCAAAATCAGACCGACTTTTGCCTAAGGTGGTTGCGATGAGGGCCGAGGGACGCAGCTATCGCTGGATCGCACGCGAGCTCGGTATCAGCAAGAATACCGTCGCTGACATCGTGCAACGACACAGAGCTAACGCTTAGGGTGTCATTTCGCCCTCAGCCGGAACCGACCCCTAAAATGCAGTTCATTACCTTTAACCACTGGAACTAGACATGGCTAATGAAGATCTCCCCTCTGGGTGCAAACGCTGTAAAGGATGCAATCAGGTTAAACCCTTCGAAGAATTCGGTAAGGAACTTAAGGGTAAGTTTGGCCTTAAAAGTAAATGCAAGTTGTGCATTAGCGATAAAAACAGAAATTATGCTGCCGGTTCCGGTGCAGGTGTAAAACTCCAAAACAATAAAAAATACCAGACCGAGCATAAGAGTGAACTGGCAGAAAAGATGAGAGTAAGACGGGCAAAGAAAAAATTTGGAGATAACTATGAAGCATATCTAGCATCTTTAGAAAGGATTAAAAACCTCTGATAATTACATAACAACCTTAGTCAATAAGACACAAAGATTATGTATTGTTGCTTTTATTTCAAAGCATCAACTTTATTGAAAAGTTACGCTATACACTGTGCAATTTATTATGCTGATTTAATTTGGTGATTATATGAGTTGTCATGACAGAGACATCAATAAGATCCTTCAATCATTCACTCACTTAATGGTTGAAGCAAAAAAAAGCATCTTTCATTCAAAATCAATGAAGGTTCAAGGTCTTCAGTTAGTAGATGAGTTATACATCCGTGCCCGGACGGGAAAAATGTCATACCTCGGTTCGTCGGTACTGGTAGTCGCAACCATTTCAGTGAAGACCCCAGGCAAAGGATTTTTCAGACAGTTACTCTCGAAATTAAAAGAAGCAGCTGAGACAAATAACTACATCTTAAAGGTTGAGAATGTCATCAGCACCGAACTTAGGGAGTTTCTTATCAGAGAGGGTTTTTCATTTCCTGGTGAACGGTGGATGTGCGGTTCCGGCTACTGGGCTCCATCATCACTTAGGCTTAATGACCAATTAAGCACCCTCCCCGTCTAATATGAGGCCGTAAATGTTCATAACCCCTGAAGTTGCTTATGTCTGCGAGCTGTTACATAAATATGATGTACTTCCACTCGAATGTGATGGTCATACTATGGTTGTAAGTTGCCTGCTAGATAGATTCTGTATACCGCACCAGCGCATCGTTGGAGAAGTAACGTTGGCTGGAACTGGCCAGATAATTCGACCTCATCTGTGGATAGAGTATGACGAATACATAATAGATTACCGCCTCCGCATGTGGGCAAGGAAAACCGAAGATAATGTTAGTCTAGTGCCTCATGGCATCTTTATCGAAGATAAAAGTCAGGCAATTTACACTGCTCAAAGAATTGCAAATAAAGCCATGATATCAGACTCGATAATTGATTTTATGACAGATGGGTTATGGACTAAGATTCTCCTAGAAATCCCTGGTAAAAAAAGAATTACATAAAGCAGGAGGATTAAGTTTGTTCATAAAGTTTTTCTTCACTGACACTCAAAGCAAAGATGTCTTTTTCCAAGCACCAATCTTAGAAAATATTTGCTTTTCTACTGACTCAAGTTGGTTCATTAAAAGATGATAGTTGAATCGCCACGGATAATCTAGACACTTCCGAGCCGTTGATAATACTGGTTTTCATATTCTGTCGGTGAAATCTGATCGCTAGAACCATGCCGACGCTTACTGTTATAAAACATTTCGATGTAATCAAAAATATCGCTGCGGGCTTCTTCCCGCGTTCCGTAGATCTTTTTCTTTATCCGTTCGCGTTTCAACAATTGGAAAAAGCTTTCTGCAACCGCATTATCATGGCAGTTACCGCGACGGCTCATGCTGCCCTCCAGGCCGTGTGATTTCAGGAACGACTGCCACTCATGGCTTGTGTACTGACTGCCCTGATCCGAATGAACCAGCACCTGTTTTTGGGGATTACGCCGCCATACAGCCATCAGCAGTGCGTTCAGGACAATGTCCTTTGCCATCCGGGATTGCATGGACCAGCCGATAATTTTGCGTGAGAACAGATCAACAACCACGGCAAGATACAGCCAGCCTTCGTGGGTTCTGATGTAGGTTATATCCGTTACCCAACGCTCATTCGGAGCATCCGGATTGAACTGTCGCTGGAGCCTGTTGGGCGACACGATACTGGCCTCGCCTTTACGTGCCCGCGGGCTCCGGTATCCGACCTGAGCCTTTATCCCGACACGTTTCATCAGTCGCCAGACTCTGTTCACTCCGCACTGTTGCCCGCTGTCCCGCAGATCCAGATGGATTTTACGATAACCATAGACGCATCCCGATTCCAGCCAGAACTGTTTAATCTGTCCTGTCAGTCTCAGGTCTGCCTGATGGCGTTGTGAATGCGGCTGCTGAAGCCAGGCGTAAAAACCACTGGGATGAACATCCAGCACCCGACAGAGCAGGCGAACAGGCCAGCAACAGGTGTTGTCACGGATAAAGGCGTACCTCAGTCGGACAGCTTTGCGAAGTACGCCGCTGTAGATTCAATCTGTCAATGCAACACCCCTTTCAATTATCTCTTTCGGTGTTTTGAACTTCAGTGTCTTTCTCGGTCTGTTGTTTAGCTGAGCAGCAACCAGATCTAGTTCATGTTGAGTATATTGGGCAAGACATGTCTTTTTAGGAAAGTACTGCCGAATTAGCCCATTTGTGTTCTCATTTGTTCCCCGCTGCCAAGGACTCTGAGGATCGCAGAAGTAAACTTTAACGCCGGTGCTGACAGTAAATTCTAGATGTCTGGCCAGTTCCATTCCTCTGTCCCATGTCAGTGATTTTCTGAGTTCTGACGGTAAACTCAGGAATTTGTCGGTAAGAGCCTGATTTACTGAGACAGAATCTTTGCCCCTGAGTCTAAGGATGATCGTATAACGTGATTTTCGGTCTACAAGTGTGGCTATATGAGAGTTTTTTGTACCTGAGACTAAATCGCCCTCCCAATGCCCCAGAGAGCGTCTGTTATCGATATTTCGGGAACGTTCGTGAATTGGTGTTCCGTTCACTATGTTAATCGTACCTCTTTCGCCTTTGCGGGTATGACGCCTGCCATGGCGAAGGCTATGCGACCGTCGCAGATGCTGTATATTCAGGTGGTGTAGCGCTTCACGGCTACGAAAGTACAGCGTTTTATAAATTGTCTCAGGTGATATTCGCAGCGTTTTTTGACGTGGTTTTGTTCGCCTTAACCATCCTGATATTTGCTCTGGAGACCATTTCATCTCCAGCTTTTCCAGAACAAGCTTTCGCAATGGTAAATTTTGATCCAGTAAGCACGGTTTTGGCCTTTTCGCCATTCTGTTGGCTCGGTTATTAGCATCAACAGCTTTGTAATAGCGTCTGCCCCGATTACGCTGAACTTCACGTGAGATCGTCGAAGGACTGCGATTCAGCGCAGTAGCTATCGCACGAATGCTCATTTTGGCTGACAAACCAGCTCGTATCTCCTCGCGCTCAGACAGTGTCAGGTGAGCTACAGCCCGCTTACGCTCATGGGGTTTTATGCCGCCAGTATCCCTTAACATAGTGAAGATCGTTCCGGGTTTTGAACCCAGGATATTCGCTATTTCACTGAAGCCTGTTCCGTTCTTCCATAGTTCAAAAACAGAGGCTTTTTCCTCTGCTGTAAATGTTCGTCTCATTCAAAAAACCTCCGCAACCCCATGTTTTCACATAACTGTTGCGTTGACCAATTGAATCTACAGCGGCTTTTTTTAATATGTCCCGTTCGTCGGTAACCCGTTTCAGCTCTTTCTGGAGACGGCGGATCTCGGCCTGAACATCTGACTGTTCTTTATTAGTGGAAGAATCCGGACCGTACTTCTTTATCCAGGCGTAAAGGCTGTGGGTGGTGATATCGAGACGTGTTGCAACGCTGGCAACAGAATAACCGCGATCAACAACCTGTTTGACTGCTTCAATTTTAAACTCTTCGGGATAACGCTTACTGCTCATGGGCACCTCTCTTTAAGCCATCTTAAATGACTCTGAGGTGTCTGTTAAACCCGTGGCGATTCAAGTCAGGAGTCTCAGCTCCAATGTTCCCTTCCCACTTTAGAATCAATTCACTTACCTTCCCTTTTAATGTTGCAAGGAGAACAAGCTGTTTCTTCGCGAATACAATCTCTTCCTGATGTATGTTTTTCTTTGCCATTGTAGTGTAGGTTCCATATCCATGTTGATTTATGTTAAGGATTACATTTTATTAACAATATTTTTATTGATTGTAAACACAAATCTCAATGGAATAGCATGAATTAAAGTCATCACGACCATTTTACCTAGTAGTATCAGCATGATAGTAAGTGAAATCAGATTATAAAAAGCAGATAGTCATATCGAACAAAAAGATAATTGAAATAAAACAAAAAACCATCACTGTTAAGTGATGGTTAATGATTTCAATATGGAATTATTTAGTAATCAAACAAAATAACCAGGATTATTAATCAGATCACTTTGTTGAGTACTATGTGCCATTTCAACAAATTCAGACACGCTTGTAATTTCATTGAGTGTGGTGATTGCGAATAATCGAAAAGAAAACTCTTTATTACCTTTTCTTGGGTAGATGTTCAGGAAAAAATTCAACTTTTGACCAACCGGACACATACTTGAAACCGCAGCATAAGATTGTGTCTGTCTGAGGTACTGAGTGAGGAATTGAGCAAGATCAACACCCTCATCAGACGTTAACGACCTGGATGTCTGAACCTTTAATAACCTTACAAGGTTATCTATGGCGGTCTGAATAGGAAGAAGTTCTATCTGAGGAACCTTCAAAAAATCAGCTATGATAATACCAAGTAACTGGCTCTGATCGTTCATGAAATTATGGATATAAAGAAAGTGTGAGTCACCGAATCTTTCAGCAGAATCATACTTAAAATTCCATTCATTCAATACTGCACTGTACTTCATTTTATTCATGGTTAGCTCCTCTTTATATAAAAAAAGATTAACGCAACATTCATCGGTGACGAAATTCTAAGACCCGTTAATTTCGCCCCCTATTGGGGTCATAAAAAATTGTCACGCTACGGCCTGTCTGGCAGAATCCCCTGAAACCGATTTGCGATAAGTAACCCTGATGAAAAACCTCATTAATGATGTTGCGACTGAAGCACGGGCATTACTGAACGGTATCCTCGCTGACTGTGATACCGATGACACAACGGGCACATGCCTATTTGCCAGTCTGCTATTAGCTCGTCTGGCACATAGCAAAGGGTTATCAGCTGTGATTAGAGGTGGCGATGGGAAATCTGACGGCGGGTTATTCACTATGTATGGCGGGTTCGGTCATTACTGGTGTGAGATCTCCAACAACGATGAATTCCATATTGTTGATATATCGGCAGATCAATTTGGCTTCGAAGGAGTTATCGTTAAGAACATCAAAGAGGTAGAAGGCTGGCCACGTTACATCCCTGGAAACCAGGATGTCGTAAATGCTGGAGTTGAGGAGCTCTTCAACCACGGATACTAAATGGTCGAGTCTAAGTGCGATTTATACACCTCAAAACGCCCCCATTCTCGATTCAAGAATTATTGATTTACAAGTAATATCAGAAATATTTAGTTCACTCTAAGGCAAGTGAATGAAGAAGAAATTACCGTCATGGTCACCAGCTGAAGATCTGAAGCTTATAAAAGGGCTTAAGGATGGTTACTCATTTGCAGCGCTTACGTCCATTCTTGGATACAATGAAAGGATAATCCAGTTAAGATGTATCGAGTTGGATTTATACCTTCTCATAAGAGAAAATCTCTCCGAGCCTAACGAAATTACCCTCAAGCCTAACTCTTCAATCAGAGTGCCACCGGCTGAACCAGCTTCAGGTATAACTCTTAAAACCCTGCTAGATAATGGATGGGTAGCACACTGCATAAATGGTGAAAATGTTCTGTACTCTCCAGAATGGTGGCGAACAAGAAACACAAGCCTGTTAGTACCCGAAGATGAGGATACTGATCAGCTACATAAGAAAACATCTTCACACCTCATTACCGGTAAACCGTGGACTCCTGACGATACTCGGGTCTTACTTAAGGCGATACAACATGGTATCAGTAAAACGGCACTTGCCGAGCTTACCTTAAGAAGCCATCAATCCACTCTTCAGCAACTTATAGAGCTTGGAATGATTACCGTGGGCGCTGAAGACGATTCATCTAGTACGGTTATATGGTTAAATAAAAAAATAAGTTCTGCGAAATTATCAAAAAAACGTTTTCTTGATGTCCTGCCACTAATCGAATTCGGCTGGCACATTGATGGATTCGACCTTACCGCCCCAGATTGGTGGAGCAAGCATATAGTGCTTAATGAAATTATCTATGAAACCGTACCAGATAAAACCATTTCAAATTACCCGGCCAGAACTGACATTGATTGTGATAGTGAAAAACCACAACAAATTAAGGAAAGATCAGTGCCTGAACGGAACCAAAGAGAACCACAAAAACCAGCCAAATGGGTATGTGGAAACTATAAGTTTTTAATTACACTTCTATCTGAGCATCGTTCAATAGAAGTGATTGCCAAGAAAATGAATAGGACAGATGGCGCGATTAGGTCACGTCTACAGCATATCGGTATAACGCGTTACGAGAAACCAACAAAACCTGGTGAAAAAGGAAGTGTCATTAAAGCTACATCAATTTCTACAGATATCTTCAGAAACCAGCCATTTTTTGTGAAGAGATTACTCATAGATGCCGGATGGTCTGAAAAAAACAATGAATTGCATTGCCCGGTCTGGTGGAGCAATTATCCACACAACGTTTAACGGGCTTAGTCACGAACTCTACCCTGGAGAACTATATGTTTGATTATTTTAACAGACCATTTGACACTTTCGACTGGGCGCTGATTATAGGATGCGGAATCCTTTTTGTCGGGCACTTTATCTGGAAAATCTTCTTCAGCGATGAAGGCCGTAGGAAAATTGATAATGAAGCGCCGCCTCCAATCATGACTCAGAAAGTAGATGATGAAACGGATGGTAAATAAGCACACAAAAATAAAACGCCCTTAAGTTATATATAGTACCTTGAACTATGTATATTGTGTATTAAGGCAGAGAAATCTGCCTTTTTATTTGACAATAAACTCTTTAGAATTATAGTGTATTGTATGTTTAACGTGTATAAAGGAATGAACCTTGTCATCGGTTAAAGTCAAAGCAACTATCGTAGGGTAATGACTCCAACTTAATGATAGTGTTTTATGTTCAGATAATGCCCGATGACCTTGTCATGCAGCTCCACCGATTTTGAGAACGACAGTGACTTCCGTCCCAGCCTTGCCAGATGTTGTCTCAGATTCAGGTTATGTCGCTCAATGCGCTGAGTGTAACGCTTGCTGATAACGTGCAGCTTTCCCTTCAGGCGGGATTCATACAGCGGCCAGCCATCCGTCATCCATACCACGACCTCAAAGGCCGACAGCAGGCTCAGAAGACGCTCCAGTGTGGCCAGAGTGCGTTCACCGAATACGTGCGCCACAACCGTCTTCCGGAGCCTGTCATACGCGTAAAACAGCCAGCGCTGGCGCGATTTAGCCCCGACGTATCCCCACTGTTCGTCCATTTCCGCGCAGACGATGACGTCACTGCCCGGCTGTATGCGCGAGGTTACCGACTGCGGCCTGAGTTTTTTAAATGGCGGAAAATCGTGTTGAGGCCAACGCCCATAATGCGGGCGGTTGCCCGGCATCCAACGCCATTCATGGCCATATCAATGATTTTCTGGTGCGTACCGGGTTGAGAAGCGGTGTAAGTGAACTGCAGTTGCCATGTTTTACGGCAGTGAGAGCAGAGATAGCGCTGATGTCCGGCGGTGCTTTTGCCGTTACGCACCACCCCGTCAGTAGCTGAACAGGAGGGACAGCTGATAGAAACAGAAGCCACTGGAGCACCTCAAAAACACCATCATACACTAAATCAGTAAGTTGGCAGCATCACCCGCAGCTCATTATGCCCCTGCTTTTGGCAACCTGGCATACTGCTTCAATATCAACTAATTCCAACAGTGGGTTAGTGGGCGTTTCGATCCAGATTAGACCTGTATTCTCTTGAATATGGCGCTCTACTGACGCCAGATCATTAAGATCGACATAACTGAATGTCGTACCTGAAGTTTGTTTACGCAGACGTTCAAACAACCGATAAGTACCGCCATAGACCCCTTTCATTACTAATACATGGGAATCCTTAGGTAGCAATTCCAATATAAGTGCAGTTGCTGCCATACCGGAAGCGGTTGCCGTAGCATAGATACCTCCTTCCAACTCAGCCAAGGCGGTTTCATATGCATATCTTGTCGGGTTACTGCAACGGGAATAACAAAACTCCCCTTCTTCGCCTAAATTTGGCTGAATGAAGGAACTGGCGGTAGTAATCGGTGGAAAAATAGCATTATTGCCCCGGTCAACTTGATCTCCGGCATGGATAACCAGAGTCGCGATCGATTTTGATTTGCTCATTATTTGTCCCTTTAAATTTTAACGATAGCCCGCCGATCATTATTAATAATGACGTTAGGCCACGCGGTTAAACCGTAATATTTATTTACGTGTCATTATACTGATAATTTCTTTATCTGTTTGCCTCATTGGCGATAACACTAATTTACATAAATTATTGATAGAACCTTCAACATCGCAGGAAACAATGCCATCACGCTCCCCTGCAACACTATTTTGTTGCGCCATCAACACCGACTTAAATGCACAGGCGGTAGCGGTAGACACTTTCATGGCACAACTATTTGATGCACCATCGCAAATAATGCCACTAATATCACTGATCATATTACTGACCGCGTAGGAGATAGTTTGAAAATCTTGGGTCAATAACCAACTCATACCTGCCGCCGCCCCCATTGCTGCCGTTGACGCCGCACACAATGCAGACAATCGGGTATAACGCATATGAATTGAGATTGCGGCTAAATAGATGCGCGGAATAGTAGATCACTGAAAGGGAACTCAGCCCGGATTGTGCGATCTGATCAATCGCCAAACCAACCAAAACCACCAACCGGACTGAGCGATGCCGATCATAGCACCAATACCCCGTGGCGAACGACGCCTGATGCAGAAAGCTATTCATAAAACGCGCGATAAAAATCATGCCCGCAGACTCACGGCCATGCTGATGCTTCATCGGGGTGAACGGGTCAGCGATGTTGCCAGAACTCTCTGTTGTGCTCGTTCATCCGTTGGTCGCTGGATTAACTGGTTTACGCACTCAGGTATTGAAGGCCTGAAATCCTTACCCGCAGGGCGCTCCCGACGCTGGCCTTTTGAACATATCTGCACCCTGTTACGTGAGCTGATAAAGCATTCTCCCGGCGATTTTGGTTATCAACGTTCACGCTGGAGCACCGAATTACTGGCATTAAAAATCAATGAGATAACCGGTTGCCAGTTACATGCAGGAACCGTTCGCCGCTGGTTGCCATCTGCGGGGCTTGTATGGCGCAGGGCCGCGCCAACTCTGCGTATCCGTGACCCACATAAAGATGAAAAGATGGCGGTAATCCACAAAGCGCTGGATGAATGCAGCGCAGAGCATCCGGTATTTTATGAAGATGAAGTGGATATCCACCTTAATCCTAAAATCGGTGCGGACTGGCAGTTGCGCGGACAGCAGAAACGGGTAGTGACGCCGGGGCAGAACGAAAAATACTATCTGGCCGGCGCACTGCACAGTGGCACGGGTAAAGTCAGCTACGTGGGCGGCAACAGCAAAAGTTCAGCGCTGTTTATCGCTCTGCTGAAGCACCTGAAAGCCACTTACCGGCGGGCGAAAACAATCACGCTGATCGTTGATAACTACATTATCCATAAAAGCCGCGAAACACAGCGCTGGTTGAAAGCAAATCCCAAGTTCAGGGTAATTTACCAGCCGGTTTACTCGCCGTGGGTGAATCATGTGGAACGGCTATGGCAGGCACTTCATGACACGATAACCCGTAATCATCAGTGCCGCTCAATGTGGCAGTTACTGAAAAAGGTCCGCCATTTTATGGAAACCGCCAGCCCATTCCCCGGAGGAAAACATGGTCAGGCAAAAGTGTAGCGGTATTAGGCGCAGCTATTTAGATGGGCCAACGCTAATGCCCGGGCCAGTGTTTCATCATCTGTATTAAGATGTCGGGCAAGTGTCACTACCGGCATTGTCACGGTAATCCCCTGATTACCAGAGCCATAATTTGACATCGCGGGTAAGGGTGCGCCGCCCATACGGGCATCTGATGCCGCAGTGGTGTTGATCAACATTTGACTCAGTAAGTCAGTGCTGATAAAGCCATTTTTTCTGGCTTGCGACAACGCGCCACTCACGTTCAAACCATAGTTCTTCCTTTGCCCCTCGTCAGAAAGCGCGGTATTAATCTCAGCACTTTTCAGCATAAACATGATGTCTTTAGCGGCGACATCGGTTACAAATTTAAATGCGTCGTTAAGGGAAAATTCGGGTAGTACCCCACTATCATTGGCGGCAATTAGGTCTCGGACTAATATTTGCTTTATATTATTAATATAAACTTCAGTGACATTAGTATGGCTACCTTGAATCACTACCCGGCACTGATCACTAAGACTATATAGCGTAATATCGATAAAAATAAAATCCGTAGCATCTACTGCGTTTAGACACACGTTACCTGATTCATTAAATATATAGGCTTCGGTAATTTGTGTCGCAGTAATATCTTTTAATACTTCTAAATCGGCATCCGCGTTACCACCAATAGCCCCTATTGCCGCCGCAAGAGTGACTCCGCAATAGCTTGTTCCCGGAATAGTGACTCCCATCGCATTTTTATACAGATTCTCCGATATATTCCCCGTTATTTTTAATATCGGTGCGTTGAGATATTTAGCAGCCACTGCGGCAGCATACGCAATAGCAATAGGCTCAGTACAACCTAATGAAAGTTTCACTTCCTTTTTCAACCAATCGAGTAATTGTTGATGTGTTATTTTTTGCATTTGAAGTAATTAATCAGTGATTTGGATTATTTTTATCTTAGGGTTTTACGGGGAGAAATACTTTTCCTATTTTCTTGTTGTTTTTAATGCTTGGAGAATATTGTTCTCTTTAACAAAAAAGATAACCACAGAACAATTTAAATAAAAACATATTAAAAACAATGAAATAGATAACTCAAACACCATTAATCCCTTACTCAATGAGATACTAATCACAAAACAATAAAGAGAATATTTTCCCCTTAGACGCAATTATTCGCCTTGAATCATTAAACTAGACGATAAAAAAGGCGAGTTAGCTACTGCCAACTCGCCTCAGATAAAACCAACCGGTGCTGGTTTAGATATCAACCCTGCGCAGGGGATTGCTGCATCGTCCAGTTGAGCACTTGAGTGGCTAACTGGTCACTGGCCAGGCCAAAGGCCTGAACCACCTCGTTCATCTCGTTACCTTTTATCGGTTGGCGAATGTCAAACTGGCGAGTCGCAATAATCCTACGATCTGAAATTCTTACCAGCCGAGCATCAAAACGGATCAGCACTTCGCTGCTACCAACATGGTATACCCCTTGGAACGCGGACAGATCACCACTCAACTCCACATCAGCCTGCAAGCTATCATCGTCGCTACTGACTGCACGGATTCGCCCATCGCTACGGAACGCCTGAATAAGACGATTGCGCACCAAAATCGGCGCCGAATCACTCCAACGGGAGTTTTTATAAACCGCAATCTCCTGGCCCTGAGGCTGCACCGCTATGCGTGAGCTATTAAGAAACTGGTTCGTCGCCGGTTGTGAAACCCGTAATGACCAGTTTACTGTCTGCGCGTGTGGCACACTGACTGCAGGTGGCACCGGCAGAAGATAAACTTGTGATACAGGGGCCGAAGGTAAAATGGTGCAGGCAGAGAGCAGTATCGCCCCCCCGGATATCATCAATAGCCACACGCGGCGGCCTGCATAGCGCATCACATTAAAAGAGAGCATTAAGGCGTAAACTCCTGTGTTCTTTCACGGCCGCGCAACAAGGCCGCTGGGTTTTCTTCCAAACGAGAAACGGCGGCACGTAATGTCGCTAATGTTCTGCGCAGCTCATCTACTGCCGGCCCCAGCTCATTCATCCCTTGCATCCCGTTATTGAGTGAGGTTTTATTTTCACTCACCAATTTATTGAGGATGGTACTGGTATTTTGCAACGATGCCATGGTTTTGGCGGCATCACTGACCAGTTGTTTCCCCTGCCCATCCATTAAGCCGTTAGCATTACGCAGCAGGCGATTGGTTTGAGTCAGTGTCTCATTAGCCTGTTTACTGGCCTGCGCCAACTGCTGCAACAGGGTACGGAGATCACCACGTTGATCAGCCACAGTTTGGGTGACCAGCGCGAGATTATCCAGTGTCGTTACTAGGCGCTGCTGGTTATCCGGTGCCAGCAACTGGTTCAAACGCACCAACACTTCATTCGCATTGGTCATGAAATTCTCACCGTTAGCCAGTAACTGGCTCATCGGCGAAGGGGTAGCAATAATGATAGGAACCTCGTCATCTTTGCCCTCCAGCAACGGGCTGGTCTGGCTGCCACTGCTGAATTGAATATTTGAGGTGCCGGTAATACCCGCGACGGTGAGACGAGCTTGGGTATCTTCGCGTATCGGAGTAGATGCAGAAACGCGAATACGTGCCCAAACCTTATTCGGATTGTCTCGGTCCAGGCGTAATTGCGTCACCTCACCGACTCGAATCCCGCTGTACTGAACGGTGCTACCCTGTGACAGGCCACTCACAGGCTCATTGAAAACGATATCGTACAATCTGAACTGGCGATCAGAACCGGAATTTGTCAGCCATAGGCAAAACAGCAGCGCGGCACTCACCACAATAAGAGTGAACAAACCAATAACGACATGATGAGCACGGGTTTCCATATTACAACCTCTCTCCACTGTTAATTGCCGCTGCCTGATAAGCAGCCCGGCCACGTGGGCCATGAAAATACGCCTGAATCCAGCCATCATCAGTCGCTGCAACTTTATCCAGAGTATCAACCACCAGCACTTTTTTCTGCGAAAGCACCGCCACACGATCACACAGTGTATACAGCGTATCCAGATCGTGGGTCACCAAGAATACCGTTAGATTGAGGGCATCCCGCAGGGTGCGGATCAAACTGTCAAACGCCGCCGCACCAATGGGATCAAGACCCGCAGTCGGTTCATCAAGAAACAGAATATCCGGGTCCAGTGCTAAGGCACGGGCTAGCGCAACACGCTTGACCATACCACCCGACAGAGATGCTGGATACTTACTGCCAGTGCCCGGCGGTAGCCCAGCCAGTGCCAGTTTAACCTGAGCCAATCGCTCAGCCTCAGACCGGGGTAATCCGGCGTTTTCTATTAATGGTAATGCCACGTTCTCGGTCACGGTTAGAGAACTGAACAGTGCGCCTCGTTGAAATAATACGCCGAATCGGCGCTCGACCATGGCGCGGGATTGACCTGACAGTGCCATTAAATCCTTGCCAAAAACATGAATTTTCCCGTCAGTCGGACGACGTAACCCAACAATACTGCGTAACAGAACAGATTTACCGGTACCCGAGCCACCAACCACGCCAAGAACTTCGCCGCGCTTAACATCAAGATTCAACCCTTGATGCACGCACTGTACGCCAAAGCAGTTAACCAGATCGCGAATTTGAATGATTGCATCTTGCGTCATTTGGCTCACCACCCCATTTCCATGAAAAATAGCGCTGCCACGGCATCAAGCAAAATCACCACAAAGATCGAATGCACCACACTGGTGGTGGTATGAACCCCGACTGATTCAGCACTACCGGTTACTTTGAACCCCTCCAGACAGCCAATAATAGCAATCAGGAAAGCAAAAATAGGGGCTTTACTTATTCCCACCAGAAAATGCTGCAACCCATTACTGTTTTGCATAATCGACAAAAACATAGTGGGAGAGATATCCAGTGTTAAGGCACACACCACCATGCCACCGAAAATACCGCAAACCATGCCAATAAAGGTTAGCATCGGCAGAGAGATCAATAGTGCCAAGACGCGCGGTAGCACCAACAGTTCGACCGGATTCAAGCCCAGTGTTTGGATAGCATCAATCTCTTCATTGGCTTTCATCAAGCCAATTTCAGCGGTAAAAGCACTGGCTGTTCGCCCTGCCATCAGGATCGCGGTAAGCAGTACCGCAAATTCACGTAGAAAAGAAAATACCACCAAATCGACGGTAAAAATGCCCGCGCCGAAAGTAGTGAGTACGGTTGCACCGAGAAAGGCGATAACTGCCCCCACCAAAAAGGTGAGCAACATAATGATCGGCACAGCATTGAGGCCAATCTGTTGAATATTGGCAATTAATGAGGTAATGCGCCAGCGGGAGGGGCGAAAAAGTGTTCCCAGCAAGGTTTCCAGCGCCAGACCAATAAAGCCCAATAGTGACTTAATATCTTGCCATAAGTTATCTACCGAACGGCCGGTATTAGCCAGCATCTCAAGCCAAAACCGTGTGGGTTTTTCAGACAACTCAGGGGTTAAGTCAGGCAATACATGGCTTACCGTTTCAAGTAATATCCTCCGCTCTTCTGGCAATTTAGGCGCAAGTTCGCGTAAATTTGCTACACGGTCCTCACCCAGAAGCAGAGCTAACAACGTTGCACCGGCGGTATCTAACGCCCCCAGTTGGTTGAGATCAAATACCCCCCCACTGGGCATATTAGCGCGCAATTGCGCAACGCGCGGCTCCAAAACGCAGTAATGCGCCAACACCCAGTCCCCCCGGATATAAACTCTGGGGGGCTGAGCCGCGCTATCGAGATCAAGTTGTGCGGGGGACGTTTGCTCAGTCATTGCTCAGACCTTACCTATTTCAAACTCTAATGTTTCAAACCCTAAATAGGTATATCACACAGTTAAGTAAGAGTAATGACTGTTTAATTAATGAAGTGTTAACCACACCCTAATCAGTGAGGTGTGGCACGCTGTTTGCCCAATTGCCGTATTTTCCTCTCTGGCAGGGTAAACCAAACGACTACCGCCAGCAGAATTAACAGTACGCTGGCAGTACCTAATACCAGACTATGTGAGGCAGAAAAGGCCAGTTTGGCGCTGCTCAGTAGATGCTCGTCCCCACCAAGGCTATTGACCACCTGAATGGTTTCACTGATAGAAGCACTGGCCTGTGTAACCAGATCAGCGGGTAAATCTGCCGGCACTGTTGCAAATAGTCGGTGGTGATAAACTTATCATCCCCTTTTGCTGATGGAGCTGCACATGAACCCATTCAAAGGCCGGCATTTTCAGCGTGACATCATTCTGTGGGCCGTACGCTGGTACTGCAAATACGGCATCAGTTACCGTGAGCTGCAGGAGATGCTGGCTGAACGCGGAGTGAATGTCGATCACTCCACGATTTACCGCTGGGTTCAGCGTTATGCGCCTGAAATGGAAAAACGGCTGCGCTGGTACTGGCGTAACCCTTCCGATCTTTGCCCGTGGCACATGGATGAAACCTACGTGAAGGTCAATGGCCGCTGGGCGTATCTGTACCGGGCCGTCGACAGCCGGGGCCGCACTGTCGATTTTTATCTCTCCTCCCGTCGTAACAGCAAAGCTGCATACCGGTTTCTGGGTAAAATCCTCAACAACGTGAAGAAGTGGCAGATCCCGCGATTCATCAACACGGATAAAGCGCCCGCCTATGGTCGCGCGCTTGCTCTGCTCAAACGCGAAGGCCGGTGCCCGTCTGACGTTGAACACCGACAGATTAAGTACCGGAACAACGTGATTGAATGCGATCATGGCAAACTGAAACGGATAATCGGCGCCACGCTGGGATTTAAATCCATGAAGACGGCTTACGCCACCATCAAAGGTATTGAGGTGATGCGTGCACTACGCAAAGGCCAGGCCTCAGCATTTTATTATGGTGATCCCCTGGGCGAAATGCGCCTGGTAAGCAGAGTTTTTGAAATGTAAGGCCTTTGAATAAGACAAAAGGCTGCCTCATCGCTAACTTTGCAACAGTGCCTTTTATTATGGTGATCCCCTGGGCGAAATGCGCCTGGTAAGCAGAGTTTTTGAAATGTAAGGCCTTTGAATAAGACAAAAGGCTGCCTCATCGCTAACTTTGCAACAGTGCCTGTTTTCCCCGTCGCTGATTAATAAAAGCAAGGTCACGCTCATCCAGATGAAAATACCGAGCCAGCTGAACCTCATTTGGGTCTGCCACATAGCGACCGTAGTTTTCTGTCTGTTCGCTGGTAAGAAAGTCATCACTCATTGCGCATCCTTTCGTAAACGGGAGTTCTGTCCTTTTTTTAACCGTCTCAAATATTATGATATTTGATACCCGTCAAAACCAAAGCGGAAAAGGGTATCAGAAATCGTAATTTATACATTATGATACCACTTTGTATCAAAAACGATTTGTGAGACTGAAATGGCGTTACTGGGCTATGCCAGGGTATCAACCAGCCACCAGAAGCTGACGCTCCAGGTGGCTGAACTGAAAAGTGCCGGTGTGCGTGAAGACCGGATTTTTACCGACATGATGACCGGGGCCACTGACGAGCGTGAAGGACTGCAACGACTGCTTGGCCGTGCTGAAAAAGATGACATCATCATCTGTACCAAAATGGACCGCCTCGGACGCAATACGGCTGATATGATCCATATCGTTGACGCCTGCTATAAAAAGGGGATCTCCATCCGGTTTCTGGAAAACGGCCTCAGTACGGAAGGTACGATGGGGAAAATGGTCATTCAGATCCTGGCCGCTGTTGCTGAAGCAGAGCGCGAGCGCATTCTGGAGCGAACCAATGACGGACGGATTGCTGCAATGGCTTCTGGCGTCAAATTTGGACGAAAGCCACACCCTAAAACGACAACTGCACAATTTCTTATAAAACAAGGTGAATCATTCAAAATGATATATGAAAAAACAGGAATATCTCGGGCAACATATTTTAGATTGAAAAAACAAACACAATCCGCATAAAAAATGGAAATGCATTATGAATATTCAATACCCTCATCTATATGAAATTACTAATGAGCGCTCAGCAAAAAATCAGTGGTATTTTTTAAATGGAGTGAGAGCAGAATATGCATTGCTAATATTCACTGCTGTTAACTCATCTTTATCTTACGATGGGAAATACATTACTAATTTAGCATTATTCATCTTATTGATTATATTGCTACTAGTTAGGAATGTTATAAACTTTGAACAAAAATGGTATAAATATAGAGCGGTTACCGAATCAATAAAAACCACAAAAAATATTTAAATCTCTAGCCATAAATCCCCCGCAATTATTAGTTATATTCCCATTAATAATATGGGGACTGTGACTTAGTTTATCAAGGGTATCATCGGGAAAAACCTCACTAACACAGAGGCTTATGTTAATTCATTAAAAACAGAAAGTTATCGTCTTGGCGTGGTTTTTTACATCATTGACCGTCAAACCCCTACGTAAGCTTATGACCCGGGATGGTTTATGGATCCCTCGTAAGTTACGGCCACCTCGTGTGCATCAGCCACGCCCACGTCGGGCCTGCACCGGCGAACTCATCCAGATTGATGGCAGTGAACATCGCTGGTTCGAGGACCGTGGTCCGGCCTGCACGCTGCTCGTTTACGTTGATGATGCAACAAGTCGGTTGATGCAGCTTCTGTTCGTCAGTTCGGAGTCCACGTTCACCTATTTTGAAGCCACCCGGGGATATCTGGAGCGCTACGGTAAGCCTCTGGCATTCTACAGCGACAAAGCCAGCGTCTTCAGGATCAACAACAAGCAGGCCACCGGCGGAGATGGCCAGACTCAGTTTGGTCGTGCCATGAACGAGCTGAATATCACTGGTATCTGTGCCAACACCAGTTCAGCCAAGGGGCGTGTTGAACGGGCTCATCTGACATTACAGGACCGCCTGGTCAAGGAACTGCGGCTCCGCGGTATCAGCACACCTGAGGCTGCAAACGCCTTTGCTGATGAGTTCATGGAAGATTACAACCGTCGGTTTGCAAAGCCGCCACGTCACGATTTTGACGTACATCGCCAGCTGGATAATGGCGAAAACCTGCAGGCGACATTCACCTGGCGCGAGCAGCGTAAGGTCTCGAAAAACCTGACATTACAGTATGATAAAAAGCTTTATCTGCTTGAAGATAATGAAGAAAACCGGCGTTTTCAGGGGAAGTACATCGAGGTATGGCAATACCCGGATGGTGACATTGAGCTCCGGGCCAGCGGCACTTCCCTGCCCTTTACCACTTACGACCGACTGGGAGAACTGGACCAGGGCGCCATCATCGACAACAAGCGTCTGGGACGTGCCCTGGAAATGATAAAGCTGGTTCAGGACAAACGGGACAACACCCGCTCACAGGCCCTGCCATCACTGGACGGCCAGACCTCACGCAGAAAGAAACAACCCGGCAAGAAATCACAACGAAGTCTGGACCATAACGACATGCTGGAAGCCCTGCAGCAACTTCAGACCCGGAGTAAAGACATCTTCGGCAAAGGCTGAAACATAACCTACATGCGGACATTTCAATTTAGATTGATGTTCAGGATAAACGCGATAACAACCGTTCACAGGCGATCCCTGCCGGTGATGGCTCTTTGCGGCGGCGCAGAAAACCAACAGAGAAATAATCGCAGCGCTCACTGAACGGCGACGACATGTTAGATGCGTTGAAGACATTGCAGTCACGTTCTGAGAAAAGTTCCAATGTTTAACGAGCGATTAAAAAATATATTAAATCATTATTCTCTCATTTCTCTGTTGCAATACTGACCTCCCAGGGCCTGTGTAATTCTGTCACCAAATAGTATCGTCAGACTACGATCATAGTAAATGGTTTCACCAGTGATAGATTCATGCTTTAATATTATCCCATAGCCATATCTTTCAAGCATATTCATACCCACCCTTGCCAAATTGTAAGAATAATTTATTCCCCAAATGGAACCATTTCTTCCTTCAAAAAACTCCGCTCTGTAATATCTTTTTAGAAATTCATAGTGTGCGTCTTCACTAAACATACCCCCTCCCGCTACAGAATTTACATAACAGTTTTTTATAATAAAAAGATGAAATGCATAAATATATATCCCGTTTTTCCTCTGCCGCCCACCATTCACAGATAGAGGATATAATCCTATATTATTTATTGTATGCTTAAATCATTTGATGACTATAGTTTCATATATTTTCATCATGTTAGCACCCATGATGTATGTTTATTTTTTCTGAAGCATACCAATAATCAAACCCCGTTCAACATAACAACATAAAATAATTTATAACAAATTTAGTTGAAACTTAATATATGAAATAGTGACTTTCCATAAGCAGATCATTAGTTTATAGGGCATCCTAACGATGCAGGCTCCTCCTGGCAAAACTGTCGATGATGAGATTTTTTTTGCGGTATATTCCACTTATTTTGGTGGTATTCAGTTTATGCAAAACAATACCGACAAAAGACTGAACCGTTTTTTTGGAGATCAGCAGGCTACGGGAAATTTCATCTATCGAATAACCATTTAAAATCATATTGATAACATGTGTTTCTCTTTTGGTAAATGACAACTTGTCCCTCTTCAGATTGATCCCCATTTTTTTAAACGCCTGCCTCATCATGAGATATTCATTACCGCTTAATTCAGTGTCAATGCATACCGCTTCACGCCCTGTCCCGCTCATTCCTGACGCCGGTTTTAATAAAAAGATAAGATTGACCGGTGAAATGTGTAGGTACTTGAGACGTTCGGCATCGCCGGTGTTCAGCTCTGACTCCACAATCACCACATCGCTGTTGCTGAAGGCAATATCGCTGACCCGTGAAAACACAACCCTGTTGACGGAGAGGCTGTTGTCGCTGAACATACATTTCAGACCTACAAGCATGAAATTATTATTGGTAATAACATAGATATTCATATAGTCCCCGCAGCAATACCTTTTGCGAAGCGTCCCGTTCCTTATGTTCTGACAAAGTGGTGCCTGTATTGGTGTCGCCGGGTAACTATGACGTACTCCGGCTCAGCGGAGTACGTCAACTGCTCTACTGGTGCGCCGCTAGCACGCTATTCACGATTTCCACCGCTTCTTTCTCGATCTGCTTGCGATGTGCTTCCCCGAGGAAGCTCTCGCAGTAGATCTTGTAAGCGTCTTCCGTACCTGACGGTCGGGCGGCGAACCAGCCGTTGTCGGTCATCACTTTCAGGCCACCAATCGATGCGCCGTTGCCCGGCGCGGCGGTCAGACGCGCAGTGATCGGGTCACCCGCCAGCTGACTGGCCCTGACCATTTCCGGCGACAGCTTCGACAGCACCGCTTTCTGTGCGGAAGTGGCCGAAGCCTGCAGCCGGTTATAGCTCGGCGCGCCGAAGCGGGCGGCCAGTTCGTCGTAGTGCTCCTGCGGGTTTTTACCGGTGACGGCGGTGATTTCCGCCGCCAGCAGGCACATGATGATCCCGTCTTTGTCGGTCGACCACGGCGTTCCGTCAAAACGCAGGAACGAGGCGCCCGCGCTCTCTTCTCCGCCGAAGCCGAAGCTGCCGTCGAACAGGCCGTCAACAAACCATTTAAAGCCCACCGGCACTTCAACCAGCCTGCGGCCGAGGTCGTTCACCACACGGTCGATCATCGCGGAAGAGACCAGCGTCTTGCCCACCGCCACATCCTGGCCCCACTGCGGGCGATGCTGGAACAGGTAGTTAATCGCCACCGCCAGATAGTGGTTCGGGTTCATCAGCCCTGCCGGCGTGACGATGCCGTGACGGTCATAATCTGGATCGTTAGCAAAAGCCAGGTCAAACTTATCGCGCAGCGCCAGCAGGCCCGCCATTGCGCACTCAGATGAGCAGTCCATGCGAATGGCGCCGTCTTTATCCAGATGCATAAAGCGGAAGGTTTGATCGACGTGATCGTTGACGATAGTCAGGTCGAGCTTGTAGTGCCCGGCAATACGTTTCCAGTATTCGATACCGGACCCGCCCAGCGGATCGATCCCGAGCTTGAGGCCGGCTTTCTGAATTGCCGCCATGTCGACGATATCCGCCAGCCCTTCGATAAACGGCTGTACCAGATCCTGCTTTTTAACATGACCGGATGCCAGTGCCGCATCGAGGGAGATGCGCCTGACGCCCTGCAGACCCGAGGCCAGCAGTTCGTTAGCGCGATTCTCTACCACTTTGGTGACGTTGGTATCCGCCGGGCCGCCGTTCGGCGGGTTGTACTTAATACCGCCATCTTCCGGCGGGTTATGAGACGGCGTGATCACGATGCCGTCTGCCAGCGGACCACCTTTTTTGTTGTGCACCAGGATGGCATTGGAAATGGCCGGCGTCGGGGTGAAACCGTTGTGTTCCTGCACGATAACATCAACGCCGTTGGCCGCCAGCACTTCCAGTACGGAAATAAAGGCCGGTTCGGAGAGCGCGTGGGTATCTTTACCCACGTAGCAGGGACCGGTAATCCCGTTCCTGGCGCGGTCTTCCGCAATCGCCTGCGCGATCGCCAGAATATGCTGCTCATTGAAGTTATGGCGCCCTGCACTGCCACGATGGCCAGAGGTACCAAACTTCACCGCATGCTCCGCGTTGCCCGCTTCCGGCCTCAGTACGTAGTACTGCGCGGTCAGCTGAGCGACGTTAATCAAATCACTCTGTTGTGCAGGCTCCCCTGCGCGTTTACTGTCCGTCATTTTTCTCTCCTGTCATATCCGTCAGGCTTATTTATGTGTTGCTGCCGGGTCGCTCATCGACGGGGCCGGTCTCCTGCCACCCGCCCCGGCGTTTCCTGGTTGTCAGTACGCGCTCAGAGTTGCGTTTTGTCGATATACCAGATCTTTTGCGCATACTCCCGCACCGTACGGTCCGATGAAAAATAGCCCATGTGGGTTATGTTGAGCATCGCTTTGGCGGTCCACTCTTCCGGGGTTCGGTAGAGCGCATCCACCTTGTCCTGACAGTCAACATAGCTGCGGTAATCGGCCAGCACCTGATAGTGGTCGCCAAAGTTGATCAGCGAATCCAGCAGACCGCGATAGCGGCCCGGCTCCTGTGGGCTGAACACCCCGGTCCCCATCTGGGTCAGCGCCTGGCGCAGCTCTTGATCCTGGTCGTAGTAATCACGCGGCTGATAACCGTTGCTGCGCAGCGCCTCGACCTCTGCAGCGGTATTACCGAAGATAAAGATATTGTCCTCACCCACGTGCTCCAACATCTCAACGTTGGCGCCGTCCAGCGTGCCAATGGTCAGCGCACCGTTGAGGGCGAACTTCATATTACTGGTCCCGGAGGCTTCAGTCCCTGCCAGCGAAATCTGCTCAGAAAGGTCCGCGGCCGGAATGATCATCTGCGCCAGACTGACGCTGTAGTTGGGAATGAACACCACCTTTAGTCTGTCGCCAATCTGCGGATCGCTGTTGATGACTTTGGCGACGTCGTTTATCAGATGGATGATCTGTTTTGCCGTGTGGTAAGCGGACGCGGCTTTGCCGGCGAAAATCACCACTCGCGGCACCCATTCGGCCTGCGGGTCCGCCTTGATACGGTTGTAGCGGGTGATCACATGCAGCACATTCATCAGCTGGCGTTTATATTCGTGGATCCGTTTAATTTGCACATCAAACAGCGCGTTCGGGTTCACCACCACGCCCAGCTGACGGGCGATATAATCGGCCAGACGCTGTTTATTCGCCAGTTTGGCGGCGCTGACGGCCTGGTTAACCAGCGGATAATCCTGATATTCCCCCATTTCGCTCAGCTGGCTTAAATCCGTTCGCCAGGTCTGGCCGATATGGCGGTCCAGAACCGCGGCAAGGGACGGGTTAGCGGCAGCCAGCCAGCGGCGCGGCGTGACGCCGTTAGTCACGTTGGTGAAGCGGCGCGGAAAGATTCTGGCGAAATCGGCAAATAGCGACTCCACCATCAGCCGGGAGTGCAGTTCCGACACGCCGTTAACCTTGTGACTGACCACTACCGCCAGCCAGGCCATCCGCACGCGGCGACCATTGGACTCATCAATAATCGAGGTCCGGCTCAGCAACGCCATATCATCGGGATAGTGCTCCTGCATCGTTTTCAGAAAATAGTCATTAATCTCGAAGATAATCTGCAAATGGCGCGGCAGGATTTTCCCCAGCATATCGACAGGCCAGGTCTCCAGCGCTTCGCTCATCAGGGTATGGTTGGTGTAGGAGAAGACCCGACAGGTCACCTCAAACGCGTCATCCCAGCTGAAGCGGTGTTCGTCAATCAGCAGACGCATCAGCTCCGGGATCGACAGCACCGGATGGGTGTCATTGAGGTGGATAGCAATTTTATCCGCCAGGTTGTCATAGGTTTGATACAGCTGGTAATGACGGGTGAGGATGTCCTGTACCGTCGCCGAAACAAGGAAATACTCCTGACGCAGGCGCAGTTCACGCCCGGAATAGGTCGAGTCGTCCGGGTAAAGCACGCGGGAAACGTTCTCAGAGTGGTTCTTATCCTCCACGGCGGCGAAATAGTCCCCCTGGTTAAATTTACCGAGATTAATTTCACTGCTGGCCTGGGCACTCCACAAACGCAGGGTGTTGGTGGCATCGGTGTCATAACCCGGGATAATCTGATCGTAGGCCACGGCAATAATTTCTTCGGTTTCCAGCCAGCGTGAGTTTTTGCCCTCATGTTGAACACGTCCGCCAAAGCGCACGGTATAGCGGGTTTTATGGCGCTCGAATTCCCACGGGTTACCGTACTCCAGCCAGTAGTCCGGTGACTCCATCTGCCGGCCGTCGATGATGTTTTGCTTGAACATACCGTAGTCGTAGCGGATACCATAGCCGCGGCCTGGCAGCCCCAGTGTGGCCAGGGAATCGAGAAAACAGGCCGCCAGACGACCGAGACCGCCGTTGCCCAGCCCCGGATCGTTCTCCTCATCAATCAGCTCTTCCAGATCCAGCCCCATCCCTGCCAGAGCCGTTTTCACATCCTCATAGATGCCCTGCGACAGTAAGGCATTAGAGAGGGTTCGGCCGATGAGAAACTCCATCGACAGATAATAAACCTGCCGGGCCTGCTGCGAGATCCGCGCCCGATGCGCCCGCAGCCAACGTTCTACCAGCCGATCGCGAACGGCGAACAGCGTGGCGTTGAGCCATTCATGTTTATTGGCAAGTGAGGGATCTTTACCAAGAATAAACATGAGCTTATAAGCGATAGCATGCTGTAGCGCTTCTTCATTCAGACTGGGTGAAATATAACTTAAGCGTGGTTCCATTTTTCTTATCCGTAGCAATTAAATAATACGCTGATACAACTGGTGGAAAGACTTAGCGGCAATTTGCCAGCTAAAATCCATGCTCATTGCCTGACGTTGCACGTACCGCCACAGCGATGGACGGGACCACAGGACAAAGGCCCGGTGGATGGCATGTAATAGTGATTCAGTCTCGCTGTCGGTAAACACAAATCCGCTCGCGATCCCGTCAGCAAGGTTTTCGAGCGAACAGTCGGCGACGGTATCCGCCAGTCCGCCGGTGCGACGAACCAGCGGCAATGTGCCGTAGCGAAGGCCATAGAGCTGGGTCAGACCGCAGGGTTCAAAACGGCTGGGCACCAGGATGACGTCGGCGCCGCCAATCATCTGATGCGACAGCGCCTCGTCGTAACCGATCCGGATACTCACCTGCCCGGAGTATTGCGCCGCAGCGGCAAGAAAACGGGCCTGCAAATCCGGGTCGCCGGATCCCAGTAGCGCCAGCTGCCCTCCCTGCGCAATGATTCCCGGCAGTGCGCCAAGGAGCAGATCCAGCCCCTTCTGGCTGGTGAGCCGGCTCACGACGGTGAACAACAGCGCCCGGCCGTCCTCCTTCAGCCCCAGCGTCGTCTGCAGCTGCTGCTTGTTCTTCGCTTTCTCAGCCAGCGAGTTCCGGTCGTAAGGCGCAGCCAGCAGCGGATCGCGGCGCGGATCCCAGATGCTTTCGTCGACGCCGTTAAGGATCCCCGACAGTCGCCCTTCCCGCTGACGTTGCCGCAGCAACTCTTCCAGACCGAACGCGTACTGCGGTTCGGTAATTTCACGGGCATACGTCGGGCTGACGGTGGTGATATGGTCAGCGAAATAGAGGCCCGCCTTAAGGAAGGAGATCTGTCCTTTAAACTCCACCCCATGCATCTGGAAGAATGACCACGGTAAAGCGATCTCCGCCATATGCCGGGCGAGGAACAAGCCCTGATAGGCAATGTTGTGCACCGTAAACACTGACCTGGCGGGGTTGCCGCGGGCGGCCAGATAAGCCGGCGTGAGGCCCGCATGCCAGTCATGGGCGTGGACGATTTCAGGCCGCCAGAACGGATCCAGACCGCCAGCAAGCTCAGCCGCGACCCAACTCAACAGCGCGAAACGCAGGACGTTATCGGGATAATCCTGCATCTGCGGGTCATGATAAGGATTACCCGGTCGGTCATAGAGATGCGGGGCATCAATCAGATAGATGCCCACGCCGTTAAAGTCGCCAAACAACAGCGTCATCGGCCCGGCGAAGGTCTCCCTGCTGGCCACCACCTGCGGTTCCCCTACTCCGTCGCGGATCGCGGGAAACCCCGGCAGCAGCACGCGGGTATCCACGCCCTCGGCTATTTGCGCCGCCGGGAGAGCACCGGTCACATCAGCCAGCCCCCCCGTTTTCAACAGAGGGAACATCTCCGCTCCTACATGTAAAACTCGCATGGATGCTCCTTAATTATTCAGGTATGAAGGCGACGCGATGCCAATGACGGCAATCACAGCTGCGGCAGCTTTTATTTCCGCCAACGGCTTCATAGTTCAAGTCGGTTCAGCATTTCTTTGGTAACCAGAACGATGCCTTCTTCCGAACGATAAAAGCGTCGCGCATCCTCAACGGCATTTTCGCCAATCACCGTCCCCTCCGGAATAACGCATCCCCGGTCGATCACGCAGCGTCTTATCCTGCAGGAGCGACCGACCCAGACGCCCGGTAATAAAACCGACGAATCAATATTACAGAACGAGTTAATCCGAACTCTGGAAAATAGAACCGACTGCACCACCACCGAGCCAGAAATAATACAGCCGCCGGAGACCAGAGAATTCATGGTCATGCCATGACTGCCGGAACGGTCCTGAACAAATTTGGCGCTGGGCAGCGATTCGACATAGGTACGGATAGGCCAGTTACGGTCATAAACGTCCAGCTCTGGCACTACTGAGGCTAAATCCAGATTCGCTTTCCAGTACGCCTCCAGGGTTCCGACATCGCGCCAGTATGGCTCGGCATTATTATCCGACTGAACGCAGGAGCGCGGGAACGGATGCGCATACGCTTCACCTGCCGCCGTTATCCTGGGAATAATATCTTTGCCAAAATCATGGGTGGAGTGTTCATCCCGATCGTCGTCTTCCAGCAGCTGGTAGAGATATTCCGCATCAAACACATAAATGCCCATACTGGCAAGCGAGCGGGTTTCATCGCCAGGAATGGTGGGCGGATTAGCCGGTTTTTCAACAAATTCAATGATTTTGTCATTCTCATCCACGGCCATGACGCCAAAAGCGCTTGCCTCTTCAACCGGGACCGGCAGGCAGGCCACGGTACAGCGCGCCCCTTTTTCAACGTGATCGAGCAGCATCCGCGAATAATCTTGTTTATAGATATGGTCCCCGGCCAGAATAACGACATATTCCGCATCATAGCGGCGGATAATATCCAGATTCTGGGTCACGGCATCCGCCGTCCCCCGATACCAGTTCTCACCATGCACCCGCTGCTGCGCCGGTAATAAATCCACGAACTCATTCATTTCTTCGTTAAAGAATGCCCAGCCGCGTTGAATATGCTGCACCAGTGAATGGGACTGATATTGTGTAATGACCCCGATACGTCTTATTCCGGAGTTAATACAATTCGATAAAGCAAAATCAATAATTCTGAATTTACCGCCGAAATGCACCGCAGGTTTTGCGCGAATAGTGGTCAGGTCTTTTAATCGTGTGCCACGTCCGCCGGCGAGGATCAGGGCCACGGATTTAAGCGGTAACTGGCGCGACAGCATTAAGTTGTCAGTATATTCAAGTTTACTCATAATAATGTCCTGCTATTAAATAAAAGCCATAAAAGAAAATAATGAAGAAAAAGCCTCACTCTTCTGCAAAATAATTCAGAAGTGATCACCTCCGGTAATAAGTCAGCTGCAATAAATCAGCTGCGCGTTTTATTGCCCTGCAGATTCCCGTACCAGCCAGATTGTCGCCAGCGGCGGCAGAGTCACCGACAGCGAATGCTCCCGACCGTGGCTGGCGATCGCCTCGCTTGCCACGCAGCCGCCGTTGCCGGTGTTGCTCCCGTGGTAGTGCATCGAGTCGGTGTTCAGCTCTTCACGCCAGCGCCCCGGCTGGTTAATCCCGAAGCGATAGCCGTGACGCGGTACTGGCGTGAAGTTGCTCGCCACGATTATCTCGTTCCCGGCTTTATCGCGACGGACAAAGATAAACACCGACCGTTCATGGTCATCCACAACAAGCCATTCAAAGCCGTAGGGGTCAAAATCCAGTTCGTGCAGTGCCTTATGGTGGCGATAGGTATGGTTCAGATCGCGCACCAGACGCTGCACCCCGTGATGCCAGTTGTCGCCCCCTTCCAGCAGATGCCAGTCGAGGCTGGCGTCGTGGTTCCACTCCCGCCCCTGGGCAAACTCGTTGCCCATAAACAGCAGCTTTTTACCGGGGAAGGCAAACAGCCAGCCGTAGTAGGCGCGCAGGTTGGCGAACTTCTGCCAGGCATCGCCAGGCATCCGGTCAAGAATCGATTTTTTGCCGTGAACCACTTCATCGTGTGACAGCGGCAACACGAAGTTTTCGGTGTAGTTGTAGAGCATCCCGAAGGTCATCTTGTCGTGATGATAACGACGATAGATGGGATCGAGCTGCATATAGTCGAGGGTGTCATGCATCCAGCCGAGGTTCCATTTGAACCAGAAGCCAAGACCGCCCGTCGAAGACGGTCGTGTAACCCCGGCGAAGTCGGTGGACTCCTCCGCCATCGTGACCGCTCCCGGCGTCTGCTCACCGAGCACACGGTTGGTATTGCGCAGAAATTCAATCGCTTCGAGGTTTTCCCGGCCGCCGTACTCATTGGGCACCCACTCCCCCTCTTTGCGGCTGTAGTCGCGGTAGATCATTGACGCAACCGCATCCACGCGCAGGGCGTCGATCCCGAAGCGTTCAATCCAGTACAGCGCGTTCCCGACCAGAAAGTTGCTGACTTCACGGCGACCGTAGTTGTAGATCAGCGTATTCCAGTCCTGGTGATAACCTTCTCGCGGGTCGCTGTGTTCATACAACGCGGTGCCGTCGAACGATGCCAGCGCAAAGTCATCCGACGGGAAGTGGCCCGGCACCCAGTCGAGGATCACGTTCAGACCCGCGGCATGGGCAGCATTCAGGAAGTAGCGGAAGTCTTCACGGGTACCAAAACGGCGGGTCGGCGCGTACAGCCCGGTGGGCTGATAGCCCCAGCTGCCGTCGAACGGATGTTCGTTTACCGGCAGCAGCTCCAGATGGGTGAAGCCCATCCACTTCGCGTAAGGCACCAGCTGGTCCGCCAGCTCGCGGTAGCTGAGCCAGAAATGGTTATCGGCGTGGCGGCGCCACGAGCCAAGGTGCACTTCATAAATCGAAATCGGTGCATCAAACTGGTTGGCCTGCTGACGGGACTGTGGCTGTTCGACCTTTTCCGGCATGCCGCAGATAAGCGACGCGCTTTCCGGGCGCATCTGTGCCTCAAAGGCATACGGGTCGGATTTCACCCGCAGGTGGCCGTGGGCGTCAATCAGCTCGAACTTATACAGCTGGCCGTTATGCGCGCCGGGGACAAACAGCTCCCAGATGCCGGACTCTTTGCGCAGACGCATCGGGTGGCGGCGGCCGTCCCAGTAGTTGAACTGTCCGACCACCGACACACGACGGGCGTTCGGCGCCCAGACGGAAAAACGCGTCCCGGTGACGCCGTCCATGGTGTCGGCATGGGCTCCCAGCGTCTCGTAGGGCCGCAGATGAGTCCCTTCAGCGAGCAGCCAGGCATCAAGCTCCTGCAGCAGCGGGCCAAAGCGATAGGGGTCGTCAATCAGGTTTTGCTGACCGTGCCAGGTGACGGCCAGCTGGTAACGAAAAGGATTTTTCCGGCGCGGCAGAACGCCGCTAAAGAACCCGCGTGTGTCGAGGCATTCGAGTTTACCGACTTTGCGCCCGGTTTTCGGTTCAATCACCCATACATCGGTGGCATCGGGTAATAATGCGCGCACTTCCAGACCCGCATCGGTTGAGTGCATGCCAAGCACGGAAAATGGATCGGAACAATGACCTGCGAGAAGTGCGGAGATCGCACTTTTTTCATTATAATCAGACATGGCAGTCACCCTACTATCATCCTGCGGAAAGAATTAAAACGCCTCTTCCTGCTTTATTGATCCGGTAATATTCCGCTGCATGCTACGCATCGAAATATCAACACGTTATTCCAGAGCCTTAAGACATGTCGGTTGTCCACAAATAGAGAGTGATTAACCTCCTGAGAAGTGAGTTAAATGCGCTGTACGACTTCTGTATTATCTGTCTTCAGAATAATTACTCCTGATTTTCTTTCTGTGAGTAAACACTCATTTCTATATTAATGGGGAAACTAATTTTTATTTCGTCACGAATGATGAGTTTCCTTCTGCTGAATTCGTCAGATCGTATATAAAAAAAGGCTTTGTTGAATAAATCGAACTTTTGCTGAGTTGAAGGATCAGATCACGCATCTTCCCGACAACGCAGACCGTTCCGTGGCAAAGCAAAAGTTCAAAATCACCAACTGGCCCACCTACAATAAAGCCCTCATCAACCGTGGCTCCATAACTTTCTGGCTGGATGATGAAGCTATTCAGGCCTGGTATGAGTCAGCAACACCTTCTTCACGAGGCAGACCTCAGCGCTATTCTGACCTTGCCATCACGACTGTGCTGGTCATTAAACGCGTATTCAGGCTGACCCTGCGCGCTGCGCAGGGCTTTATTGATTCCATTTTTTCTCTGATGAACGTTCCGCTACGCTGCCCGGATTACAGCTGTGTCAGCAGGCGGGCAAAGTCGGTTAATGTCAGTTTCAAAACGCCCACCCGGGGTGAAATCGCACACCTGGTAATTGATTCCACCGGGCTGAAGGTCTTCGGTGAAGGCGAGTGGAAAGTCAAAAAGCATGGCCAGGAACGCCGCCGTATCTGGCGTAAGCTGCATCTCGCCGTTGACAGTAAAACACATGAAATCATCTGCGCTGACCTGTCGCTGAACAATGTGACGGACTCAGAAGCCTTCCCGGGTCTTATCCGGCAGACTCACAGAAAAATCAGGGCAGCATCGGCAGACGGCGCTTACGACACCCGGCTCTGTCACGATGAACTGCGGCGTAAGAAAATCAGCGCGCTTATCCCTCCCCGAAAAGGTGCGGGTTACTGGCCCGGTGAATATGCAGACCGTAACCGTGCAGTGGCTAATCAGCGAATGACCGGGAGTAATGCGCGGTGGAAATGGACAACAGATTACAACCGTCGCTCGATAGCGGAAACGGCGATGTACCGGGTAAAACAGCTGTTCGGGGGTTCACTGACGCTGCGTGACTACGATGGTCAGGTTGCGGAGGCTATGGCCCTGGTACGAGCGCTGAACAAAATGACGAAAGCAGGTATGCCTGAAAGCGTGCGTATTGCCTGAAAACACAACCCGCTACGGGGGAGACTTACCCGAAATCTGATTTATTCAACAAAGCCGTGCGAGTTCGGTGGAACCCTTTTTACAAGTGGAGGCTGCTGGAGCAGCGAACTATCATCAATTAATGATTTATCCAAACTCGGTTAAAGACCGAGAAACATCAGAATACCCTTATGTTGAACTATTCAGAGACTTAGCATCTGCAACATGTCGTCCTAATAGTACTTTGGTAACATATGGTTATAGTTTTGGAGATGAACATATAAACCGTGTTATTATTGACATGCTGACAATACCCTCAACGCATATAGTAATAATTGCCTACGGCGATCCACTCGGTAGAATTATGCGCTTTGTAAACGAAAGTGGAAGAAAAGCTCAAATATCTTTATTACTTGGTGACCACTTTGGAGATATCAAGAATTTAGTGGATTTTTATCTTCCTAAAGCAGCGATAGACAGATCATCAATTCGTATGGCAGAACTATTGAAATCAAGGGGTTTATATCGTACAACAATTTCAAATAATAGCGAGGATGCTGAATGAACTCATTTCCGATTGAACAAGGTGAGCAACTCAGGGTCGGCACTGTAGATTTTGTTTCACCTAATGAAATTAGAGCAATATTAGAGATTGACTCACCTGATACTGTTGCTTTGAATGCAGGAACGCCTAGAAACTTTCCAAGAGTAAACAGTTATGTATTAATATCATGTGATAATGGTTACTTAGTTGGGCAAATAGAGTGGCTTGCTGTAGAACATTCGCCTTATCCAAAACAAAGAGATGTTCAAGAATTTGGTTTAGTAAATCTACCATTCCCCCGAAAAAAAATAAGTTTGAATCCGGTGGGAATGCTTAAACGTTTGTCCAAAGATGGTACTGATTATTTCAGATTTCAACGAGGTTCTGAATCGTTTCCTTCTATTGGGGCTGCTATTTTACTACCGACAGATTTACAACTTAGATCAATAGTCGAATCTGGAAATAATAGGCGAGTGATCATTGGACAAAGTCCACTTGCGAACAATGCAAATGTAGCTGTAGATCCTGATAGATTATTTGGTCGTCATATAGCAGTGCTCGGAAATACTGGTAGCGGTAAGTCTTGCTCTGTATCTGGATTAATCCAGTGGTCACTCGAATCTGCATTGGAATCACAAATAAAACCAAATGCCAGATTTATCATCCTAGACCCCAACGGCGAGTATGCACGTGCTTTGGGGCCAACGACGAAATTTAAAGGTAGAGTATTTAAGGTTGAGGCTGAAGGCAGTGAAAACCAATTACAAGTACCCTCATGGTTTTGGAATAGTTCGGAGTGGGCATCATTCACGCAAGCAAGTCCTAAAGCACAACTTCCATTACTAAAACGCTCCTTGAGAGCAATGAGAAATGAAGAATTTGATTTACAAAAGAATATAGATATAGAAGTTAAAAAATACCTAGGTACAATTTTGGTTTCTTTAAAAGCGGATAAATCTAAAGGAGCAGCGGCACTTAATGATTTCCCTGGAGCCAAAAATCTTTTGGCTAAAATTAATATTTGGCGTCAGAGTCTGGAAGAATACAAAGCGAGATTAACTACACCATGCCCTGAGCTAGATAAATTAATCATCTCTATTCAAGATTTTTGTGGGCAAAGAGAAGGCAGATATCCAGATTACAATGCTAAAGTTAGCGCAGTTGATAACATCATAAATGGAGTGTTATCTTCATTTCAGAGCCTTGGAGGCGATGAGTGTGAACTCCTTCCTAAAAACGAGGATATCCCCGTCCCTTTTGACGGAAATAATTTAGTCTCCTATTTAGAGGCGTTAGCACAAGAAAATGGTAGCGAGCAATATGTTGAATATCTAGTAGCTAGAATACGCACAATGCTTGCGGATACAAGAATGAAACCCATAACCAATGACTCAGAGCATAGAGTTGACTTGGCTAATTGGTTAGAAACATATATTGGGAAAGATGGTGATGGTGATAGCTGCGTTTCAATTATTGATCTTTCTTTAGTACCAACTGAAATTACTCATCTTGTGACAGCTGTCATTTCAAGAATTATTTTTGAATCATTGCAACGTTATAGACGACTATATAACAAATCTTTACCTACGGTACTTGTTGCTGAAGAAGCACATACATTTATTAAACGGTATCGTGAGGACAGTGAAAATCAGGATGTCGCAGCTGTTTGCTGTCAAGTATTTGAGAAAATTGCACGAGAAGGCAGGAAATTTGGTCTCGGTATGGTTATTTCTTCGCAACGACCATCAGAATTATCACCTACAGTTTTATCTCAATGTAATACTTTTCTTCTGCATCGAATTAGCAATGACAAAGATCAGGAGCAAGTTCATAAAATGGTACCCGACAATTTGCGAGGATTACTCCGTGAATTGCCTTCATTGCCATCTCAACATGCAATACTGATGGGCTGGGCATCTGAACTTCCTGTCTTAGTTAAAATGAAAAATTTGACGAAAGAGCAGCAACCCCATTCTGATGACCCTGATTTCTGGGATGTTTGGACAAGAAAGGATGCTGATGGGAAATTGGTCGAGAGAACGGCCAATTGGGAAGCTGTTGTAAAGGAATGGCAACAAAATTGAACTGAAGTAGGATGTGAAAACGGGAGGGCAGATCGGAATTGAAGGAACTTTATGCAATCAATCTACTTGGTATTGCGTTCCATCGACCATCAGCCCCATGATCATTGGAGTAGCTGTAAATGCAGCACCTAATAATTAAAATAAAACAATAGGTTAACCTATTAACGTGGTTTTTTACATCGTTGGCCCTCAAACCCCTAAAATCAGAAAAGTATCTTTCCAGACCTGTCAAATGGAAGCATTAACAAATCAGTTAACAAAACGGACAATATAGTAAAAAGTGGCTGGTAAGCATACTAACCACCTGATAGGCAGGTAGCAGCATAAAAGGGGAACCGAGTAATGAAAGGCTGTATCACCCGAAAAAGGTGTTTTCAGAGATGCACTATATGATGGAATAACAAGTTTTTGCAGATACTACCGGCGTAGAGGATGTCCCGAACACCTATAGCTGGAGTATCGATATTCACGGCATAATACGAATAAACCGAATGGGATATAAATATGGCAATTATTTTGGGTGTTTTATTTGTGATAACATTAACACTTAGCATCTATCAGTTGCGGAAGATAAGAAGACTATCATCCCGAATTAACACATTGGAATCCGTTATCCTGGGTGAACGGACGGGAAAGACAATTCCTTATGAATCGTTGCACCTTCTCAATATTTTGAGATTACAGGCACGACAATGGACTAGTTCGGAGGAAAATCCCGCTTTATTAACTATCCGGCCAGTTTGTATTGAACTGCTGGATGATTATATGTCTAAACTTTTAGCTTCTATTCCAGAATTGAATTTGATGATAGAACCTCGTCCTTCATATGCATCGCTATACAGTATCAATTCTGTAATGTTCTACATCGATAGTGAGAAACATGAAAAGTTGCCTATTCGCTTTCATTGCGCCAATCAAGACCTGGCAGAGCGCATTGCAAACTTGTTGCTATCGAAGGGCATTGAAGCTCGCGCAGCGATTGAAATGTCACACGTAGATTAGCCTGATATAAATAGATGGGCATTCTGTCCGGGTTGTTTATGCAGCCCTGTTTACAATGCACTGAATAAAACGGACAGCAATAACATAAGCCGTTAGCAAAAACCCCTCAATCAGAACCGTGGAAACAGCGACAGTCGTAAAATCCGTTGTTAGCTTGATCGCTGCTACTATCACCAGTCCGCCAAAAAGAATGCAGCGGGTAGCGATAGTTTCACGTTGAAACCAGCTAAAGAAAGCGCCCGCGATAATGACCAGGGAACAGTAAATCGAAAAAAGAAGTGTCATCATATTCTGTTATCCTATCTAACACAGAAAAAACTGGCCCGAAGCTTTTGAAACATATATGGAAATCAATCAGAGCACGTCTAACGAGCACGGTCTTATATATTCAATAACTATACATGTTGCTTATCATCATAAATGGATTTGGTATAGAGTGGCCAAAGAAAAAGGTAACAACAGTGGCAAGGACAACACAGGCTAACAATATCCACTCAAACTTTTCTGGAATGAATAATACCCGGATGGAACCTGCTGCGATAGTGCCACCAACTAAACCACCAATCAACGCTTCAGAAATTGTTGATAGTTCCATAAATTAAGTCTCCTGGTGTTTGGAGGGCTTCGGGAAGTTGCACCAGCTTATTCGCCAGACGCGTCCACTCACGTTAATAATAAAATCTGTCAGAAAACAACTCTACCAGAACCGTTGAAACTTCGATAAAAAAAGGACGCTGTTTTGAGGGCGTTTTCTATGCAAGTTATTTACAATGTTTCAGGCAATTACTTCACTACCGTAAGTTTTCGTTCGACAAACATTCAGATCCCATAGTTTGCGCTGGAACTGACCTATGTGGACGAGATCTGCTGTAGGTCTGTAGGGATTGGGGGCCATAGAGTAAATCTGGCATTTTTAGCTATAAAGTAATGATTGGGCTACACGTATGTAGGTTTTAAGGTTATGTTATCTCTGCCTCGTAATTCTGCGAGCACCTCATTAGGGAATAATATGAGTAACTTAAACCACATGGATAGAACCGTAACACAATACGTAAACACTAAAGTATTAGTGGCGCGTTTAGTACATCTTAGCGCCACTATCAGAAAGCTTGAATCCTACCAATCGTCATCTTGGGCAGATAGAGCTCTCCATGATTTATATGCAGAACTTCAGCGAATTTGGCCACAGGTGGAAGAGTATTAT
Source organism: Citrobacter sp. RHBSTW-00859 (assembly GCF_013729795.1). Taxonomy (NCBI): domain Bacteria; kingdom Pseudomonadati; phylum Pseudomonadota; class Gammaproteobacteria; order Enterobacterales; family Enterobacteriaceae; genus Citrobacter; species Citrobacter sp. RHBSTW-00859. The sequence continues at coordinate 17,924 of NZ_CP056285.1, read as the reverse complement.
ACTCAGATGCCAACATACCAAATGGAACGTGAGTTTTACGCTGAACTCGTGCAAATAAAGATAAAGGCTGAAGAGTACCTACGTAGAACTAAGCAGGAACAATAAAACAATTCGTTTTTGGGGAGCCCGGTGGGCTCCTTTTTTGTGATGGTTCAATCCGGTGACGTGGGGTTACCGAGCTGGCGCATTCCCACGATTCGCACCTGATGGATTACCGGTTTTACTTGGTCAGTTCTAACCGGCGCTGATAACGCTCCCAGCGCATGACGAGATTCGCCGGGTCTATCGGACGGCAAAGCCCGGTAATCACATGGCCATCGTATTGCTGCAAATCGGGATCTTCGGCCTGCGCGACAGGGTCAACGTGGACGGTCAACGTCTCCGGGCAAATGGCAAGGACGTTGTCGTCAAACAGCCGGTGCAGATCGATACGAAGCAGCAAGCCATTACTCCAGTGATCCAGACCACCAGCACTATGCTCTACCAGGTGTGCGGCCTCTGTCCTGCGGCGTAAGCTTGCTCCTGTAATCACGCAGCGGTCGTTACAGTTTCGACGGACGGTAGCAGCGAAATCAGCCTGATCCGGCCTGGTCACCACGCAGGTTGTAGAGCCTTCACGTTTAGGGTGCGCCAGGGGCGCAACAGACGGTTCCTGCATGGAGACGCGGGATTGTTCAACTTCGACGGAGATCAGGGCTGGCTGGGGTGCTGGCTGCGATTCTCGCACTACATCGTGCGTAATGCCGTTGGTTTCCGCTTCTTTAAGCTTTCCGACCTGGCTTGCTGCGGCCAGCGCACGGTCACGCGCTTCCTGCTTTTCTTCCTTCGTCCATTTACGTTTGGCAGGTTCGTGTGTGGGAGCCGGGAGATTATCTGGTTCATTGACCGGCACAGGGTCAACCATCTTTTTGCCTTGCATTGACTCAGCCATAAACCGGCGAGCCAGCACATCAGCGCGTAGTCCCGTATCGCGATGCTCATAAAGATAGGTGCGAAATTCCGTCACACGTCCGCCCACCAGCTTAATGGCCTCACTCATTCCGGCCTTGTTGATGGAAGCGCTACTGGTTTTCAGGTTGGGCAAACCGTACTGACGTGGGTTTTCTTTCTGGGTGCTTTCAGCGCCGGTCAGACGGCTCTCTCTGATTTTTCCATTATGCCGGGTCGGTGAATCGCCATTCGGATGTTCAGGAGATCGCCAGGTGTCTGCGGGAGGCGTATACGTTGTACCGTTCTTCTGGGCCATGTAGGCGAGCACTTCCCGCATATCAACACGGGTCTTTTTGCGCTCGGCAATACCTTCATCAATCTGACGTTCAAGATCCGCTCGCTTCTCTTTGTGCAGGCGGCGCGATTCCAGTACGGTTTCGTTATCATTCAGGCGTTCTACTATCTCACCGGTATTTAAATTCTGGTTTGCCAGTTCGCGCACCATGCTCAGCACTAAATCGCCCATTGGATGCCGGGTTGTGATACCCAGGCGCTCAAACGCCCGGTTGGTGATCTCGTTTCTGCGGGTTTGATTGGCCAGTTCCGTGATCTTCTTCAGGCGCTCGATTTCGGCAAGCTGTGCCCGCTTCATCAATTCGCTGCCGGTTAGCATGGCAACAATCTGAACCTGACTCTCACCCTTCAGTAAGTGCTCGGTGATGAATGTAGAAAGAGCTGCCCGCCCACCGTGATTTTTAGGGATACCCAGCGTGGCCAGAATGTCTCTCTTTAGAATATTACGCAGGTTAGCGGCCTTTTTTTCCGCTTCATGTTTGGCCTGCATGTCCCGGCTATGCTGCTTACGTTCGGCCCGGGTTTTCTTCACCTTCACTTTCGTCGTCACTACTCTTTACCTGGCAGGGCATCATCATCATTGATACCGGTCGCGGAGGCCTGCGGTCGTTACCTATCCCCCGCCGCTGGCCGCACATTTGATGGCGAGAGTATACCTGCTCTGTCGGCAGCGCGTCTTTTCTTGTCTTCATATATGCAAAATTAGTCCAACATACAAATGCGATCAGGGTCAACACCCCCGCGTCCACCCTGCAAAGCGCCCTTGACCTTTATACCCACTGAAACCCTCGCGCCCCCGGCCCCTCTTTTTTTTCTCTTTTTTTCTCTCTTTTTCTCATATTTTCTCGCATGGCTCATCCAGCGACCGGAGTCCCTATGTGGGGTTTGCAGGAACCGGACGGAAAGACCGGCACGGCCCGGTTGCCGCAGGCGGGGGAAATGGCCAGACCGGGCACGGCGGTTTCTTTTTAAAATGGTGGGCCCGGGCAGAATGGTTACCCCGGGCACGGGCCCGATCCTGAAAACGACACGGAGGTTTCAGGTACGGCTCCCCTTTCTGCCCCAAGCGAAGCGCAGGGGCAGAAAGGGGAAGTTTATTTGTATGTTGGACTAATAGAGGGTGATGTACGTGAATTCTGCCCGGGTTTTCCCGGCGATTATCCCGGAATCCATCACCGATATTCTTCCCTTTATCCTAATACCGGTGATGGCCACCGGCACAAAATGCAGGGTGTTCCGGCCCGGCGAAGATGCGGCCGCAAACCAGCACGAAAGTGTCGGTCGGAAAAAGGTGAAGCCAATGCTGGTGGCCGCACGGAATTCAGGCGGGCACTCGACGTTACTCACCCACGACTCCGGGTTAACGGTTCGACTCCGGGTAGCCTGGCCCGGGTGAAGCCCGGGGCAGGCTACCCTGTTTTTGTATGTTGGACTATTTTGACGGGTACTGGAGCAAACCACTCTGCCACACGATATGGCATTTAGTTACCGCTCTTGCGGTTCATGGATGAAATAGTCGGTTCTGTCAGGAGGGAGTCAGGGAAATGTGAAGAACCGAAATGGCCACGCTGAAAGATCATGTAGCCAGTTCAGATAAGCAAATTGAGTTAACGCCCTCGCTCATACCGCACCAGCTCTTCAGGTTTAGACAACCACTCTGTAATCTGGTGATCATGCATTGACGTATCGTATTCAAAGTCTGGCGGATAATACATATCGCCAACAAACCACTCTTCCTGCTTTAATTCATCCTCATCTATATCACAACCGCTATCAAGCCAGTCCCATCGGCCTCTTTTGTTAAAAATCACTCTCCCATTCGGCATAAAAGCTCCTTATTCAGTCAGATGGTTACGGTCTCGATATCTCGATGCCAGGTTAACATCGTTCACCAGTTTTACCACGGCTGGACGTTCGGCTTCAGTCCAGGAATCAGGCTGATAGTACACCCGCAGCGATTATCATCAAACTACTTCGCCTCTCAATCCCGCGCTCTCAAATTTCTGTTATGCATCATGCCAGAGTACAATATGAGGACACTATCGCCGGAATATTACCGACCGCCCCGACGATTAACGTTACCGGCCTAAGCTGAGGAAAATGGTTCTAGGGGTCTGAGGGCCAATGGAACGAAAACGTACGCTAAGGAAATAACCAATTGTTATAATTGATATTATTCATTCTTCTCTATGAACTGAAAGCCCGCACTAAGCAATGTTTTAGCCTCAAATGACTTTTTTACCTACCCAACTAACGTAACGATCGCACATCAGGTCGTTTTTCAACCGCATAGTGACACCTGCACTCACATGCGAGAAAACACATATGATTTTGACTTCTTGTTTTGGTGGAGAGACAATACCCATTCATAGCAGGAGTACATAATGCCAGAAATTGCATCCCTACAACTTTTCAAAATACTATCTGATGAAACCCGCCTGGGTATCGTGCTACTGCTCAGGGAGATGGGGGAGCTGTGCGTATGCGATCTCTGCACAGCGCTGGAACAATCACAACCCAAGACCTCCCGCCATCTGGCGATGCTTCGGGAAAGTGGCCTGTTGCTGGATCGCAAGCAGGGGAAATGGGTTCATTATCGCTTATCCCCGCATATTCCTTCCTGGGCTGCCCTGGTGATTGAGCAGGCCTGGTTAAGTCAACAGGACGACGTACAGGCCATCGCCCGTAAGCTGGCATCGGCCAACTGCTCTGGCAGCGGTAAGGCTGTTTGTATCTAAAAATTTTGCCTGTACATATATGTTTTTACGAATATGAGGTGTTAAAGATGAAAATGTTAACGGTGTTTGATCCGGCGATGTGCTGCAGTACCGGCGTTTGTGGTTCAGATGTCGATCAGGTTTTGGTCAATTTTTCTGCTGATGTGCAATGGCTGAAAGGGCGTGGGGTTCAGATCGAACGTTATAACCTGGCGCAGCAGCCTATGAGCTTCGTTGAGAACGAAAAAGCGAAAGCATTCCTTGAGGCTTCTGGAGCTGAAGGGCTTCCGCTGCTGTTGCTTGATGGTGAAACGGTGATGGCCGGGCGATACCCAAAACGCGCTGAACTGGCTCGCTGGTTTGGTATACCGCTGGAAAAGGTGGGTTTAGCTTCCACCAGTTGCTGTGGTGGTAAAACTTCCTGTTGTTGAGTATGTCAGGAGGACATATGAAATTCTTAGAGAATATCCCGTCTTACCTGTTTTTCACCGGTAAGGGAGGTGTAGGCAAAACTTCGATTTCCTGCGCAACGGCTATACGTCTGGCTGAACTGGGAAAGCGTGTTCTGCTTGTCAGTACCGACCCGGCTTCCAATGTCGGTCAGGTATTCGATCAGACTATCGGTAACACTATCCAGCCCGTGACTGCTGTGTCTGGTCTTTCGGCTCTGGAGATTGACCCGCAGGACGCCGCCCAGCAATACCGCGCCAGAATCGTTGACCCTATTAAAGGTCTTTTGCCTGATGACGTTGTTAACAGCATCAGTGAACAGCTTTCAGGAGCTTGTACGACAGAGATCGCTGCATTCGACGAGTTTACTGGCTTACTGACTGACGCTTCTCTGCTGACCCGCTTTGATCACATCATTTTTGATACTGCCCCAACTGGCCACACTATTCGCCTTCTTCAGCTTCCCGGAGCCTGGAGCAGCTTCATCGAAAGTAACCCGGATGGTGCTTCCTGTCTTGGTCCAATGGTTGGGCTGGAAAAACAACGCGAGCAATATGCTCATGCGGTTGAGGCATTATCCGATCCTGAACGAACTCGCCTTGTGCTGGTCGCGCGATTGCAAAAATCAACACTGCAGGAAGTCGCTCGTACTCATGACGAATTATCAGCTATTGGCCTTAAAAATCAGTATTTAGTCATTAACGGTGTCCTGCCTGCGAGCGAAGCAGAACGTGATGCACTGGCCGCTGCAATATGGCAACGGGAGCAAGAGGCGCTGGCAAATCTTCCTGCCGGGTTATCTGATTTGCCGACAGACAACTTATACCTGCAGCCGCTGAACATGGTTGGTGTATCCGCATTGAAAGGCCTGCTCAACGAACACGCTGAGATAACATCGCTTCCTGAACAAAGCCCACAGAACAAGCCAGAGAATATGTCGTTGTCTGTCCTGGTTGATGATATCGCCCGCAGTGAACACGGTTTGATTATGCTGATGGGCAAAGGTGGTGTGGGCAAAACCACAATGGCTGCGGCTATCGCCGTCAGTCTGGCGGATAAGGGTTTTGATGTGCATCTCACCACCTCAGATCCTGCTGCACATCTCAGTACAACGCTCAATGGCAGCCTCAAAAATCTGCAGGTCAGCCGAATCAACCCTCACGATGAAACTGAACGCTATCGTCAGCATGTTCTTGAGACGAAAGGCAGGGATCTGGATGAGGCTGGGAAACGGCTGCTCGAAGAGGATTTACGTTCTCCTTGCACAGAAGAGATTGCGGTGTTCCAGGCGTTTTCACGCGTAATTCGTGAAGCTGGCAAACGGTTTGTGGTCATGGATACGGCACCTACCGGGCATACGCTATTACTGCTTGATGCTACCGGGGCTTATCACCGTGAGATTGCCAGGAAGATGGGGGATAAAGGTCATTTTACCACTCCGATGATGCAGCTTCAGGACCAGGAACGTACCAAAGTTTTGCTGGTCACTCTGCCTGAAACCACACCTGTACTGGAAGCGGCAAACCTGCAGTCCGATCTTGAACGTGCGGGGATTCATCCCTGGGGCTGGATTATCAATAACAGCCTTTCGATTGCACAGACGCAATCGCCGCTGCTTTGCCAGCGCGCCCTACAAGAGCGTCCTCAAATCGAGGTTGTGAAAAACCAGCATGCAAGCCGCATAGCGTTAGTACCGGTAATGGCTGCAGAGCCCACTGGCATCGAGAAACTCAGAGAGCTGGTTGTTTAATTTTTTTTGTATATACAGGGCGGCAAAGCCGTCCTGTCTGGAGGATTTATGTTACTGGCAGGCGCTATTTTTGTCCTGACCATCGTTTTGGTTATCTGGCAACCGAAGGGATTAGGGATCGGCTGGAGTGCGACGCTGGGCGCGGTACTGGCGCTGATCTCTGGCGTAGTCCATTTTGGTGATATCCCTGTAGTGTGGAATATTGTCTGGAATGCGACGGCGACCTTTATTGCCGTGATTATTATCAGCCTTCTGCTCGATGAATCGGGCTTTTTCGAATGGGCGGCGCTGCACGTTTCACGTTGGGGTAACGGTCGCGGGCGTTTGCTGTTTACCTATATCGTTTTGCTCGGCGCAGCGGTGGCGGCACTGTTTGCCAACGATGGTGCGGCATTGATTCTGACGCCAATTGTTATCGCCATGCTGCTTGCATTAGGTTTCAGCAAAGGCACTACGCTGGCATTTGTCATGGCCGCCGGGTTTATTGCCGATACGGCCAGTCTGCCGCTTATCGTGTCCAACCTGGTTAACATCGTTTCTGCAGACTTCTTTGGGCTGGGTTTCACTGAGTATGCGTCGGTAATGGTGCCGGTGGATATCGCAGCCATTATCGCCACGCTGGTGATGCTGCATCTGTTCTTCCGCAAAGATATTCCGCCAACTTACGACCTGGCTCTCCTGAAAGCACCGGCAAAAGCGATTAAAGATCTGGCAACCTTCAGAACCGGCTGGATAGTGTTGATCCTTCTTCTGGTTGGCTTTTTCGTCCTTGAGCCGTTGGGTATCCCGGTCAGTGCGATTGCTGCTGTAGGGGCTGTCATTCTGTTTGCGGTGGCGAAGCGAGGCCATGCCATTAACACTGGCAAAGTGCTTCGCGGTGCGCCATGGCAGATCGTCATATTCTCTCTGGGAATGTATCTGGTGGTCTATGGTCTGCGTAATGCCGGACTAACAGAATACCTCTCCGGTGTGTTGAACGTGCTGGCAGATAAAGGACTTTGGGCCGCGACGTTTGGTACTGGCTTCCTGACGGCTTTCCTCTCTTCCATCATGAACAATATGCCTACCGTGCTGGTTGGTGCTCTCTCTATTGATGGCAGCACTGCAACAGGCGTTATCAAAGAGGCGATGATTTTTGCCAACGTGATTGGCTGCGATCTTGGACCGAAAATTACACCTATTGGTAGCCTGGCAACGTTGCTCTGGCTGCATGTCCTTTCACAGAAGAACATGACCATCACATGGGGATACTATTTCCGCACCGGGATCGTCATGACTCTGCCTGTGCTGTTTGTAACGCTGGCCGCGCTGGCGCTACGTCTCTCTTTCACTTTGTAATGAGATACTGATATGAGCAACATCACCATTTATCACAACCCAGCCTGCGGCACGTCGCGTAATACGCTGGAGATGATCCGCAACAGCGGTATCGAGCCGACCGTTATTCTTTACCTTGAGACTCCACCTTCACGCGATGAGCTGCTCAAACTCATTGCGGATATGGGCATTTCCGTCCGGGCTTTGCTGCGTAAGAACGTCGAGCCGTATGAGGAACTGGGTCTTGCAGAAGATAAATTTACTGACGACCAGCTCATCGACTTTATGCTACAGCATCCGATTCTGATCAACCGTCCGATCGTAGTGACGCCACTGGGAACTAAACTTTGCCGTCCTTCAGAGGTTGTTCTCGATATCCTTCCAGATGCCCAGAAAGCGGCTTTCACCAAGGAAGACGGTGAAAAAGTCGTTGATGATTCAGGTAAAAGACTGAAATAAAGACGAAGGGGGCATTTGCCCCCTTCATTATTACTTCGCCATTTCTTCCAGCAGGTCAATACCAACCGGCTCTTCGCTCTGTAGCGCTGTTAATGCAATACGCTTTGCATACTGCTCTTCCACATCAGAGATGAGAGGCAGCTCGCGGTTCGCCCTGATCTTCAGGAAAGGCGAAGACGGTTGAGCAGCTGCCAGGCTGTTATTAACGACCCATGCCCACGGCTCGATGCCAGCTCGGCGTAGATCCTGCTGCAGGTTAGCGGCTTCCAGTACAGGTGTCGTTTCGGCAAGCGTCACGATAATCACCTTCGTCTTCTCCGGGTCTGCTGCTTTTTCGCTATCACCTGTCTTCGATGTCAGAAAGCGAGAGAATTCGGCTTCATGCTGTCGCCAGAACACACTCATGCAATTGTTGAATGCCTTTACATCACTCATGTTCGTCCTCAAATTTTGCTCAGATTAACCCGGCTCTCATCTTCCAGAATTTTATAAACAGTGGAACGGGCAATACTGAGCCGGCGGGCAATATCTGTTGCACCAGTTCCCTGCTGATGAAGTGCCAGTACACTATTTCTGTCGATGATGCGCTTTCGGCCAAACCGGATACCTTTCAGCCTGGCCTCCTGCCGTCCTTCGTTCGTACGCTCCAGAATCCTCCTGCGTTCGGCCTGGGCTACAGCTGAAAGAATGGTCACAACCATTTTCCCCATTTCACCGTCGGTGCTGATCCCGTCGTCTATGAATCGGACCGCGACTCCCTGAGCGTCGAATTCTTTTATCAGTTGGATCATATCGGCAGTGTCGCGGCCAAGCCGGTCGAGTTTCTTCACCAGGATGACGTCACCTTCCTCCACCTTCATTCGCAGCAGATCCAGTCCTTTCCTGTCGGTAGAACTGCCGGATGCTTTGTCGGTAAATATGCGACTGGCTTTCACCCCCGCCTCTTTAAGCCCCTTGATCTGAATATCGAGGGACTGCTGGCTTGTTGATACCCGTGCGTAACCAAAAAGTCGCATAAAAATGTATCCTAAATCAAATATCGGACAGTGGGTGTCTGTTATAACAAAAAATCGATTTAATAGACACCTAGACAACACCATTTTAGTGTGTCCGAGAATTTATAATATTTCGGACGGTTGCGAAATTGTTAATTCATGACCATCAGGCAGGGAGGCCGGTATGCCCGTCGATTTTCTGACCACTGAGCAGGAACTGAATTATGGTCGCTATGTTGCAGAACCCAATGACGTGCAGCTGGCGCGCTATTTTCATCTTGATGAGCGGGATCTTGCCTTCATTAACCAGCGGCGGGGAAGGCATAACCGGCTGGGAATTGCGCTTCAGCTCACCACCGCCCGTTTTCTGGGCACCTTTCTGACAGACTTAACCCGGGTTCTGCCAGGTGTTCAGCAATTTGTCGCGGTGCAGCTTAATATTCGCCGTCCAGAAGTCCTTACCCGCTACGCAGAACGGGTTACCACCCTCAGAGAGCATACTGCGCTGATTAAGGAATATTACGGTTACCATGAATTTGGCGATTTCCCCTGGTCTTTCCGCCTGAAGCGCCTGCTGTACACCCGCGCATGGCTCAGTAATGAGCGACCCGGCCTTATGTTTGATTTTGCCACCGCGTGGCTGCTTCAGAATAAGGTCCTGCTGCCCGGAGCAACCACACTTGTACGTCTCGTCAGTGAAATACGCGAACGGGCAAATCAGCGGCTGTGGAAGAAACTGGCCGCGTTGCCGGACAGCTGGCAGACCGCCCGCGTGACGGAGCTTCTGGACATTCCTGAGGGGCAGCGTACTTCACCGCTGGAGCAACTGAAAAAGGGACCGGTCACCGTCAGCGGCCCGGCATTTACCGAAGCGCTGGAGCGGTATATCCGGCTGCGAAACCTGGAATTTTCCCGACTGAATTTTACCGGTCTGCCTGCTATACAACTGCGTAATTTGGCCCGTTACGCAGGCATGGCGTCGGTAAAATATATCGCGCGAATGCCACAGCAGAGAAAACTGGCCGTACTCACAGCATTCGTTAAAGCGCAGGAGACTGCGGCGCTGGATGAGGCCGTTGATGTGCTCGATATGCTGATACTGGATATCACTCGTGCGGCGAAGAAAACGGGGCAGAAAAAACGGCTCAGGACGCTTAAAGATCTTGATCGTGCTGCGCTAATATTGGCGCGGGCATGTTCATTGTTGCTGGATGAACAGGCTGACGATGCTGAACTGAGGGAGACCATATTCAACAGCATACCGAAAAGCAGGCTGGCAGAATCCGTCTGCAAGGTAAATGAGCTGGCCCGGCCTCAGAACAACAATTTCCATGACGAAATGGTGGAGCAGTACGGGCGGGTAAAGCGCTTTCTTCCGGCGGTATTGCGCGACCTGCATTTCCAGGCAGCGCCAGCCGGAGAACATACGTTGTCCGCCATTCATTATCTGACCGAACTGAACGGCTCGAAAAAGCGCATCCTGGACAATGCGCCTGAACATATTATTACCGGCCCCTGGAAACGCCTGGTATACGATGCGGAGGGCCGGATACAGCGTGCCGGTTACTCGCTTTGTCTGCTGGAGCGCCTTCAGGATGCACTACGTCGAAGGGACATCTGGCTCGAAAACAGCGATCGCTGGGGAAATCCCCGCGAGAAGCTGTTGCAGGGGGAAGAATGGCAGGCTCAGCGGGTCCCCGTTTGCCGGGCGCTGGGACATCCCACTGATGGACATAAAGGCGTGCAACAGTTGGCGGTCCAGCTAGATGAAACCTGGAAAACCGTCGCATCCCGCTTTGAAGGAAATGCGGAGGTTCATATTTGCCATGACGGTAAACATCCTTCCCTGACTATCAGCAGCCTGGAGAAACTGGAGGAGCCAACATCGTTGCATCGTCTCAACAGTCGGGTAAGGCTGCTACTCCCGCCAGTAGATTTGACGGAACTGTTGCTTGAAATAGATGCCAGAACGGGATTTACACGTGAGTTTACGCATGTCAGTGAATCCGGGGCCCGGGCACAGGATCTGCACATCAGCCTGTGCGCGGTCCTGATGGCAGAGGCCTGCAATATCGGGCTGGAACCGCTGATAAAGCACAATATACCGGCGCTGACGCGCCACCGGCTTAGCTGGGTAAAACAGAATTACCTCCGGGCAGAAACGCTGGTCAGCGCCAATGCCCGCCTGGTTGATTTTCAGTCCACACTGGAGCTTGCTGGCCGCTGGGGTGGTGGCGAAGTGGCTTCAGCTGATGGCATGCGCTTTGTCACGCCGGTGAAAACCGTCAATTCAGGACCTAACAGAAAATATTTTGGTTCCGGACGTGGCATCACCTGGTACAACTTCGTCTCTGATCAGTACTCTGGATTCCACGGCATCGTTGTCCCCGGCACATTACGAGATTCCATTTTTGTGCTGGAAGGCCTTCTGGAGCAGCAGACAGGGCTGAATCCGGTTGAGATCATGACAGACACAGCCGGTACCAGCGACATTATTTTTGGCCTCTTCTGGCTGCTGGGATACCAGTTTTCCCCCCGGCTTGCCGATGCCGGTGAAGCGGTATTCTGGCGAGTGGATAAATCGGCAAATTACGGTGCACTGGACGAACTGGCACGTGGTTGTGCCGATCTGTCGAAAGCCGAGGATCAGTGGGATGAGATGATGCGAACCGCCGGTTCGCTGAAACTGGGCACCATTCATGCTTCAGAACTCATTCGCTCTTTGCTGAAAAGCTCGCGCCCATCAGGGCTGGCACAGGCGATCATGGAAGTGGGGCGCGTCAACAAGACGCTGTACCTTCTTAATTATATTGATGATGAGGATTATCGTCGGCGGATCCTGACGCAGCTAAACCGGGGGGAAGGCCGCCATGCTGTGGCGAGGGCGATCTGCTACGGGCAGCGCGGTGAGATCAGAAAGCGCTATCGTGAAGGTCAGGAAGATCAGCTGGGGGCACTGGGCCTGGTCACTAACGCAGTGGTACTGTGGAACACACTTTATATGCAGGAAGCCCTGAGCTGGATACGCAGTAATGGAGAAGAAATCGGGGTTGAAGATATCGCCCGGTTGTCCCCACTGATGCACGGGCATATCAATATGCTGGGGCATTATACGTTTACGCTACCGGAGGATATTTTGAAGGGGGAACTGAGAGAACTAAATTTCAATTTAAACAATGAATTAACTTCTTAGCGTACGTTTTCGTTCCATTGGCCCTCAAACCCCTTCTATGAAGTCATTTCTGATCAAAATGTCAAACGCGCATAACGAACACATCCGGGAAGTCGCTTCCGTGGATGAAGCTATTCGTATCGCATCCGAAAGAGCAAATGAAGGTTTCTGGCTTCCACCCAGCCGGGTCTGCGAAATGAGCAAGGAACATGAAGGCCGGTATACAGTCGGTGATGATGGCTGGTTCCGCCCCATCGAGCTGGCGGTTCCAGTCGAAATAGAAGAAGTGAAGTCGTCCTACGGGAACGGTGGTTACGACATGATTTCCGTAGGCAAATGGATCCAGACTCAATCAGGCTGGCAACCGTCACCGGCTGTCTGACTCTCCTTTTGTTTCGGTGGGGCTAGAGTGCCCCACTATTCTTCCGCTTTACGCTCGCGTTTTTCTTTGTCGCACTTCACTTTTTCATAAGCCTTGCCAAACCACTTAGGCTCTTTTCCCATCCCCGAATAAGATAGTCCTTCCGGCAGACTCTTCCAGAACACCGTTATCGCCTCGGCAAATTCTCTAAACTGTTCCTCGGAAACTTCAAGTTCTTCGTGGCGAGCTGGTCTCTCTTGCGGATAACCTTCGCATTGCCATACTGAGTAGTACTCCGGGTGAGCATTAACCAGTTTCTGGTGGGCATCACCATCTCCATGTTTATAAACGTTGACAACCTGATGACATGCACTGATTAACGGGAAACATGGCATGTTTCGTACTTCAATACCCAGCCATTCCATCAAATCCATAAGCCTCGGAAAACTGAGGTTCCAGATCAAATCTGATATCACAACCATGTCGAGCCACCGCCAGCTTCTGGCCTCCCGGATAAGCAGATCTCGTAATGCCTTGTCAAACTGGTGGTACATCCCAGCGGTCAGGGAAAGCGTGACCGTGACCTTCATTTCCCGCAACGCAACCCAGTGGCAAGCTTCAATCTGTTCAATATTCTCGTATACGTCACTTTCGTCGTGGTAATCAGGATTGAACCAGTCTCCAGCTGACTCTATAAATGACTCGCCTTTCTTTGTCGCTTCACTCCTGATCTCCACATCACTGAACTGCGACAGCAAACGTTCCTGCGCTTGTTCAGCGTAAAAAAGATGCGGGTTAAGCACCCACGGTCGGTCAATTGCCGCAAAGAAAAAGATGTTCCATCTCGGGTCGATAATTTCTTTTTCAGCATCAACAGCTGGCGCTGATACACTGCGGTTTGATTGTTTTTTTCTACCCATACCACTATCCAAATTAAAAACAGACGAAAAAAAACCGTCCAGCTGGACGGTTAATATCAAAATATCCTTCAGAAGTCTGACACGGGTCAGGCGCTAACCCGGGCAGTCGCTACTCACTAATTAAACCCCGCATAGGGGAAAACAATATTTTGATACTCCGACAACGCACCCCGCGATGGGGGAAGGTATGTCAGGCCAGTCTAACAAACCCAAAGCTCGTTGCAACCGCCAATCAGTGACTTAATCCTGGCAATCCTGATCATCAGTTTCAGTTCCGCAACTTAAGTAATCCATATTTAAAAACATTTTGTTCCCCGAGCCTGCCAATGCAGACAGACCTGAGATTTTACAGATCACGACAATCGACGGTACGCGTTTATAAATCTCGATTTCGCTTTCCCAACTTGACGCAAGATACCTTTCAAGCTGAAGTTCAGGGGTTACATCAACAGGTTGAATTCTGACCACAAAACCGTCTTTTCGCCCCTCATTGCGAAGAGATGTTAGCTGTTTTATCTCTGCATCGTTGAGTGTGGAAAATTTACGGCCATTAAGAATATGAGAGCAAAAATTGAAGCCAGTGATATGAGATGAGCCACCAGTTATCGATTCCAAAATGCTTGCATATTAGGGAAGGTGCGAACAAGTTCCTGATATGAGATCATCATATTCATCCGGAGCGCATCCCAGAGGGACATCATGAGCCATCAACTCACCTTCGCCGATAGTGAATTCAGCACTAAGCGCCGTCAGACCCGAAAAGAGATTTTCCTCTCCCGCATGGAGCAGATTCTGCCATGGCAGAATATGACCGCTGTCATCGAGCCGTTTTATCCCAAGGCGGGCAATGGCCGACGGCCCTATCCGCTGGAGACCATGCTGCGTATTCACTGCATGCAGCATTGGTACAACCTGAGCGACGGTGCCATGGAAGATGCCCTGTACGAAATCGCCTCCATGCGCCTGTTTGCCCGATTATCCCTGGATAGCGCCCTGCCGGATCGCACCACCATCATGAATTTCCGCCACCTGCTCGAGCAGCATCAACTGGCCCGTCAATTGTTCAAGACCATCAATCGCTGGCTGGCCGAAGCAGGCGTCATGATGACCCAAGGCACTTTGGTGGATGCCACCATCATTGAGGCACCCAGCTCTACCAAGAACAAAGAGCAGCAACGCGATCCGGAGATGCATCAGACCAAGAAAGGCAATCAGTGGCACTTTGGCATGAAGGCCCACATTGGTGTCGATGCCAAGAGTGGCCTGACCCACAGCCTGGTCACCACCGCGGCCAACGAGCATGACCTCAATCAGCTGGGTAATCTGCTTCATGGAGAGGAGCAATTTGTCTCAGCCGATGCCGGCTACCAAGGAGCGCCACAGCGCGAGGAGCTGGCCGAGGTGGATGTGGACTGGCTGATCGCCGAGCGTCCCGGCAGGGTAAAAACCTTGAAGCAGCATCCGCGCAAGAACAAAACGGCCATCAACATCGAATACATGAAAGCCAGCATCCGTGCCAGGGTGGAGCACCCGTTTCGCATCATCAAGCGGCAGTTCGGCTTCGTGAAAGCCAGATACAAGGGGCTGCTGAAAAACGATAACCAACTGGCGATGTTATTCACCCTGGCCAACCTGTTTCGGGTGGACCAAATGATACGTCAGTGGGAGAGATCTCAGTAAAAACCGGAAATAACGCCAGAAATGGTGGAAAAAATAGCCTAAATAGGCTGATTCGATGTGTTTGCGGGAAAAAAATCGGCCCAGATCCGCGAAATTTTAATCAGCGAGTCAGCTTGGGAAGAAATGACCTGCTTATTCGCACCTTCCTTAGCTATCTGGGGGTTAGGCTCGCCTGTTTGCGGAGTGGATTCACATAATTCAAGGAGTCTTTCCAATTCCGATTTGGAATCACCCATACCCAATTCATTGCAAGGAAAAACATTGTGATTATTATTCATGAAAACTCCGTAGCATTAGATTTGAAGGCTAGTTTTCAACACTATGGGATCCCGAAATAAGTTCTCCCCCCCGCTCCCGGTAAGCTTTCGTTAATACCGCATAACTTTCTGAATTAACATGCTCATCAACCCCCGAACAAATCAGCCGGTTCGTCGGTGCTTCAAAAGCGTGGCGTTCGTATTTTTCGACCACGCGACAATCTTCCGACCATCTCTTGCCGAGCAACAAATCATTTGTGGTAATTGATGGAAACATCATCAATGCAAAAATTCCCCCAAGACAGCCTATTGGCACGAGCCACATGCAAACGATCTTGTTTTCGGAGCGTACAAATTTCAACCCGATGGTAGCGCCTATGATAGTCACGACAAATACCACCAGCAGAATTTTTAAGGGTAAAATCAGATCTGCGGCATAAATTAGCATTAATCATATCTCCTTAACTTTTCAATATTTGGTTCCTTCAAAAAGCCATCCATACTTTCCTTCATCTGGATGATCTGTCTTGTAGTTTATCTGGCAAGTGGTGAACTGACGCATCCATTCTCGTGACCTAAAAAATTTCCCACGAGGAAGTTTATCGCCAGGTAAGCATTGTTCAGCCCATTCGACAAAAGCAGGACAAACCCCCTTAAAGTGAGGAATAACAACTTGCGTGGCTTCTTTACGCATTACTGCTGACTGAATGGTTTTGGGATCAATCGTCATGGCTTCACAGGCTAACCCGACTTCACAAACATTTCTATTCTGCTGATGTTCTGTCATAGCGCCTTCCAGTTGAAGTTAAGTAGGGTCAGTTTGGATTTGAAAATTGTTGTACGGTAAGCCTGTTCTTGAACCTGCTTCGTGATCTTATGCCCGTTTGATGGCCACGGACTGACGCAAAAGTGCAAGAACGTCACTGACACTCATATCCCACGCATCCGCCTGCCGTTTCAGAATAAATGCCCCTACTTCCATTCTTTGGGCATGGTTCAACATATGCGTCAGCATATCCCCACCATGAGAAAAGTTTATCCCGCAGCCGGATGCACCATTGTTGATGAGCGTAAAACCTTTGTTTTTATCGGTTCCGTGAAAGTTTGCCCTCATCTCCTTTTCCAGCCCGAACAATACCGCGCAACATTGAGTTAATTCATAGCGATTCAGCTGGATGACGCGCTTAAGCTCCCATTGGGCTTCTTTTGCGCCATCAGCAATCGGAGCCATAGTGATGTTCACCGTGGGAAACGCATCCTTACCAGGCGAAACCACATATTGAAAATCAAGAGCAGTACGTTTTGCGCCCGTTTGCCGGTCTGCATAAAGCTTCAGCTGCTTACCAAATGTCGAAGTCATAACTATCCTCCAGAACTTAATTTACCCTGGTCATTCCAGCCGACAAAAGATTGTCGGGTTGTTTTCTACAGGCCTTCCCTCTCAATCCCACCGGGTATATTTTCCCCTTCCCTCTCGTTCCCACCGGCGATAAAAACTGTGCAGATTAAAAAAGTATCTTTTTGGGATTAGGCGAACAGCAGTAATTATAAAGAGGAGTGTTATTTTCTTTATTTTTCATGGTAATACAAGTTGTATTCAATAGAGGCCTGACGCGCCCCATCAGCTTTTCAGATGTAAATGGGACTATTTATCCTTTAGCGACTACAAAATCACGGGTGGGTTTGAGAGGGAAACGTCAACTTAGTGTTTTTGACCGGTGGGAATGAGACAGCACATTCCCGGAACCGGGCAAAAAGACGTTTCAAACATCAGGAACCTGTTAGTTTGGGATTCCGATCCGTGATCTGAATGGTGGGTACGCTGGTGTCCACCAGGTAGTAAAATTTCAGGTAACCGATGCTGGCAAGCACATCGAGAGCAGTTCGCATTTTCCGGTTCTGTTCGGCAATGCGCCCATTGAGCAGTAAACGCTGTCGAAGTCTGTCAAAGGTGATCGGGGCTGGATGTTGAGGTAGCGCTTCAAAAAATGTATAGAGCGCCTGAGCCGTTTCATTCCTGGTAAGTAGCTCCAGGGGTTTCTTCCGCAACAGAGTAAGATGATCTGAACGGTACAAATCCCAGAGTCGTTCGTCGGCTTCCAGGATGATGTAATCACTTTCACCATCAAATTCCGCCTCTTTCAGCAACCCGGCTACTTTGAACTTGGTGATCCCCGGGTTCTTCTCAAACCGAATGCTTTTTGAGCGAATCTTCGTCAACGAATCGGCTATCTCATTGCGCAGTTTCGTGCTGTAGCGTTTTGATGGGTAGCCGCAGAGTTTGGCAAATTCACTAAAGGGCATTTTAATCCGGTTACCTTTCAGCGCATCAGGCGATACGCTGAAGGAATGGACGATTGCTGTCCAGCACCGGAAGTCCTGGAAATAATTCAGCATCGGGCCGGTGATCTTTATGTCCGTGTACCCTTCCTGTTTTGCAATTTCCAGACTGGATAGCGCTTCCGTCACGTTTAGCGTGACCGTTGCCTCTGTTCGGCAACTGGGAGTAAAAACGCCCAGGCGGAGCAGTGATACAGGTTGTACTGATGAATTTTTTGTCAC